>NZ_JAYRPE010000077.1:0-12306 GCF_041911315.1 Xanthobacter sp. | reverse complement strand
GGGTCGCAGCCCACGATGAGGATGCGCTGACCAAGCTCGGTCAGGGCCGCAAGCGTGTTCTGGGACGTGGTGGACTTGCCGATGCCACCCTTGCCGTAAAACGCGATCTGTCGCAGCGAAGCCATCTTGCTCTCCTTCGAAACCTTCAAACGAGGATTCGGTGGTCTCCGGACCGCTGCGGGGCACGCAGACGGACCCGGGGACGTTGCACTCCGGCGCGGATGCGGACGGGGCCCTTCCGGAGCCCACCAGCCAGCAGCCTGGCGCCTGACAGAGGAGTAGCAACGAGTGTGCCAGCGATTTTTCGGATTTTTTATCGCATAAAATCAATATGTTGCGGCGTTCCGACGGGCATGTTCAGAACCCGACACACCCGTTTTGGCGGCCGACATGCCAGTTTAGGGCTGTTTGAAACAGGACACTGCGAGCCCCGCCCATACACCCTGTCGAAAGCCGACAATCGCCGTTCCGGGCCGCGTGTCGCATTTTCGACCTTGCCCCTCGACGGGGGCCGCCCAACGCAAAACGGGCCGGCAAAGCCGACCCGTTTCTGTCCATAAAACAGAGGCCCCGCGCCCGTGGGCGCCGGCGTCAGCCGATCAGCTCCTGCGCCTTGCTCAGCGCCGCGACGAAGCGGTCCACTTCCTCGCGGGTGTTGTAGAGGCCGAACGAGGCGCGGCAGGTGGCCGCGACGCCGAACCGCTCCAGCAGCGGCATGGCGCAATGGGTGCCCGCACGCACCGCGATGCCGTCATTGTCGATCAGCGTCGCAAAGTCGTGGGCATGGGCACCGGCGATCTCGAACGAGATGATGGCGCCCTTCTCCTTGGCGGTGCCGATGATGCGCACCGAGTTCAGCTCGCCCAGCCGCTCCTGCGCATAGCGGCACAGCTCGTTCTCGTGGGCACGGATGCGCGCCTTGCCGATGGACTGGATGTAGTCCAGCGCGGCCCCGAGCCCCGCGGCCTGCACGATGGCCGGCGTGCCCGCCTCGAACCGGTGGGGCGGATCGCCATAGGTGACTGAATCCTGCCGCACCACACGGATCATCTCGCCGCCGCCGTTGAAAGGCGGCATGGCCTCGAGATGCTCATACTTGCCGTAGAGCGCGCCGATGCCCGTGGGGCCATAGAGCTTGTGGCCGGTGATGATGTAGAAATCGCAGTCGATGTCCTGCACGTCCACATCGAGATGGACCGCGCCCTGGGAGCCGTCCACCAGCACGGGGATGCCGCGCGCATGGGCGATCTTCACCACCTCCTTCACCGGGACGGTGGTACCCAGCACGTTGGACATCTGGGTGATGGCCACCAGCTTCGTGCGGTCCGTGAGCAGCTTCTCGAATTCGTCGAGGAGGAAGTTGCCCTCGTCGTCCACCGGCGCCCACTTCAGCACCGCGCCCTGGTTCTCACGCAGGAAGTGCCACGGCACGATGTTGGCGTGGTGCTCCATGATGGAGAGCACGATCTCGTCGCCCGCCTTGATCCGCATCTTGCCGAAGGTGGCGGCGACAAGGTTGATCGCCTCCGTGGCGCTGCGGGTGAAGATGATCTCTTCCGGCCGCGCCGCATTGAGGAAGCGCTGCACCGCATGGCGGCCGCCCTCATAGGCCTCGGTCGCCGCATTGGCGAGATAGTGCAGGCCGCGATGCACGTTGGCATATTCGGAGGTGTAGACCTGCTGGATGCGGTCGAGCACCGCCTTCGGCTTCTGGGCCGAGGCGCCGTTGTCGAGATAGACCAGCGGCTTGCCGTTGACCTTGAGGTCGAGGATCGGAAAATCCTCGCGCACGCGCATCACATCGTAGGAACCGTTCGAGACCGCGGGGTGAAGAGCGGTCATGGTTCACTCCCGTCCCAGCAGCCAGGCGCGCGTCGCCTCGGCGAGGGCGGTGCGGATGCCCTCCTCGCCGATGGCGTCGATCACCTCGCCGACGAAGGCCTGGATGAGCAGCGCCTCGGCCTCCTTGGCGGGAATGCCGCGGGCCATCAGGTAGAATTTGATCTGCTGGTCGAGCGTGCCGGTCGTGCAGCCGTGGCCGCACTGCACGTCGTCGGCGAAGATCTCCAGCTCCGGCTTGTTGCAGGATTCCGCCGTCTCGGTCAGCAGCAGCGCGCGGCTGAGCATGCGGGCGTCGGTCTTCTGCGCCGCCTGGCGCACGGCGATCTTGCCCTGGAAGATATCCTGCGAGGCGCCGTCCAGCACCGCGCGAAAGGACTCCCGGCTCTCACCGGCCGGCGCCGCGTGATCGACGGAGAGCATGGTGTCGGCGTGCTGCTTGCCCGCGAGCAGGCTCACGCCGCCCATATGGGCCTTCACATTCTCGCCCGCGAGATGCAGCAGAAGCTGGTTGCGCACCACGGCGCCGCCGGTGGTGAAGAAGGTGTTGGAGAAGCTGGCATCGGCCGCCACCTTCGCCAGCATGGTGGCGAGATGCACAGCGTCGCTGCCTTCGGTCGTCACCTTGACGCGCTCGAAGGTCGCGCCCGCGCCCACCACCAGCTCCAGCGCGGTATTGACCTGATAGGCGATGCCCGCAGGCCCTTCGTGGCTCTCGACGAGGGAAAGGCGGGCGCCATCTTCCACCACCACCAGCGAGCGGGTGAAGGCGGCGACCGGGGTCTCGGCCGTGGTCACAAACACCAGCTCCACCGGCCGCGTGACAGCTGCGCCGGCGGCCACATGCACCACCACGCCGTCGCCCATGAGCGCCGTGTTGAGGGCGAGCACGGCATCCGACGAGGCGACCGTGCGGCCGAGGTAGCTCGCCGGAAGGCCGGCGGGTTCAGCCAGCGCATCCGCCATGGAGGCGATGGTGAGGCCGGGCTCCAGATCCGCGAGGTCCGACAGCTCGGGCACGAAGGTGCCGTTCACCACCACGAGGCGGCGGAAGCCGAGCGTCGAGAACAGGCTGCCGGCGGCCACGGCCTTCGCCTTGGCATCCGCATCCGGCAGCGGCGCGAGGGGCTTGGCGTCGCGCATCAGGGCGCGCAGGTCGGTGTATTTCCAGCTTTCCACTCGACGGTGCGGCAGGCCCGCATCGGCGAAGGTGTCGAAGGCCGCGGTGCGCTGGGCCGCCACGTCGGGGCCGCCCGGCAGGCTGGCGCGGACGGCGGCGAAGGTCTCGGCCAGCGCCAGTTCGGCGCCGGTCTTCATGGGGCGGACGAGTGCCGGAGCTGGCGCGGCCATCACGCGGCCTCGCTCTGGTACTGGGCGTAGCCGGTGGCCTCAAGCTCCAGCGCCAGCTCCTTGCCGCCGGTGTGGACGATGCGGCCGGCGTTGAACACATGCACCACGTCCGGCACGATGTAATCGAGCAGGCGCTGGTAGTGGGTGATCACCAGCATGGAGCGCTCGGGCGAGCGCAGGGCGTTGACGCCGTTGGAGACCACCTTGAGCGCGTCGATGTCGAGGCCGGAATCCGCCTCGTCCAGCACGCAGAAATAGGGCTCCAGCAGCATCATCTGCAGGGTTTCGTTGCGCTTCTTCTCGCCGCCGGAGAAGCCCACATTCACCGGGCGCTTGAGCATGTCGGCGTCGATGCCGAGCGTCTTGCCCAGCTCGCGCACCTTGCGCACCAGCTCGGGGGAGGTCAGCTCCACCTCGCCGCGCTTCTTGCGCTGGCTGTTCACCGCCGTGTGCAGGAACGCCATGTTGGAGACGCCGGGGATTTCCAGCGGATACTGGAAGCAGAGGAACAGGCCCTGCGCCGCGCGCTCGTCAGGCGACAGATCGAGCAGGTTCACGCCCCGGAAGATGACCTCGCCGCCGGTGATCTCGTAGCCCGGCTTGCCGGAGAGGACATAGGAGAGGGTGGACTTGCCGGCGCCGTTCGGCCCCATGATGGCGTGCACCTCACCGGGATTGATGGTGAGGTTCATCCCGTTGATGATCTTGCGCCCCCCAGCGATCTCGGCATGGAGGTCCTTGATTTCGAGAAGGGGAGCCATGGTGAAGATCCTCTGGTTATTGTTGCCCGGCGACGCGACCTGAACGATGGGACGGAAGGCGCGTCAGCCGACGCTGCCTTCCAGGCTGATGGAAATGAGCTTCTGCGCCTCGACGGCGAACTCCATGGGAAGCTGCTGGAGCACATCCCGGACGAAGCCGTTCACCACGAGCGCGACGGCATCCTCCTGGGAGAGGCCGCGCTGCATGCAGTAGAACAGCATGTCTTCCGAGATCTTCGAGGTGGTGGCCTCGTGCTCGAACTGCGCCGTGGGGTTCTTGGCCTCGATATACGGCACGGTGTGCGCGCCGCAGAGGTCACCGATGAGGAGCGAGTCGCAATTGGTGAAGTTGCGGGCCCCGGCCGCCTTGCGGTGGGCCGAGACGAGGCCGCGATAGGTGTTGTTGGACTTGCCGGCCGAGATGCCCTTGGAAATGATCCGGCTCGTGGTGTTCTTGCCGAGATGGATCATCTTGGTGCCGGAATCCACCTGCTGGCGGCCGTTGGAAATGGCGATGGAATAGAACTCGCCGGAAGAGCCCTCGCCGCGCAGCACGCAGCTCGGATACTTCCAGGTGATGGCCGAGCCGGTCTCCACCTGCGTCCAGGAAATCTTGGAATTCTTACCGCGGCAGTCGCCGCGCTTGGTCACGAAATTGTAGATGCCGCCCTTGCCCTCGGCATCGCCGGGGTACCAGTTCTGGACGGTGGAATACTTGATCTCGGCATCATCGAGGGCGACAAGCTCCACCACGGCGGCGTGCAGCTGGTTCTCGTCGCGCATGGGCGCGGTGCAGCCTTCGAGATAAGAGACGTAGGAGCCCTTGTCGGCGATGATGAGGGTGCGCTCGAACTGGCCCGTATTCTTCTCGTTGATACGGAAGTAGGTGCTCAGCTCCATCGGGCAGCGCACGCCCGGCGGAATGTAGACGAACGAGCCGTCCGAGAACACCGCCTGGTTCAGCGTCGCATAGTAATTGTCGGTCGCCGGCACCACGCTGCCCAGATACTGCTTCACCAGATCGGGATGCTCGCGCAGGGCCTCAGAGATGGGCATGAAGATCACGCCCGCGGCCTTCAGCTCCTCCTTGAAGGTGGTGGCCACGGAGACGCTGTCGAACACCGCGTCCACGGCGATCTTCGGCCGCTCGCCCTCGGGGATTTCGACGCCGGCGAGAATCACCTGCTCGCGCAGCGGAATTCCGAGCTTTTCATAAGTCTTCAGGATTTCCGGATCGACCTCGTCGAGGGACTTCGGCGCCTTGAATTTCTTCGGCTGCGAATAATAGTAGAGGTCCTGGAAATCGATCTGCGGGTAGCTGACGCGCGCCCACTCCGGCTCCTGCATGGTGAGCCAGCGGGCGTAGGCGTCGAGGCGCCACTGCAGCATCCACTCCGGCTCTTCCTTCTTGGCCGAGATGAAGCGGATCACCTCTTCGGAAAGGCCCTTCGGCGCCTTCTCGGATTCGATGTTGGTCTCGAATCCGTATTTGTACTGGTCGACGTCGATGGAGCGAACCTGTTCGACTGTGTCCTGTACGGCCGCCATCTGGTCCTCCGTTCAACTGTCAGGCTGCGGCGCCGGGCACCGCGCGCAGGGGGTGAGGAGCGGAGCCCGGACGGCTCCGATCTCGTATTCGGTGGAGGGAATGCCCGCCGGGACCAGCAGGGATGGGTCCGTGCGGAACCGATCGGGCCGGCATCCCCGCCGCAGCGCCGGGGATCATGCCGGGACGCAGGTATTCTCCACCGGGCAGACCACGGCGCATTGGGGCTTGTCGAAATGCCCCTCGCACTCCGTGCACTTCTTGGGGTCGATCACATACATGTCCCGCTTGAGGCTGATGGCAGCATTCGGGCACTCGAACTCACAGGCACCGCAGACGGTGCACTGGGACGCGACGATCTTGTAGGCCATGGGCTAGCTCCGCACTGTGCAGATTGGCAGGCGCAACCCCTCTTTCAAGCAACGTGCCATCGGGCAACACTTTGATTTTTAATTGTTATTCTTCTGGGCCGGAGTCTCGGAGCGCTGTCGTTCACCCGACAAGGTGTCGCAAGTGCGACAGCGCGCGCGTCCTGTGTCCGGGGTGCCGGGCCTGATCGCCGGCCGCGTCCAGCCGGCACGAAAAAGCCCTCCCCGCCGGGCGGAGAGGGCTTTGTCGGTGCAGGTGCTGCCGGGGCCGAGACCCGCGGCTGGGACCAATCAGAAGCGCTTGATCTCGATGTCGTGCTTCTTGAGGGCGTAGCCGATCTGGCGCGGCGTGAGGCCGAGCAGGCGCGCGGCCTTGGCCTGAACCCAGCCGGCCCGCTCCATCGCATCCACCAGCCGTTCGCGCTCGGACAATTCCTCGTCCGCGTCGGCCGCCCGCACCGGCATGGCCGGCGCGGACACGGGAACCGGCACGGTCAGCGGTGGCAGGCGCGGCACCGTGTTGGAATTAGCCGCCTCGCTGCTGATGGCGGAAAGCGGCGGCATCACCGGGAGGGGGATTTCCATGGGGCGGCGCGTCTGCGGCGCGTCCGCCGGGCTGCGCCACAGGAGCGCCGACAGGCATTCGTTGTGACGACAGGCGAAGTCGTCGCCGACAATGTTGCCGCCCTGCGCCAGGGTGGCGGTCCGCTGCACGCAATTCTCCAGCTCGCGCACATTGCCCGGGAAGCCGCAGCCCATCAGCACGTCCATGGCGTCCTGATTGAAGTGCAGGTCGCGGCCGTTCTCGCGGTTGAAGCGGTCGAGGAATTCGTTGGCCAGGAGCGGGATGTCGCCGCGCCGGTCGCGCAGGGAGGGCACGATCACCGGGATGACGCTGATGCGGTAATAGAGGTCGGCGCGGAACTCGTTCTTGGCCACCGCCTCCTCGAGGTTCCGGTTGGTGGCGGCGACGACGCGCACGTTCACCTTGAGGGTGTGGCTGCCGCCGACCCGCTCGAATTCCTGCTCCTGCAGCACGCGCAGCAGCTTGGCCTGGAAGGCGGGGGAAATCTCGCCGATCTCGTCGAGGAAGAGCGTACCCTTGTCGGCAAGCTCGAAGCGGCCCTTGCGCGCGCCGACGGCGCCGGTGAAGGCCCCCTTCTCATGGCCGAACAGCTCGGATTCCAGAACGGATTCGGGCAGCGCGGCGCAGTTGAGCTTGATGAACGGCCCCTTGGCGCGGGGCGAGAGCTCGTGGATGGCTTTCGCGATCAGTTCCTTGCCGGTGCCCGATTCACCGCGCAGCAGCACGGGCGAATGGGACTTGGCGACGATCATGATCTTGTCGAGCAGCCCGCGGATCTCGCGGCTGTCGCCGATGATGCCGTCCACATAGACGCGCTTGCGCTCGCGGCCGACGGTGGACGGCTTCAGCTCCAACAATTCCTTCTGCAGGCGGCCACTTTCCGCCATCAGCCGCTCGCGATCACGCGAGACGACGCGATGGAGCTGGACCGTCTGGCCGATGAGGTTCGCCACCATGGTGAGGAAGCGCACATCCGAATCGAGCCGGAACACGGAGCGGCCGTCCCACACGCGGTCGATGGTCAGCGTGCCGATGACCCGGGACGCGACGCGGATCGGCACGCCGATGAAGGACACGCGCGTGTCCTCGCTGGCGCCGAGCGCCTGCGCATCGGCCTCGCTGAAGGCGGGGTGGGAGGCGACGTTCTCGGCGATCAGCGGCACGGCGGTGGCGATCACCTGTCCGATGGCCTTCTCCGGCAGGCGCGCGCGGTAGCGCGCATCGGTGCCTTCGTTCCAGCCGCCGCCGACGGTGATGTCGGGAATGCCGTCATCTTCCAGCAGCGAAATGACGCCATGACGCATCTGCATGAAGGACGACAGAAGATTAACCACGCTCGACAGCGTGGTTTCGAGGCGATTCGGGGCCGTCAGAATCTTCGAGATCTCGTAGATCCCGGTCAGAGCCACGTCGCTCAGTGAAACGAGGGGCACATGATGTCGAGGCTGCTCGCGCTCGATTTGCAACGCTTCCTGCTGAACCATGGTGCTCTCTCCATCACCCCAGGCACCGTCCCCACCCATTTTTGTCTGATTAGCGACACTTTGATTTAGTTTCATTCGCATGTCGTGCCCAAGGTGAGGGCAAGATTTGATGCTTGTTTGAGCACGGCCACGTCAATTGTCGCGTTTGCTGCGACAACTTGGCCATTTGCGGCGGCCATCGGGCGCCTGCTTGTCAGAGAAGGGACGAATTGGCCGTCTCGCCGGCAAAAAGATTTCGCGCTGCGAAATCACCGGCCCTCTACTTGCCGCAACTTTCCTCACAATGCCTTTCGCAGTGCAGCGTAAAGGACAGGGGTCCGGCGTCCCCTTCAGTCACCCCACGCTCAGCGCGCCTCGAACAAGGCGAGGCGGGCGGCGGCCGTGTCCGGACGCTCGGCCCGCAGGAGAGCGGTCATCTCGGGCGCAGCGAGCGGGCGGAAGAACAGGAAGCCCTGCGCCAGCTCGCACCCGTTGTCGCGCAGGAACCGGGCCTGTCCCGCCGTCTCTAGCCCCTCGGCCACCACCCGCATGCCGAGCTTGCGGCCAAGCTCGATCACCGCGCAGACGATGGCGGTGTCGAAGGCATCGCGTTCGATGTCCTTCACGAAGCTCTGGTCGATCTTGATGGTATCGATGGGCAATTGCTTGAGGTGGATGAGGCCGGCGTAGCCGGTGCCGAAATCGTCGAGGGCCACGCGCACGCCCGCGCGGTTCAGCTCGTCGAGGATCGGCGCCACATGGTCGGAGCTGCGCCCGAGGAAGACGGTCTCGGTGATCTCCACGTCGAAATGGGACGGTTCCACGCCCGCGGCGTGGAATTGGCGCAGCAGGGTGGGCGCGAGGTCGCGGTTGGTGAACTGGGCGGGCGCGAGGTTGATGGCGACGCGGCCGCAATCGTAGCCGAGCTCGATCCAGCTGCGCACGTCGCTCGCCACCCGGCGCACCATGCGCTCGCCGATCAGCACCGCGAGTTCCGGGTCGGAGAGCGCGGCCTCGAAGGCGGAGGGCGAGAGGATGCTGTGCGGAGAGCGCCGCCAGCGCACCAGCGCCTCAACCCCGGCGAGGCGCCCCGTGATGAGCGACACCTTGGGCTGGTAGTAAGGCACGATCTCGTCATCGGCGAGGGCGCCGATCATGGCCCGGTTCAGCGCCACCCGCTCCAGCACCGCCTGTCGCATGGCCGGCGCGTAGACGACCACGCGGTTGCGGCCCTGCTGCTTGGCGGCATAGAGGGCGAGGTCGGCGTCCTTCATCAGCTCGCCATAGGTGCAATCGTGCTCGGGACAGGCCGCGATGCCGACGCTCGCGCGCGTCGTGAAGTGCCGGCCCGCATGCAGCAGCGGCCGGCGCAGCTCGGAGAGGAGACTCTGGGCGAGGCGCCGGCCGAGCCCCACCGGGTCCGGCCCCTCGACGGCGCAGACGAATTCGTCGCCGCCGAGCCGGGCGATCAGGGCCGGCTGGTCGACGAGGGCGTCGAGCCGGTGCGCCGTCTCCATCAGCACCGCGTCGCCGGCATCGTGGCCCAGGGTGTCGTTGACGTCCTTGAGCCCGTCGAGATCCATCAGCAGCACGCAGATGCCCTGCCCGGGCTTGCGCCGGGCGAGCGCGGCCTCGAGCCCCTCGTGGAAGGCGGCCCGGTTGGGCAGGCCGGTGAGGGCGTCGTGGCTCGCCGCATAGCGCGCCTGCCGCTCGGCGGCGCGGCGGTCGGTGACGTCCACCAGGGCCGCGACGAGATTGGACGAGGGGCCGGAGGGCGTCACCGCGGCCGCCAGCACCACCTGTCGCTCCTCGCCATCGGCGAGCGTCACCGTGGTTTCGAACTCGGTGGCGATGCCGTCGCGGCGCAGGCGGTCGCGAAGCGACTGGGCATCCTTGCCGCCGAGCGCCGCGTCCCACAGGCCGCCGGCATCGGGCAGGTCGAAGGTCCCGCCGTAGAAGCGCCGCGCGGCCTCGTTGGACTTGATGTACCGGCCGTCCTCCAGCCGCGCCACCACCAGGGGAATGGGCACGGCCTCGAAGGTGTTCTCCAGGATGTCCTCGCTGGCGCGCAGCTTCTCGTTCGCCTCCCGCTCCGCCCGGACCACCGACCAGAAACGCCGCTCCGTACGGTTGGCTCGGCCGGCGACGAGCGCCAGCATGGTGTTGAGCACGGCGACGGCGAGGGCGAGGCCCACCGCCATTTGCCAGCCCGTCGAACGGTCGAGATAGCCGAACAGCAACAGGGCGCTCGCCCCGAAGCCGCTGGAGACAAGCCAGCCGAACGGCAGGGGAACGGCCAGATAGAAGACCGTCGGCAGCAGCATCACCACGAACAGGGCGAGGTCGCTGTGCGAACTCACCAGCACCGCGATGGCCGCCGATATGCCCCAGAGCCAGACGAGGTAGATGGCGGTCATCCGTCCCGGCGTGGTCGCGACCTGAACCGCCACCAGGCAGAGCAGCGACAGCGCGACGACCACGAAGCGCGCACTCACCGCCACCACGAAATGCCCCGTCCCGGCGAATCGCCAGTCGCTCAGCAGGAACAAAGCGTTGAGAATCACAGAGGCGGCGAACAGGAAACGCCCGTGGCGCCGGGCCTCTTCCAGACAGGCGGCACGAAACTGCTGCTCCGTGGCCGGATCGACGAACTCGCCGCCAAACGCGCTGAGACGAGCGTCCCCAACGCCTCCAGCCCCGTCCAAGTTCCCGACCTGCCCCGTGATACCTCTCATGTGACAGATTCTAATGGTCAATTCCGCCCTGCGCCAGCACGCGAGGCGCGCGGGCGGCGGGTAATCGTACCGCCGGTAACGATTTTCTTCGCGCGTTTCTTTACGTTGCCACGGCTCGACAGGTCGGAGACGCCGGGAATGTAATTTCGGGTAGCGATACACCCCGCAACTACTCTGGGCTGCACGGATCAGAATTCGCACCGGGATGCCTCCGCGGGCTCCCGCTCGGGAGCAGGGCGCGTTGCATGGCGACCATTGCGTGCTGTACTGCGGCAGGACGACGCCGGGAGCGACGCCAAGGGAGCCGCCGATGCTGAAGGACAAGCGCATCCTCCTCCTCATCGGGGGTGGCATTGCCGCGTACAAGTGCCTCGAGCTGGCGCGCCGCCTGAAGGAGCGCGGCGCCACGGTCCGCGCCATCATGACCGAGGCGGCCGGGCGATTCGTGACGCCGCTGTCGGTGGGCGCGATCACCGGCGAGCGGGTGTTCACCGACCTGTTCGATCTGACGGCCGAGCACGACATCGGCCATATCCGGCTGTCACGGGAGGCGGACCTCCTCGTGGTGGCGCCGGCCACCGCCGATCTTCTGGCCCGCATGGCGCACGGCCTCGGCGACGACCTCGCCACCACCTGCCTGCTCGCCACCGACAAGCCGGTGCTCGTCGCCCCTGCCATGAACCCGCGCATGTGGGCGCATCCCGCCACCCGCCGCAACGTCGCCCAGCTCAAGGCGGACGGGGTTTCGGTGGTCGGCCCCAATTCGGGCGCCATGGCCGAACGCGGTGAGTTCGGCGAGGGCCGCATGGCGGAGCCCATGGAGATCCTCGCCGCCATCGAGGCCCATTTCGACGGCGGTGCGTCGCAACTGCTCGCCGGCCGCCGCGTCCTCGTCACCTCCGGCCCGACCCACGAGCCCATCGACCCGGTGCGCTACATCGCCAATCGCTCCTCCGGCAAGCAGGGCCATGCCATCGCCGCCGCCGCGCGCGCCGCCGGCGCCGAGGTGGTGCTGGTCTCCGGCCCGGCCGAGGCGGCGGACCCCGCGGGCGTGCGGGTGATCCACGTGGAGAGCGCCCGCGACATGCTGGCCGCCGTGGAGGAGAACCTGCCGGTGGACGCCGCCGTCTTCGCCGCGGCGGTTGCCGACTGGCGGGTGGCGGACGCGTCGGAGCAGAAGATCAAGAAGGACGGCGGTGGCGCCCCCACCCTGACGCTGGTGGAAAATCCCGACATCCTCGCCTCGGTCTCGCGCCACCACACCCTGCGCCCGCGCCTGGTGGTCGGCTTCGCGGCGGAGACCGAGCAGGTGGTGGCCCATGCGCGCGACAAGCGCCTGCGCAAGGGCTGCGACTGGATCGTCGCCAATGACGTGTCCCCCGCCACCGGCATCATGGGCGGAGACAGCAACACCGTGCACCTCGTCACCGCCGCCGGCGTGGAGGATTGGCCCTCGGCCACCAAGGCGGAGGTTGCCCGCCACCTCGTCGCCCGCATCGCCGCCGAACTCTCGGGAACCCATCCGTGACATCGCCTTCCGTGAAGATCCAGCGCCTGCCCCACGCCGCCGGCCTGCCCCTGCCCGCCTATGCGACCCCCGGCGCCGCCGGCATGGACCTCGCCTGCGCGCTCCCGGCCGATGCGCCGCTGCTGCTGGC
>NZ_JAYRPE010000076.1:0-124055 GCF_041911315.1 Xanthobacter sp. | reverse complement strand
GCCTTCCGTCTCGTCGCCCGCACCATCGAGGACAAGATCCTGGCCGGCGAAATCGCGCCGGGGGATCTGCTGCCCTCCGAGGCGGGGCTGGCCGAGAAGCTGGGCGTGAACCGCTCCACCATCCGCGAAGCCATCCGCGTGCTGGAGCAGAACGGCTTCGTCAGGCGCGAGGCGGGGCGGAAGAAGCTCTATGCCTCCATCCCCCAGTCCGGCGACATTTCCCGCCGGCTCACCGCGGCGATGGTGCTGCATCAGGTGACGTTCGAGGAATTGTGGGAGGCGATGTTCGCCATCGAGCCCGCCGCGGCCGCCTCCGCCGCCCAGCGCAGCGATGCGGCCGACCTCGAAGATCTGGAGCGCAATCTCGAGGAGACGCGCAAGGCGCTGAAGGATTCCACCAGCCTCACCGCCCTCGACATCGAGTTCCACGATTTGGTCGCCCGCACCACCCGCAACCGCGCCATCCAGATGGCGCGCCTGCCCATCTCCGAACTGTTCTATCCGCCCTTCCTGAAGGTGATGTCGCGCCTCAATGCCGGCGAGCGCCTGCTGGTGGCCCATGAGGCGATCTTCGCGGCGGTCCGCGATCACGACGAGAAGCGCGCGCGGGACTGGATGGAAAAGCACATCCTGGACTTCAAGCGCGGCTACGAGCTTGCCAATCTCGACATGGCCACGCCCGTGGATATGCCCGAAAAATGAGTGCGACCGCCCCCTCCCCCGATGCTGTCACCTCCGGCGCGCTCTCGGCCGAGGAGGCCATCCGCTCGCGCCGCTCCGTCCGCGCCTTCCTGCCGACGCCGGTCGGCGACGAGACCGTTGGGGCCATACTGGAGCTTGCGGCCCGCGCGCCCTCCGGCACCAACATCCAGCCATGGCAGGTGCTGGTGCTCAGGGGTGAACCGCTCGCGGCGCTGACGGGCGAACTCCACGCCCTCTCCCTCGCCGGCGATCCCGGCACGGAGGAATTTGCCTATTACCCGCGGCAGTGGCGCGAGCCCTATCTCTCCCGTCGCCGCAAGGTGGGGTGGGATCTCTATGGCACACTCGGCATCGCCAAGGGCGACTCCGAGCGGATGCGCCGGCAGCTCGCACGCAACTTCCTGTTCTTCGATGCCCCGGTCGGCCTGATCTTCACGATCGACCGAGATCTGGAGCGTGGCTCCTGGCTCGACTATGGCATGTTCCTTCAGAATATCATGATTGCCGCGCGGGCATTCGGCCTCCACACCTGCCCGCAGGCGGCCTTCAACGCATATGGGGCGGTGATCGCAAAGCGCCTGGCCATTCCGGGCACGCAGATGGTCGTGTGCGGCATGGCCTTGGGATATGCGGACGCCGCCGCTCCGGAGAACCGCTTCGCCACCGAGCGCGAGCCACTGAAAAGCTTCGTGCGCGTCATCGACGCGCTCTCCTGACCGTCGGGCCGGCGGCCCGACTCAACCTTGCGCCACCGCCGGACGCGCAGCCCCGGTTGCGCGAGTGATGACGTACGTCCACTCCCAGACAGGACATGTCCCACATGGATCTCACCGGCACTCTCGCCATCGTCACTGGCGCCGCTTCCGGCCTCGGCAACGCTACAGCCCGACTGCTGGCGGAAAGGGGCGCCCGCCTCGCCTTGATCGACCTTCGGGAAGAAGGCATGGCAAACCTCTCGAAGGAGACCGGAGCGCTTTCCATCTCTTGCGATGTCGCCGACGCTTCGGCTTCGGAAGCGGCATTCGCCCGCATCCTTGCGGATCACGGAGTTCCGCGGATATTGATCAATTGTGCCGGAATCGCACCGGGCGCCCGCATCGTTGATCGAAGCCAGCCGGGCTCCCTCGCGGAATTCGAGCGCATAGTGCGCATCAACCTGATCGGCACCTATAACTGGCTTCGTCTCGCTGCGGCCTCTATGACAGGCAGCACGCCGGATGCCGAAGGCCAGCGAGGCGTCATCGTCAACACAGCCTCTATTGCCGCCTACGAAGGGCAGATTGGCCAGACGGCCTATGCCGCCTCTAAGGGAGGTGTCGCATCCCTTACTCTTCCGGCGGCACGGGAGCTGGCGCGCTACGGCATCCGCGTCGCTGCCATCGCTCCCGGCCTTTTCGGAACTCCCATGGTGGAGGCGATGACCCAGGAAGTGCAGGATCGCGTCTTTGATGCCATCCCATTTCCGAAGCGCCCCGGCCGACCCGAGGAATTCGCACGGATGGTCCTCAGCATCCTAGCCAATCCAATGGTGAATGGCTCTGTACTGCGTCTCGATGCAGGCTTGAGGATGCAAGCCCGGTGATGACATCTGCTCTTAAGAGACAATATGCAGATTGAAGCCGGAGCCCGTGTTCGGGGCATAGCGCGATGTGACAGGGCGGTGCGCAGAAGCAGGTTTTACCGCGCGCTCAGTTCGACCGGTGCGCGGAATCGCCGTCAACGGGACGGTTGATGTCGAAATTGGCCAGCTCGTAGCCGCGGCGGAAGTCCATGATGTGCTTTTCCATCCACAAGGTGGCATGCCTCGGATCATGCCTGCGGATGCCCTCGAATATCTCGGTGTGGGCGGCGAGCATGCGATCCTTCGCATTGAGGCGCGACATCACGCGATAAAAGGCCGGGTAGAAGAATTGCCCGATAGGCTCGCGCGCCAGCAAGAGCGCGCGGTTTCGTGACGCCTTGGCGATGATGTAGTGGAACTCGATATCCAGCGCCACAAGCTCGGATTCATGTTCGAGGCAGCGACTGGTCGCTTTGAGATTCCTATCAAGCAACGCTATTTCTTCAGCACTGGAGCGCTCTGCGGCAAGCTCCGCGGCGCGGACCTCGAGCGGTAGCATGATTTCCCACAGTTCGAGGAAGGTGATCTCGTGCAGGATCATGGCGCGGGTCATCTGCTGCGCCAGATCCTTCTCTTGGGGGACACTGATGACGAGGCGGCGAGCGCTCTTGCGGAAGACAAGCCCACTCTGCTCGAGGACACGGATGGCCTCGCGCACCGTCGATCGGTTGACGCCAAGCTGCTTTGCCAACTGCAATTCCGATGGCAGCTGCTGGCCGGTTTTGAAAACGCCGTCGAGGATGCGCTTCTCAATGGACGACGCAACCAGCTGGTAAGTCGGCTGAGCCTCGACCCGCTCCAAGGCGAAAACTTCGTTCTGGACCTCACCCATGATGCGTATGCCCACATTCAAATCAACCGATAGTCGGTCTATCGGCAGATTTTCGCACCATAGCGATGTCGTGCTCCAGAGCCAAACTTTCACGATTCATGTTGCCGATTTTATGGTTTTTAGCGCAATTTCAAATACTTGTTTTGATATCGCTGAGCTGAGTTTGGCGATTTTGCTCTTGCAGGTTCCTCTGAATCGAGAATCTAGACAGATGACCGGCGGCGCGATATAGACAGATAGTCCGACTATAAATAATCGTAGCCTCCTAGCCAGATTGCCCGCTGAGATGACGCCAACGGTCAGCGAGCATCGCCGCGACATCTATGATTATCGTTATATCATAGATATTTATATGGATATGGCTCGGTGGCTCCCAACTCGGATAACTGGAGGAGCCCCATGCGCAAGACGTGCCGAACCGTAGAGTTTGTTGCTCAACCTCCTCAGCCGCGGGAGCCTATTGCGGCAATATCGTCCATCCCTTCGCGCCGAGCCCTTCTCGCCAATGCCGTCTGCGCGATCGGAAGCGTCGGTATCATGGCTGGGGGAACTGCCCGTGCCTCCACCACGAATGAAACGGCGGACGCGCGCTATGAACGCGGCATGCAGATGCTCAAGCGCATCGGCGGGGAGGGCTACGACATTCCTGTGAAACGCCTCGCGGAAGTGGCCCCGGATCTCGCACGCTTCACCGTCGAATATCCTTACGGCGACGTTCTGTGCCGCCCGGGCCTTGACCTGACAAGCCGCCAGATCTGCACGATTTCGGCACTGATCGCCAACGGCAGCGCTCAGCCCCAGCTCAAGTATCATATGAATGGTTTCTTGAACGTCGGCGGAAAGCCGCGGGAACTTGCCGAACTGATGTTCGTGGCCATCGCCATTTGCGGTTATACTGCCGCAATCAACGGCATCGGCCTCATTCGCGAGATTTTCAAGGAGCGCAACATCGCCTTCGAGGCGATCGCCCCCGTCACCGACGACGGGACGCGCCGGTACGAACGCGGCATAGCAACCCTCATCGCCTGGTCACAGAAGGGGCCGGACGCGGTTACCGTGCCGCTTCAGAAGGTGTCTCCAGAACTCGCCCAGTGGGTGGTAGAGGTCGCTTATGGTGACCTGCTGTCGAGAGAGGGGCTCAGCCACCAAACGCGAGACCTCGCGATTGTGTCGATGCTGACCTCCGCGGGAAATCGCGCCGATGCGCTGAGATTTCATATCGAAGCCGCGCTACGCCACGGCCTCACGAAGGAGCAGCTGATTGAGGCCATCACGCAACTGAGCATCTATGCGGGATTCCCTGCAGCGCTGAATGCCTTCACGGTGGCGAACGCCACGTTTAAGGATTGGAATGGCGCAATCCCTGCTGGCCCTGCGCCGGCGGCGGCGCAATCGGAGACCCGCGAGGCCCGCCGCAAGCGGGGATCGGAGGTGCTGTCCAGGACATCTGCCGCTGCCGGCGAGGCGGTCGTACGCAGCTTCTCCGACATTGCTCCGGACATCGGCACGATGATCGTCGAAAATGCCTATGGCGACGTCTTCGCCCGCAACCAGATCTCCTCGAAGACGCGCGAGCTGACCGCGTGTGCCGCGCTGGCGGCCGTCGGCAGCAAGACGATGGAGACGCCGCTTCGCGTCCATGTGAACGCCGCGCTCACCGCTGGTGCCAACCGCGAAGAGATCAACGAGGCGCTTCTCAACCTCATACCTTATTTCGGCTACCCGGTGGTGCAGCAGGCGATCCGCATCGCTGGCGAGGAGATCGCCAAGCGACCCACCTGAAAACAAGGTCGGCCAGCCCGCCGGATGGGCTGGCCGACACGCTGCTCGCAGCCGCGAGCCTTCAGGTCCCGCGATGTTCTTCGCCACGTCTTTTGTGGCTCGGATGCCGTGCGCCTGCACGCCAAGGCCCGAGCCACATCCAGACGCCGTTGGGCAGACCGCGACCGGAGAACGCATCTCCCGTGGAAGCGCGCGGGAGCTTTACAGGAGCCGGCACGGACCGGAGGCGCAGGAATTACCGTTTTCTCGCTTGTTTTGCTTCTCAAAGAGAGTCACCCCATGGCACTTCCGACCAAGCTCCTCATCGATGGACAGCTTCTTGAAGGCTCCGGACTACTGAGCGTAGTCGACCCCTCGACCGGCGAGCCTTTCGTCGAGGTCCCGCGCGCGTCGCAGGCACAGATGGAGGCGGCGATCGCTGCAGCGAAAGCCGCACAACCCGCCTGGGGCGCGGCCCCCTTGTCTACGCGTCGTGAGCGTCTGGCGCGCTTCGCCGACGCAGTGGCGCAGCATACCGACGAACTCGCCCGCACCCTGGTGATGGAGCAAGGCAAGCCCCTGGACCAGGCGCACGCAGAGATCAGCTACGCTGAGTTCTTTCTCCGTCATTTCGCCACAGCGGAACTACCCGTCGAGATCGTGCAGGACGACGAGGTCCTTCGGGTCGAAGTTCATCATCGTCCGCTGGGCGTGGTCGCCGGAATCACGCCCTGGAACTTTCCCGTGCTCATCGCCGCTTACAAGCTCGGCCCTTCGCTACTGCTCGGGAACACCTTCATCCTCAAGCCGGCGCCGACCACACCTGTGACCTCGCTGATGCTCGGCGCACTGGCGCGCGATATCTTCCCTCCGGGCGTCGTCAACGTCGTCACGGATGCCAACGACCTCGGCGCATTGCTCACGACCCATCCGGATGTGGCGAAGATCTCCTTTACCGGCTCGACGCCCACCGGGCGCAAGGTGATGGCAAGCGCCGCGTCGACCTTGAAGCGGATCACGCTCGAGCTCGGCGGGAATGACGCCGCCATCGTACTTGACGACGTGGACGTCGCCGCCGTGGCGCCGAAGATATTCGCCGGCGCCTTCCTCAATGCTGGGCAGGTCTGCATCGCGATAAAGCGGCTCTACGTCCATGATCGCGTCTATGATGCGCTCTGCGGCGCACTAGCAGCGCAGGCAGACACTTCGGTCTTGGGGAACGGCCTTGACGCCAGCACCTCGATGGGTCCGTTGCAGAACGCCGCGCAGTATGCCAAGGCGCAACGCCTCCTCGACGTGGCTGCGAGCGACGGCACGATCGTCACAGGCGGCATCGAGGCACGCAACAGCGGCTACTTCGTTCGGCCGACCATCGTCCGCGACATCGCCGATGGCAGCGAACTGGTCGACGAAGAGCAGTTCGCCCCGATCCTGCCCGTCGTGCGTTTCAATGACATCGACGACGTCGTAAGCCGTGCCAACGCCTCACCCTACGGCCTAGGAGGGTCCGTCTGGTCCGGCGACATCGATCGCGCCTACGAACTGGCGCAGCGGATCGACAGCGGAACCGTGTGGATCAACCATCACTTGCATTTCGGCCCCCACATTCCCTTCGCCGGCGCCAAGCAATCCGGCTACGGTGTGGAGTTTTCCGAGGCCGGCCTTTCGGAATTCGGCCAGACGCACGTCATAAGCATCGCGAAATGAAAGCATCTGGCGGGCGCGAGCACGCACAGCGGATCTGATAACGGCGGCATGCCATGAACGCGCGCCGCCGATCCGCCGTAAAATCTGCCCCCGACCCCCGTCGTTCCATCCCGCTCAACCGCGCCGCCGATGGGCTGGCCCATTTACAGGACACAACGATGAGCTGCCTCATTGTGCGTTCGAGAAATCTTGTCTTCGCGTTAGTCGCGGGCATCGCCACCGTCGTCCAAGCGGGCGGAACACCGGCCGCCGCCGCGCCGGTTGCCGACGTGGACGGGCGACGTATCATCGGTGCCGACGCCGAACCCGGCAACTGGTTGTCACATGGGCGAACCTATTCGGAGCAGCGCTTCAGCCCGCTGAAACGCATAACCGACGCGAACGTCGCGAAACTGGGCCTAGCTTGGCATCACGACATTTATACCCGCACAGCGCGCGGGCTGGAGGCAACCCCCATCGTCGTGGACGGCGTGCTCTATACGTCGACCGCGTGGAGTCATGTCTTGGCGCTTGATGCCCGCACCGGCGCAAAACTCTGGGAGTTCGACCCCGAAGTCGATGGGGTTTATGCGGCCCGGGCGTGCTGCGACGTGGTGAATCGGGGGGTCGCGGTCTGGAAGGGGAAGGTTTTCATTGGCGCAATTGATGGACGTCTGATCGCCCTTGATGCGACGACAGGCAAGAAGGTCTGGGAGACGCTGACGGTAGATCGCAGCAAGGACTACACCATCACCGGCGCCCCCCGGGTAGTGAAGGGAAAGGTGATCATTGGCAATGGTGGTGCGGAATTTGGGGTGCGTGGCTATGTCTCCGCCTACGACGCCGATACCGGCGCGATGGTGTGGCGCTTCTACACCGTTCCCGGCAATCCGGCGGACGGCTTCGAGAGCCCCGTTCTCGAAATGGCCGCAAAAACTTGGGCCGGGGAATGGTGGAAATACGGAGGCGGCGGCACGGTGTGGGATTCCATGGCCTACGACCCCGATCTCGACCTACTCTATATCGGCGTCGGCAACGGTTCGACATGGAATAGGAAGATTCGCAGCCAAGGAACCGGCGACAACCTATTCCTCTCTTCTATAGTGGCGCTGCGGCCGGACACAGGCGAATACGCCTGGCATTTCCAGACCACACCCGGGGAGTCCTGGGACTATACCGCCACCCAGCATATGATACTTGCGGATTTGGTCATTGGAGGGCGTCCCCGAAAGGTTCTGATGCAGGCGCCCAAGAACGGATTCTTCTACGTTCTTGACCGCGAGACTGGAGAATATATTTCCGGAAAACCCTACATCGCATTGACGTGGGCGAAGGGGCTGGATCCGGCGGGCCGCCCGATCGTCGACCCACAGCAGCGCTATGAGGATACCGGCAAGCCGACACTCGTAGTCCCCGGACCGCTCGGGGGGCACAATTGGCACCCCATGAGTTTCAATCCTCAGACCGGCCTCGTTTATATCCCCACACGTGATGCCGGCGCCATCTACGCTCCCGCGGCACCTGATAACTACAGTCTTCGCCCTGGCGCATGGCGCTTCGGCCTGGATATGACGGCGCTGACGTTGCCTGAGGATGCGAAGGATCGCATCCAGGCCGCCAAGGGGGTCAAGGGACGGCTCATCGCATGGGACCCCGTCCGGCAAGCGGAAAAGTGGGCGGTCGAGATGCCCATGATCTGGAACGGCGGCGTGGTGTCTACGGCAGGCAACCTCGTGTTTGCTGGCAACGCACAGGGCCTTTTCGTAGCCTACCGGGCCGACACTGGCGAAAAATTGTGGGAGTTCGCAGCCGGCACCGGCATCGTAGCGGCCCCTGTCACCTACGAGGTGGAAGGTGAACAGTATGTTACGGTCCTTGCCGGATGGGGCGGGGCGGTGCCGATCGTCTTTCCCGGTATTGTCGCGGGCGCGCCCTCCAACGGCACCAATCGCGTCCTGACATTCAAACTGGGAGGCTCGGCATACTTGCCGGTCGCTGAAAAAAACTCCTCCCCGCTGGCTCCACCTCCGGCAACAGCCAATTCAACCACTGTCGAAGCGGGGAGGGTTCTCTTTCAGGAGAATTGCTTCCGCTGTCATGGTGAGAGCGCGGTGGGCGGTCCGGTGCTGCCAGATCTCCGGCGCAGCACCGCCATCGGCGACCCCGCTCTTTGGACACAGATTGTGCTTGGCGGAACTCTTGCCTTCAACGGCATGGCGCCATTCGCAACCCAATTAAGCCAAGACGAAGTAGAGAAAATTCGATCCTACGTGATCAAGAGAGCGGAAGACGAGATCAAAGACCCATCAATCAGAAAGTGAATTGAAGACGACCTGCTGGCCCCGCGCACTGGATTAGATTATTCAGGCCCATTGACCGACTTCACTAAACACCCGTCGTAGCCATTGATGTCCGGGATCGGCATCATGTCGTGCGTGCCAAGTCTGCACCACCCGGAATGAAGGAATATCTATTGGCGGCGGGAAAAGTCGGAGCGGCAGCCGCCCGGCCAATGGGGTGAAGAGACGACTGGGCTCCGTAGCCACGAGGTCGGAGGCATCGACCAACATCGGTGCCATCAAGAAGTGGCCAACTGTCATGACGACGTTCCGTTTCATTCCCTTCTCGGCGAGTATGGCATCGACATAGCCGCTCGGATTGCCCTTCATCGAAACCTGAAGATGACGTAGCGAGAGGTAGCGATCGAGGTCGAGACTCTCGCCCAGGTCGGGGTGATCGCCGCGGCCGGCGCAGATGAAGTCCTCTGCGTAGAGCAGTTCTTCGCGCATATGGGTCGGCGGCTGCGGGAAGTTGCCGGCGATGAGTTCCACTGCACCGTCATCCAGCATCGGCAAGCCGACGCTACGACTCGTGTTGCGGATCACCAGAGAAACGCCCGGCGCCTCTCGATCGAGCCGTGCGGTCAGGCGGGGTAGAAGCACGAAAGCGGCATAATCGGAGAGACCGACCACGAATTGCCGCGTGCTTTCGCTCGGATCGAACGCGCGCCCGCCGAGCAGGACGCCCTCAACCTGTTCGAGGATCGACCGCACGCTCGCCGCGATGTCCTGCGCCAGCGGCGTCGGTGTCATGCCGCGCGGGGTTCGGACAAACAGCGGGTCTCCGAACAGAGCCCGGAGGCGATTGAGCGAATGGCTGACCGCCGGCTGGGTCAGCCCAATCCGCTCGGCCGCGCGCGTGGCGTGCCCTTCGGCAACGAGGGCGTCGAAAACGACCAGCAGATTGAGATCGACGTTAGAGATATGAGCCTTCTTCATCGCGAACATACTAATAATGAATTGGATTTATCGCAATCGCCGATGCACGATCCGGCTCGAAATAAAGCGGGGCGGATGGGAGAGTTGGAGAACATGAGTGTTAGGTCCCACCACCGTAGCAACGGGAAGAGCAAGTTCTCACCGACGCTTTATTGAGGCTGCTTTTGTCGCAGCAAGTTCTTTTGCCATCAGTTGGAGCGGGCAAGCCATGGCCTCGGAAACGCATGAGGATCGATTTTCACGCGGCCTGGAGATGCTCCGCCGGATCGGCGGCGAAAATTTCGATGGACCGATCAAAGCTCTGGCGGAGACCTCCGCCGATCTGTCGCGCTTCACCGTCGAATATCCCTATGGCGATGTGCTGTCCCGCCCGGGGCTCGATCTCCCGCTTAGGCAGCTCTGCACCGTCTCGATGTTGCTGGCGGACGGCAGCGCCCAACCGCAACTGAAGTTCCATGTAGCCGGCTTTCTCAATGCCGGCGGCACCCCCGAAGCGATCGTCGAACTGCTCTTCGTCTCGGTCGCGCTCCTGGGTTTCCCTGCAACCATCAACGCGGTCGGCATCGTTCGGTCGGTATTCGGCGAACGCGAGTTGGCATTTCGGCCCATCAAACCCGCGATGGGTGACGGAGAGGGACGCGGATGGGCCGGACGCGAGATGCTGGAGCGGCTCGTGGCGGGCGACGCCCAGGACTATTTCGACCGCTTCGCCGGCACCGCGCCCGACCTCGCGCAACTTTCGATTGATTTCGGGTTCGGGGAGGCGCTGGCTCGGGACGGCCTTGATCACAAGGCCAAGCTGCTCGCGATCATCGCGATGCTCGCCGCGAGCGGCAACCGCACCGATGCACTGCGTCTTCATCTGGCCGGCGCCATCGCGAATGGAGTGACGTGCGAGGAGGTCATCGAGCTGCTGATACAACTCAGCGTCTACCGTGGCTTCCCATCGGCCCTGAACGCATTCTCGGTCGCCCGCAGCGTCTTCGCACTCGGCGTCCAGCCGCTTCAGGTGGACATTCCCGCGCCCATCGATGCGGAAAGTCGTTCGGATCGATTGGAGCGGGGGAAGGCCCCGCTTGCGAAAAGCTCGGCGGCATCAGGCGACGCCGTGGTCCGTAGCTTTGACGACATCGCACCGGACCTCGGGCGCATGATCGTCGAGCATGCCTATGGCGAGGTGTTCTCGCGCGACGGCATCGATCTGAAGACCCGTGAACTCAGTGCCTGCGCAGCTTTGGCCGCCATGGGTTCCGCAACGACGGAAACGCCTTTGCGGGTCCACATCAACGCCGCCTTGAATGTTGGTGCGAGCCGCGAAGAGATCATCGAAACGCTGATCAATCTCGCGGCCTACAGCGGCTATCCAGCGACACAACAGGCGATCCGCATCGCTGCGGAAGAGTTCGCCAAGAGCAACCCGCCCTCGCGACAGCATAAGGAAGAACGTGAATGATAGACCGGCGTTCAATGCTTTCCGCCATCATCTCAACTGCACTCCTGCCGCCATCACTCGCCATGATAACTCCCGCCGCATCGCAGGGCACCAGCCGGGCCGAACGTCTCTGGACCGGTTTCAGCTCACCGGTCGGCATGGCGTTCGACAAAACCGGCAACCTCTTTGTGGCGGAGTGGAGCGCCGGCCGCGTCTCGCGCATTGAACCGGACGGAAAGCGCACGACATTCGCGGATGATTTGTCCGGCCCCTCGGGTCTCGCGATCGACGCGGAGGGCAACATCTATGTGGCGTCCTATTCTCGCGACGAGATCTATCGCTTCACACCCGGCGGCAGCCGGGAAACCTGGCTCACGGGGCTCGCGACGCCAGCCGGGTTGGGCTTCGATCGGGCAGGACGGCTGCTGGTCGCCAACCGGCGCACCAACGAAATCCTCGCCTTCGACGCCGCCAAGACCCGCAGCGTCGTCGTCGCCGGTCTGAGAACGCCGGTCGGAGCCGTTCACCGTCCCGATAATGGTTTCATTGTCTCCAATATTGGCGGCGGCGTGACGATCTTGCGTGGCGATGGTCGCCGGATCGAGACCGGCGAGGCATTACGCACGCCGGGTCCGGGGATCGCGCAGACGGCAGGCGGTCGGGTCTTCGTGGTCGATTACGGCGGAACGGGCATTTATGAGGTCTTCGGCGACGGCCGCACGAGCCTGTTCGTCGATGGTCTTTCCAGTCCCGTGGGCCTGACAGTCTCGCCATCGGGCGATCTCTTCTCGGCCGACTGGGGTCATAGCGCCGTCTTTCGCATCAGACTTGCGTGAGGCTGGCATTCGACAACGCCAGCTGTCATCGGAAAGCTGCACTCTGAGACCACAAACCTGGAACGCACCGAGACAGTCTTTTTGCCCGGAGCCACCTCGCGATTTGGGGGCCGCTCTCTGACGTCTCGGTTTCGCAGAAGATTCAACTGCCTGGGTGGATCTCTCCGCCCCTCGGGGCCATTTTAGCGGACAGTTGACCACCAAACACTGGCGCGCATTGTACAGAGCGGTGGCAAGGACAGCACCCGCCTCATCGAAAGCAAAGTACGGGCATTCCAAGAACCAAGTCGCGATGTGGAAGTCGCCCAGCAATTAGCGTTCCCCGCGTCGAAGGGGATGCCGAACCGACGCCTTGCTGTCCAGGATATCTGCCATTTCGACAGCGACCCGATCTGCCGTCAGCCGCAGCGCCTCGTCGATATGGATATAGCGCTGCGTAACACCGCGCGCCGCGTGGCCGAGCAGAGCCGCGATGGTCAATTCCGAAAAGCCGAGATCGCCAGCCACGCTTGCGAAGGTATGGCGCAGCGTGTGCGGTGTGACGTCCTCCAGCCGTGCCGTCGCGCACACGCGGTCCAGCACACGCACGACACCGACGAAATGCCCATCGCCCCAATCGGCTGAGAAGAAGAAGCGCGATCCGGTCTGCGGCTGCGCCAGCAGGAGGTCCACGGCGGCACGACCGATCACCCGCGTCTGTGCTCCGCTTTTCGTGTCGGGAAAACGGATCGAACCTTCCTCGTCATTGAGCCAAGCACGCTCCAAAGCGAGCCCTTCCATGCGACGCAGACCCGTCATTAGGAAGAAGCGGATTGCCGCGAGGCCGGTCGGGTGCTCCCCATCCTGCTCCGCAGTCCGCATCGCCCTGCCCAGTCTCTCGATCTCGGCTCGGCTCAGCCGGCGGTCGCGAGGTATGCTGGCGAGGCGGCGCACTCCCTTTGCCGGGTTGCTCTGGATTTTCCCAAGTCGCACTGCGTGTTCCAAGATGGAGTGCAATGTCGACATAGTGCGTGCAGCTACACCTTCGCCACCCGTGGTGGCACCTCCACGGCTTCCGGTGCGCCCCTTGGAGGTCTTACCGGCCGCGATGTCGGCTTGGGCGCCTTCGACGTCCCCGAGCTTGAGCGTGCCAATGATCCGCTTGCCCAGCAGTGGTTTTATATGCGCGTCAATTCGGCTGCGATCCATGGCGAGCGTCGACGCCTTGATGGGCCGGCGTCGCTTGCCAAGAATACGCCCGGCTTCAGCCTCAGCCAGATACCAGTCGCAAACCGCCCCCACAGTCAGCTCGTCCGGTTTTGTGGCGGCCAGTTTCGGATCCAATCCTTTCGCAACGGCTGTTAAGACGTCTCTTGCGACCTCCCGCGCCTGCTCTACGGTCATCAAACCATATCGCCCGATGACGGTTCGGCGGTGGCGTCCTTCAGGCGATCGATACTGCACAATGAAGCTCTTGAGGCCGGCCGGGCTGACTCGCACTCCGAAGCCTCGAAGCTCGCCATCCCAGAGGAACTGCTCAGAACCCTGGATCCCAACCTTGGAAGGATTCAGAGCGTCCAAGCGGCGTTTCGTGATCTTTTCCATTTTGTTACAGCATCTTATGTAGTTTTTGCTTCCATTGGCTCCAGCCTAGCTGCCTTGGAAGCTAAATGGAAGCATCTGGAATCAAATCGCGTCGTCCCGCAGGCGGAATTCGGCGGACGTTAATCTCAATAAGTTTATGTTTTATCGGCAATTTTCGATCTCTAGCGCGCGACCGGATAGGGTGGCGGAGGCCCCTCGGGCACCTTGCCAAGGTTGGGGTCGAGGGTTCGAATCCCTTCGCCCGCTCCAGTTTTTCTCAAGAAAAATCAAAGACTTGCAGAGGTGCCGCCTTCGGGCGGTTGCTTGCTGATTTCATCTGTTAGGCACCTGTGAGGCACGTGAGGAGATTTGCGCTTTTTGGAACGGGCGGGCAGATCGGCCGGACGCCCTTCCGACCGATCTCCACATGCCGGGCTTGGCGAGAGCCTCCCGCTCCCGTTCATCAATGCCGCCCACGAAGCTCCAGCTCCTCCTGCGGGGGCACGATTTCGACCGGCCGTATCGACGTGCCCTGCATTTGTCTGACGAACAGCGTCATCGGGTTCTCGGCGTCACCCCTCAGGGTGAGCTTGTCGTTAAACATGCCGAGATGGCGGCCGATATCGACCAGCGCTGCGCGCTTGTCATGGAGCTTGAATTTCACACGCCGCACCGGGCGGGCATCGTCCCCGTTGCCGTCTCTGAATTCCTCGACAGTGATCTCGCTGATAGCCGCCGCCTGCTCGGCCGTCAGCCTGGAAAAGTCGAGGACAGCAGAGCCATCCGGCGTGAGCTTCATGAAGTCGTCCATGTTCGCGAAACCGATCTTGGCCAGCTCGCGCAACACCCGCTCCGCCGTGATCTCCGTTTTCGCCGCCCGTTCGGCCATGGCAACCCGGATCGCCTCAGCCACATAGGGTTTCTTGAGGTTTTCGGCCCCGATGAACGCCGCAGTGCGCTTGCTGTATCCAGCGCGGATTGCAGCCTGGGTGGCATTGAGGTCGGCCAGATATTCGCGAACGAACGTCGCCTGCTTGGGGGTCATCGGAAGTCTCCTATCAATTTTGAAAGAGGTATTAAATTGCCATCTAGCCGGACATTTTGATGTGTCCGGCACCTACCCCGATGTCCGGCCTTTGTGTCCGGCCAAAGTGGTATTACTGCACGGCCGGACACGCCGGACACCGCCCGGACATCTTGACGTGTCCGCCTCGTATCCATCTGTTTTAATTGATCTTTCTCCACAAAGCCGCGCAACCCGGACATTCTCGAAATGTCCGGCTGCACAGTGCGCAGGGCGCCCGGACACGTCGTCCCCAGCACCTATAGGTGCTGGGGACTTGTCCGGCCCGCTGTGTCCGGTCCTGTCCGTGGCAATGGAGTTCACGCCGAAACTCCCCCATCACGCCCAGTCCTTTCTGCCGCCAGCCACACGAGCTGCGTCTCGTGGACCTCTCGACACGCGATCCGGCTTCCGGCCAGCAGCGCATCCTCGCCTCGGCGAAACGCCTTCTGGCGGGCCGATGACAGCTTTCCCGCATCGTCCCCGTCAGCAGGGCGCGACGCGTAGAACTCCCGCCGCACATCCTCCCGATCCGCAGCCACGACCTCCGGCCCCTCGGAGCCGAACGGGCGGACTTTCTGACCGCCCTGGGTCAGCACCACCATAAGCGCGTCGAAATAGGCCTTGGCGTCGCCCCGGAGGGGCCTCGCCTTGAGGATTTCCGTCTCTCCACCATCGCCACGCTGGGGAGGCTGCGCGTCGATATAGCAGGACCCAATCACGCTCCCGTCTTCATCAATACCGCTAGGAATGAACCTCAGATCGAAAGCGGAGGACCATCCCCCTCCGCCGATCCGGCTTTTGGTGACAACAAGGCGGCGGTTGCCCACATGTCCGGTAATCTGGTCTCTGTCGGCTTGGACGGAAAGGACGGCATCGGCGCCGGCTTGCCACGCGCTCGCGCCTCGCAAACCCGTCTCGACGCCCTTCCCATAGTGATGCACTGGCATGACGGCGACAGAGAGCGCCTTCGCAATGCCCTTCATGGATCGAATGATCGCAGATGCCTCTGCATTGTCGTTCTCATCCTTCATCGAAAAGGAGGCGGCCATGGTGTCGATCACCACCAGCCCCAAGCGAACGCCATGCTTATCGCGAAAGGCCTGATCCGCTCCGCGCAGGGCATCGACGGTCGCAGCCATGGATTGCTTATCGTTCAGGTCTGGAACGTCCATCCAGGCGATGGGGAGCCGCCAATCCATCCCGCGCGCCATCCGCGCAGCGAGCACTCGGGAGGCGAGCGTGTCGCCGCCTTCACCAGCGAGAATGACTACCCCGACGCGCTCTTGGACTGGGCAGCCGAAGAAGGTCGATCCGCTCGCAAGAGCTACGGCAAGGTCCACGGCAACAAACGTCTTCCCTGCCCCGCTCTGGCCACCCAGGAAGGCAATGCCGGTCAACGGCACGAGCTTCTTCACGAGCATTGGAGGCGGACTAGCAGAGGCGTCGCCATCAAACGTAAGCGTGAGCCCAGCTTTGCGGGCTTTCATGCCCACACGCTGCCGAAGCAATGCGTCCAGCAGCGTCTCGTGACGGTACTTTATCTCCGGCTTCATGGGACGCGCTCGCGCGATCATTGCTTCCATGGAAAGGGGAACGTACTCACCTCTGTCCACGGCCACAGCGTCGATCTGCTCTGACCAGAAATGAAACGCCGAGAGGTGAAAAAGGCCGGGCAAAATGTAGTTTTTCGAGTTGAACTCAGCCAACGCATTGGCAAGCATCCCGCTGTCCGCGCGAACCACATCCCCATGCGCTAGAAGCGTTGCCTCACGCCATTGAATTCCGTCGCGCCGCCTCAGTCGCCCGATCCTCTCGAACACCGTGATCGGCTCAAGGCCCAGGTGCATGAGGTACGCCAAACGACGCGCCCGCACCTCTCCATCTCTCGACTGAACGTCAATCCGGTCGATATCCTGTGGGAGGGCTTTTCCAAAAAAAGCGGTTCGTTCGGGATGTTTCTGGAAAAATTCAGCGACATACTCGCGGTTTATGCCAGTTTCCGGCTTGCCATAGGCAAACTTTTCGTCCATAAGTTCCATGCTGATACATTCCTTCGCTTATCCGAAAGCCCGCCGCGCCAACGGCGGGTTTTCTAATTTCGATGCCTAAGCTCGAAATTACATGTCGAGGAATGTGCAGGCGATCTGATCACATATAAAGCGCGGTAGTTCTCGTGATCGCGACCCGCTCACGCAGATCGGGTGACGGCTGTTGCCAAGGAGGGCGATAGCCGGGGCTATGCCGAAAGTCGCGCGCAAAGTGCTGGCAGGGCGCCAAGCACAGCGGCGCGTAGAAAGCCGAATGCCGCCCCGATGTGCACCAGAGTGCATGGAGGGCAATCAAAGCTCGGAGAGACGCCCCAACCAATGGCAGGAGCTTCGCGCCCTGTGCATGGTGTGCAGGCATTCCGCTCCGATCGACGTGGATCGCTTCCCGATCTGGGAAGACCTCCTGATGCTGCAGCGGAAGCTGCATTGCATGAAGTGCGGCAACAAGGGATCGAACGTGTTTCTGATAGGACCTAAACAGTCTGGGTGAATTCCCCATCTGGAATAAAGTGTACATCTTGGATGAGGAACTTTCTAAATCGTTCTACAAATTCTGGGCCCCATGTTCGGTGATAGATAAGGGTAAGCCGGTTTCCTTGGTTTTTTGGCCACAAGAATTCAGGTGGGAATTCACTTCCTTCAAAGCAGAAGTCTTTTATCATTCTTTCAATTTTAACGCCGTTGACTGATACTCCAGCTATAACGCCAGATATACCGCTTATGTAGCGCTGGTATCCTTCAGAAACGTTGACAGTCGCTGTCGATATCGCGGATGTTTTATCAAAAACTTGACCTTCGATTCTATCCAGTCGGTCAAGTACAGCATTTTCAAAAGTCCCGCCGGTAGATGCAATATCTATGCGACTCCTGACTGAGGTTACTGGATTTATTACCGTTGTTGATCTGCGAGTTTCATTTATATGATTTATCAATTGTTCAATTGCTAAATTATAGTCAGAAGGCAGTATCGTATTGTACGTAATTGTTCTATATGGGCCAACGTCGAATGGAATTTTAATGTTCGATGTTTTCTTCATCATATGAATTATTGGCTTTGCTACGGTGTGCCGTATTCCCATTTCATAGAAAACATTTGCATTTAATAGCGTCATGTCGGCTATTACTAATTCGTCATCGAGCAAATGCTCGATAATCTGATTAATGATTATTCCTGGGGTGTGGATGTCAGCGCTAGATTTTACATCATATTCAGGAAAATTACGAAATGCCGGGTCAATAATTCCGTGCCGCAACCATTCGTAGTGATGGCGGCTCTCGGAGCCCTCTTCTCCAATTGCGGAGATGATGAAGCAATTCTTGGTCTTCTTGTCGGTACCCGACACGGCATGCTCCGAGCTGGCTTGAATCGCCCGCAACTAAAGCACGGCCGTGCAACCTCAGGAAGAGCTGCCTAACGCGGCTGGCTGCCGCCATCTCCAACCGCGTCGCCAGCCTTAGGCCAAAGCCACTTCGGCACGTCGGCGGTCACGTCAGGCGTTCCGCGCCGAACCCATACGCGCCTTTGGAAGCAACGTAAGCCGCCGGCACTTCCAGCACCCCACGCGCGCCGCACATCAATGGAAGGATGGCTCTTAGACATTCGCCATCTGAAGTTCCCACTTCTTCCGTTGGTATGCGATCGCGCTGTCCGAAACGCCGAAGAATCGCGCAAGTTCAACGTTCTTTTTACCCTCGCCAAAGAAATGGCGGAGTCGCTTAAGGCCAGCGTCGGTGAACGCACCGTCGCGCAAATACTCCCCCTCACCCCCGAACTTGGCCTCGTGGAGCTGCCAAAGTCGGCCCAACTCCTTCTGCGCGGTTTCCAGCGCCCCGCCAAGGCGCTCAAGCGTAGCACGTTCATCGTCGCGCTGATCTGAGATTGTCTTCGCCACCATCGCCACTCTCCGTGAAAAGCAAACTGTTTCGGAAAGATAGAAATTTATTAATGAAAATGCAAGGGGCCGGTTCTCGGTCCGCTGAATGGAATGAGGGAAGGGCGCGATCCGCATGCGAAGGCAGCCCGGGCTTGCTCCGCACGGGCGGCAGGTTCCGAATGCGCCTAGTCTCCGAGTGAAGTTTAGATCAAGGTTGTGCTGTCTTATGCGTTACCCGTCATGGCGCGCCGCCCCCCCCTACACCGGGATTTTGATTGTGGCGTTTAACGACGAGCCGCGCCGCGCCTCTTCGCGTGAAGCAACTTCGATCCGGTGATCGATCGTCACTCTTGCAGCGACTGCCCGCCCCCAGCTCGGACATAGACGCCTCACAAGCTTTGGATAGATTGACCCGCAAGACGGCGAGAGCAATCAGCCAGCGCCAACCACATCACGTCGAAATACGGAGAGCGGCAGTCGCGCCCGGTGAGTGCGTAAAGCCGGTTGCGATGGTGCTTCAGCTCTTCCCGGCTCGCATCCACTGGCGCCGGAGAGCGCAGGCTGAAAACACGCAGAAGGCCCTGATGGTGGGCGGAGTTGAGCATGGGTGTCCCCGTTCGGGTTGAAGTTGGTTCAATCAGACGATGCCGGCGAGGCGCAGGGCTTCGTCGGCAGCGCGTACCTTGGCGAGGGCTGCCGGTACACCGGCCCAAGGCACGAATGCGGCGCGCACCCGCTCGGCGAGGGCGGCGTCGGTGCTGGTAAAGGCGAGCCGATCGGCAGGGCCGATCAGGCGGCCGAACTCGATTCCGTCACGCTTCAGTACGTAGGCGGCGCCATCGCGCTTGGCTGTGTAGGTGGCGGCGAGGCCAGCGGCGGCCTTCTCGGTGCGCAGTATGGCTTCCACGTTGGCGAGGCGCATCAGGTCGTTGGAGCGGTGCTTGCTGCCTGACCATGAGGCAGCCGCTCCCGCCCGGCTGTATTGCGCCGAGCGGGAGCGGGCTTCCGCCAAGGCGTTTTCCAGCTTGCCGATCACCTCGGCCCGGTGCGCACCGCGCGAGATGACGATGTAGCGCTGAAGCACCGCCCAGTCCGTCTCTGGAGCGTTGCGCGCTTCGTGCCACGCCTGCCGCAGGTGGGCAGCGAAGGCGGGCCGGCTGTAGGGCGCCGTGGACTGCCGATGGAGAGCCCAGGCGCGGCACATCAGAAGAGATTTGTTGAGCATGACAGTTGGTCCCGCTTTGATCCAAAGCGTCAATGTGATACCTATGGATCAATCCGAAACATTAGTCAACTCTTAAGGATAAATTTAATCCCTATGGATCACTCGTCGCTAACGGGAAGGCAGATCGCAGCAGCTCGTGCGCTCGTCGGCCTGACGCAAGCTGAAGTCGCCACCACGGCGAACATCTCGGTGCCGACGCTGAAGCGAATGGAGGCGAGCGAAGGGCCTGCGGTCGGCTTGGCGAACAATGTCGCTGCCGTCATGCGCGCCCTTGAAGATGCTGGCATCGAGTTTCTGAATCACGGACAGCCGGGCGTAAGGCTGCGCAAAGTGGTTTGATGACGTGGCCCCTCGCGCGCACAGCGATGAAGCCTATGTGATCGACCTATGCGACCACATCCTCGGGACGAAGGCGCATCGACAATGGCGCTTCCCGTTTCTCCTTAGTGATCTCGGCCGAAACGGAAGATGCGCCCGGCTTCCGGTGGATGCCTTCTATCCTCAGCTTCGCCTTGTCGTGGAGTACCACGAGCGCCAGCACTCTGAGCCGGTGCCCTTTTTCGACCGCCGGATTTCTGCGGTTGGAATTTCGCGCGGAGTGCAGCGCCGGGCCTATGACGAGCGGAGACGCGTCGTTCTACCCGAGCACGGGATGACGTTGGTCGTGATCTGCTGTTCCGAACTGTCGCATAACGGCAGGCGGCGGCTGATGCGGGACCGAGAGCGCGATCAAAACGCCATCCGGAAGACCTTCGAAGCCGCAGGCGTCATCCTCACCCTGGAGCGGCAATGAACTCGGAAAACCCTCTTGATGAACAGCTCCTCAAGCTTCCCGAGGTCGTCGCCATGGTCGGCTCCAGCTCGTCCACAATCTACCGGTGGATCGATGAAGGACGCTTCCCGTCCCAGCTCATTCTCGGACCTGCCACCGTTCGCTGGAAGCTCTCCGAAATCAAAGCGTGGCTCCGAGGTCTTGCACCGGTCAACGAGCACGAAGCACCTCTGTTGCCCCCTCCGACAGCTGTCCCGTCACAGCCCGAGCGCATGCTATCGACGCCATCCCCTGCCGAGAGTGCTCAAATGCCACCCACCAAGCCGCAGCGCCCTTCCCAGGCCGCGCCCGAAGTCATCACCGACGCCGATGGCCGCCGAAACGTGCTGCCCCTATCCCTGCCACCGCGAGGCCTAAGCCGGGTGATGGCTGCGGCCTACATTGGGGTGTCACCGTCCCTCTTCGATGATCTGGTGGCGAACGGGCGAATGCCCGGGCCGAAGCTAATAAACGCGCGCCACGTGTGGGATCGGCTAAGGATAGACGCGGCGTTCGAGGCGTTGCCGGAGAAGGCCGGGCCAAGAAATCCGTTCGCCGAATTCCGAGCGTGAGAAGGCACCGATCGCGGACCGCTGTTGGCGTAGGCTTCTAATTCCTGCGCTCACAAGGAGCCGCCCATGGCCGAACATAGCGATCGCCGCCAGCTACTGCCTCTCTCCCTGCCGCCGCGAGGCCTAAGCCGCGTAGAGGCCGCTACAGCCACTGCGCGCAAGCTTAGCGCCCCCATTAAAAACAAGGGGAGTGGCCCGCCTTCCTAAGAGCAGGCATAATTTGAAAAGCGCGGATCCTATTTCTCGCGTTGTATTCTTTGCCTCAGTACGTCGTTGGCGTGCTTCTCAAACGCGGCGGGGAGCTCGTCCGTCAGAACGTGGCCCAGCCAGAGCGGATCATCGCGGTCCTTCAATAAGTGCGCATCAGCTCCCTCCAGAATGGCCGTGAGCAGGCTCCATCGCTTCTCGTAACCTTCAGTTCTGAACGCATCCAGCAGCGCCCTCAGGCTAGCTTCCTTCCGATGGCACTCCAGCGCCATCAGCGCCGCAAGCCGGACCTCGCTCGCGCTGTCATGGTCAGCGAGTCCGGCGAGGGCGTCGGCAATAGCAGGGGCTGGCACCCAGCCGGCCAACTCGGCGGCTGTCTTCCTCTCGAGAACGGTGCCTCTCATGCGCTCGGCGAGCAGCGGCGCAACGACCGCGGGATCAAGCCGCCGCAAGGCACGCCCCACGGCACCGCGCAGCGAACCTCGCTTAATCAGGACCGCCGCCTTGATCAGCTTTTCAGGCGCCGCGACCGGCGCGAGACGAACGAGCAGCCGGCACAGCTCACGCTCGATCTTCGGGTGGGATTGAAGAGCCAACGCGATTGCATCGACGGCTCGCGCTATGTCGAACTTCGCGAGACCTTTGATTGCGTACAGCGGTTCTGTCACGACGAATGAGCGGGCCGCAAACGCCTTGTCCAAAATCCGGTCCCGCAGCGCGGGATCGCTGGCTTCGGCCGCGATGTCATAAGGCGCATCGCCAAAGTGATGTCCACGAAGGCAGGATGCTACAGCAGCCGCCACAGCCTGCGCCCGCGTTGCCGGATGTGCGTACAGTGCGCGGATTACCAAGGCCTCGTGGTCTGCTCGCGAAGCCGCCTCTGGGCTTTGCAGCCATTCCAGAAGCAGGTCCCTGCCGCGGTCGCCGAGGCTCGACAGTGCATTGAGACCCCATTGCGCGTTTTCCTTTGTTCGGGCAACCTGAAGGACGAGCCTTGCGAACTCCTCCGAGCGGTCTCCAAGTGCGAGGAGCGCGATGCGGGCATACCCAGCGACACTGCTCGCCGAATCCGCCTTCCGCAGCACTGCCCGTACGTTCGGCACAAGATCGACATTGCCGCTTAACCAGGCGACCGCGAGGGCAACGCGCAGCTCGATTTCGGTTGCCGCCTCATTCGCCAGCGTCGCGGCAGCCCTTTCGGTGAGCGTGTTGGGCATTGGGCCTTGATGCGCCCGCATGCTGGCAAGGTCAGTCGGGACTTCCGGCACCCCGCTTTCGAGCAGAATATCGACCAGGGTGGCATCGACGCCGAGCGCCGCCAGTCGGGACATGGCCTGGTTGAATTCGAAATAAGGCTCCGATTCCAGCTTTCCGTTGGCGTCGCGCGGAAGCGGGCGACGGGCAATTGCGGCCAACCGCTCGATGATCCCGTCGTCCCTGCGCACGAAGGCCCAGTTCAATCCACCGTGACGCACCCAGTAGTGCTCGGACTCCAGCTCCTGCCTGAGCAGCGTCGTGATCCCTTCGCCGCCGATCAGGATGAGGAGGTGGCGCGCACCTTCGCGGACATGATCACGCAAGTTGCTGTTTACCCGCAGCCGACTGCAGCCGATGGCGCTGATCATCCGTTCCAACTCACCGCCGGCCTCAGCCTCAAGAATGGCAAGAAGGTCCGGCCGCGTGATGCTCCCCAGGAAGCGCAGCGGATGATCAAGCCAGATCGGGTCTCCCGCGACGGCCGCATCGAAGCCTTCCCGCAAATCCTGCTCAAGCGCGCGCAGCACGAACCGTAACAACGCCTCATTCATTTCGTCCGGCCGCGCGTCGAAGAGCGTTTCAATAATCAGGCGGCCTTTTGGCTTCGATCCAGCGAGCGTGAGTATGCTCTGCCGCGTCAGTTCCGGCTCGGCGCGCAGCAAGCCGGGCAGCCACTGGTTTCGCGTGAGGTCGCGTTCCGCGTCACCGACCTCCATGAGCCGGTCGATCGCAGCACGCGGATCAAGGACGGATAGCGCATAGAGCGCAGCGCCGCTGGCAAAATCCTGAGGCTGTGAGAGGTGCCGCGTGACGAACTCCATCTTTTCCCGGTCGCCAAAACGGGCCATGCAGTACAGCATGCTGCGTGGCTTGCTAGCGGGGACCTTTGCCATCAGGACATCGCGTGTCTCCCTCCAGATGGCCGGCGCTTCAGCGTGCTCAAGGCCGTTCAGCAAATACCCGAGTTCTGATACGGGCTCCGTCTGTGGATCGGCCGAAAGGATTTGCTGTCGCAGCCATTGCGGATTCTGGGCTACCCCCGCGCGCAGGGCGGCGAAGCTCGCCCTGTGGTCCTCGTGCTGCTCGCCCTTCGCCTTGTCTTCCAGCGCATCGACGCGGCCCCGGTGGATCTCCCAGAGACGGTCGAGAAAGACGGCATCGGGGGAGACCGTCAGCACTGCTATCGCTACGCTCTGGCGATCCCGAGTGGTGGACCGCAGCAATTCAGCGACAAGCTGCGTCAGCTCGACATGATCCTGCCGCGCGAGACCGGCAAAGGCCCGACCAATCAGCCTGACGCGGTAATCACCGTTTCCGCCAGAAATGACCGTGTTCAGTCGCGCGAGCAGGATCGGCACTGCCCGCTGCCCCAGTGTGGGAAGGAGATCCGTGTAGAGGTACTCACCGTAACTTCCGAACTCCCGGCAATCTTCCATCCGGGCGACAATAGCGCCTAGTGGTTCGGTATTTTGCTCGACTTCCCCGAGCAGCCAGACCGCGTCCATCGGCACATAGCCGAGGCGCCGCCACACCGCCTGGCCTTCACCGCCATGGTCGTTTCCCAGGATATCGCCAAGACCTTGTACTTTCAGGTCGCCGCGCTGATGCTGAAGGACAAGGAATTTTGCCACCGCCCAGTTCAGCAGGCGGTCATGCGCGAAGGCGATCTCCCCTCGTTCGGTGGCGCGCAGCCACCCCGCGGCGTCCAGCCGTGCGCGGATGTCGTCGGTCAGACCGATCTCGCCCCATCTTTGCCGCGGCAGCGGATAGGGCTGCCCATCCACATATGAAGCGGCCAGCGCGAGTACAATGCCTTGGTCACCGGGGCGTCCCTTCAGGGCAATGCGGGCCCAGAAGGCATCGAAAATCTCGTACTCGCTTCGAGGCGCGCGCTGTACGGAGCCATATGGAAGATCGAGAAAAAGACCAGCCAGAATCGGAGCGCGCAGGAGCGTCTTCAGATCGGGCGGGAGTTCCGCCCAGCTCCGGCCATTCTGCCGCAAGAGACGATCAAGCTCATCGGTCGAGAAATTGCCGACAGGATGCAGGTGAATACGATCGCTGTCAGCTGCCTGCAGCGCGCGCGCCAGGTCGTGCGGCACGGTCATGACAAGACGCATGCCCCATTCGGTCCAGTCCTGTCGAACGAGGGAGCGGGCAACGTCGATGTCCTGAACATCGTCCGCGGCGACGGTGATCCGCCGGGCATTCGCGTGCAGAACCAATTCGCGCAGGAAGTGCGCGACGGCGACGAGAGACTTCTCGGACGTTTCGCCGAGACCAGTCTGCCAGATATCGCGGGCTGCGTCCTGCAGCACCGTTTCTGACGTGTTGGCAGACGGCACAAGGGTGGCGAGTTCCCGGGATTGCGCTAAGGTCTCCAAAAGCCGGCCCAACTGCCATGTCTTACCTGTGCCGCTTGGGCCCGCGATCAGCAGAACCGGCTTATTGCCGGGCCAGTCCGGCGGGCTTCGCACGTCGCGCCCGGCGCGATACCCCACCCGGGCGAGACGACGGCGCGTCCTCTCGCCCATGGTTTCAGCCAGTTGCGCAAGACGAAACAGCCGCTCGGGATTGAGACCGACCTCGTAGAACATGGCGACGATCTTTTCTTGATCGAGCTGCGTTTCACCTTTGCTCAATTTCTCCACAAGGACACCGACAAGCCGTTCGCGAATGCCACGCTCGTCCCCGAGGTTGGGTGCATAGCGGCGCAACAGTTTTTCTACCGCAGCGGCTTGCGCGTCGCCGCGCGAGCCAAATCCCAGCTCCAGCTGCCGCAGTAGATGAAAGACCGTCAAGCGTTCGTCGGGCGCCGCAACCTCGCCGGCCGCGCGGCTGGCCGCCACGACGTGGTCGAAGAACTCGCCATGCGTAAGGACCAGCTCCGCGCTGAACTTTCTTTTCTCCATCCGGTCCAGATCGTCCGGTGTGGCTGCCGACTTCACATCGGCGAGGAAAGTGTCGAGGGGCTCCAGGCGGCCGGGGCGTCCATCGGTGACGAACCGGTAGCGGGCCAAAGCTGGATGCGGGTGGGGCACCGCCTTTCGCAGATCACCGAGAACCGAGACGATGTCGGTGACGGACCACGTTCCGTCTTCGCGGGTCTTGTATTGCTCGACAAGATAGACCCCCCCCGCCTCAGCGCGTGCGTCGCCCCCTTGGCGGGGCTCCAGGACCAGGCGTGCGTCTGTGACCAGCGACCCATCCAGAGTGCCGGACAGCGAAACTTCCGCGATCCACCCCAGGTGATGGAGGATCTGATAGAGGAAGCCGTTGATGGCGGCCGGGCCGCCAGCTTGTGTCATAAGCTTGCTCCGCCAAGCCTGCGCAGGGGACCTTCATAGCAGCACGAGATGAGGTCATAAATGTAGTTACTAGCGGTCGCTGGTCGATCGCTGACAGGTAGGGCGTAGATTGGATCCGTCAGCTTGACTGCTTTTCGCTAGTATTACTCCCGAAGCTGCCAGTCCTCATTCGGCTCCATTCAGGACGTTCATACCCGCTCTTGGCAAGGGCCGCTTCTGGCGCTGGCGCCCCATTTCAGCCGCGCCCTAACCCGGTGGCGCTGGCGGACTGCGCCGGCGCGGCCTCGCGGGATGGAGATGCGGGCAAACGGCCGTCAGGCGCGGGTCGGCGCCTCTTGCGCCACGTCGACCTCATGACGCTCGCCACCCACATTGATCGTGATCCGATAGGCCTTCTGATCTCCCGTCGACGTCTGCGGCGGGTCGAAAACCACCTGCCCGCCGTACCACTCGCCGGGCATCATCGTGTTGTCCTTGATCACATCCCGCTCCAGAGCGGCCATGTTCTGTTGTCCGCGCTCCACCGCAGAATTGATCATCTGGGCATTCTGGTAGGAGGCATTCGCTTGGGCGATGACGTTCGCCGTGGGGCTATAGCCAGAGGTCACGACCGTCGCCGATCCATAGGGCGAGTAGACCCGTGACGTGCTGTTGTAATAGCCGGCGTTGGCCGCAGCCGCGGCGTTGGCACCCGCGGCGACACCAACGAGCACGGCGGTTATCACCTGACGTGTCTGCTCCTCGCGCACCGGCTCTTCGTAGCTGTAGACCTTGAGCGGCTTCACCGGCTGACCATCGATCAGCTGCTCAACCGTGATGTCTTCTGCCCTCAAAGTGATCGCTGCGCCGGTAGCGTTGAACACGCCCACCACGTAGACGGGCCGGGCCCCTGGCCGGAGGCCGCGGGAAGCCGGTCGAACGAGGGCTACCGTCTTCGTCTTCTTGGACACCAAGGCCGGCTGCCCATCGCGCACGATGGCTTCCTGTTGGGCCTTCGGCTGGAACCGGGCCACTTCGGTCGTGACACAGCCAGCCATGAAAAGCGCAGCCGTCGACGCTGCGCCTACGCGAATTGCCCGCCTCAGCATGATGTTCCCACCCCCAACCTTTGGGGGCATCGTCAGGGATATGCAGCCGGCTGTCGAGACGAGTTAACGCAAAGTTAACAACCTGAGGCAGCAGCGTGGCTGTGGCGCCACACCCCCGGTGCGAGGTTGGGGCTCCAAGTCTATTGCCCCACAGCATCCTTGACGCACTTGCTGGTGAAGCTGGTCTGGGCGGCGCCATGGAGCTTCTTGTCGGCCGCCTGGGTGTTGCAGGCCGCCGTCGCGTCCTTCTGGCACTTGGTGAGGAAGCTGGTGCGGGCGGCGCCGGCGAGCTTCTTCGCGTCGGCATTCGCGACGCAGGTGTCAGCCGAGGCGGCGGCAGCCGAAAGCGACAGCAGGGCGAACGCGATTGCGAGCGTCTTCATGATTCCCTCCCACAGGTGGTGACGAAGGCTATCACCGGCCGAGACGACGTACGACGGTGCCTAAACGTCAGACGCCGAACCACCAGCGCCACAGCCGGACGATCGGGTCGAGCAGATAGAGGATCCACGCCCCAACCACGCAAAGCACCAGGATCACGTTTCCGGCCCATCGCTTCCAGCGCCGCGCGTCGGGCGATGTCCACGGCTGGTCCTTCACCGTGCGCCCTTCCGCCAGTCCCACGGGGCCACGAATTCCTAGTCCACATGCCCGCGCAGCCGCGCAATGCCCTTGTCCCTGCTGTGAGCGATCCTCGATCGTGCTATCCCTCCGGCACACAACAATCACCGATCGGCCACGCTCCGATTCGGAGAACGATGCTGCCATGAACTATCGCACTGCGGACGACATTCTGGAGGAAGCGCGGAAACGGGGGATGCGCCGCGCCTTCATCGTGACCGCGCTGCTCCTCGAAATGAAGGCCGTGCGCGCGCATCTCACCGACATGGGATCGGTGCTCGGCAACCACGGCACGATCTACGAGTGCGGTTCGTTCAGCGACCGTGGTCAGGAATGGCTAATCGTTGTCGCCGAGACCGGGGCCGGTACGCACCCCGCACATGATGTTGCCAGCGATGCCCACGTCGTGTTCGGAAAATTTGAGCTGCAAATCCTGGTGGGTATCGGCGGCTCTCGAAAAGCGGATGCGCCGCTTGGAACTGTTGTCGCTTCGGACAAGATTTATTGGCCCTACGGCGGTAAGGCCACTTCTGCCGGCGTCACCTATCGGCCGAACATGTTTCCGCTCGACGCCCGGCTCGTTGGCATAGCCCGCAAGGTCCGCTCCGACGAGGCATGGCCGAGCCGGATCATTCCCCCCCGCAACGGCTCGCTGCCCTCGTTCGATGCATATCCGGTCGACTATCCCCCGACCGGACTTGTTGCTCCGATCGCATCAATAGAGGCCGTGCTGGATAGCCCCAAGAGCGAACTCGAGGCGTTGCTTGCCAAAGCCTATAGCGACACGCACGTCGTCGAGATGGAAGGCTATGGTGCGGTCTACGCGGCGTCGGCCGAGCAGACGCCGAGCATCGTGATCCGCGGCGTCTCCGACATGCGCCAGAAGAAATCGGCCGGAAAAGACAAGCTCCTGCAGCCGATCGCTGCTTGCCACGCGGCCGCGTTCGCGTTCGAGATGCTCAGTCATTTCGGGCTGCTTTACCAGGCACCCGAGCGACGCGAGGACAAGCCGGTAGCAGATCCGCTACTTGCCCCGCTCGCGGAGCCTGGGATCGCCGGGCCAGCGCGCGAGCCTCCGTCGTGGCCCGAGCCCGCTCCCAGCGAAGCCACGCAGAACCGCATCTCCATCGTCCTCAATCTGGCGGTCGATTTCGGCCCCGAAGACGACGCGCGCATCGCGCGCCTTCAAGAATCGTTGCGCGCGATCGCCGCCAATGAGCGGATCGAAATCGTCCGGGCCGAGGCGGGTTCGCTCCGTATGTTCGTGGCGGACCCCGACGCGGCGCTGGCACGAATGGGTGTCGAGACACTTCGTAAGCGCCTAGCTGAGCGCGAGGGTGCCGACCTCATCGGCATGCTGGCGTATGGAGACTATGAGAAGCTTGCCGACATCCGGTCCGCTTTCGCGACGGCGTCGACCGAACTGTTGTCATGGCCCGCCGCCTTGCCTGGGGGCGAGACGATCATACGCCCGGAGATGGCTCAGGTGTGCGCGCGCATCGACGAAACCGACGCTTCCACTACGGCGCTGCTCGGAGAACCCGGCGCCGGCAAGTCGGCATTGCTCGCGACCCTCGGCAACCTCTATACAGAGCGTGGCTGGCCGGTGCTCGCGATCAAGGCCGATCTTCTCGACGCTGATATCGCAAATGAGGACGACCTGCAGGCTCGGCTCGGCTTCCACGCCCTGCCGAGCGAGCTAATCGTCAGGCTCGCCGCCTACGGTCCGGTGCTTCTGCTCGTCGACCAACTCGACGCGCTCGCCCAGCATCTCGACGTGCGGACCGGGCGGCTCAGCATCCTCCTCAACTTGATCCGCAAGCTCGGTGGGCGCGACAACATTCATATCATACTCTCGTCGCGGACCTTCGAGTTTCAGCATGATGTGCGGCTCAAGTCCGTCGCCGCCGAGAGCATCACCCTCCAGCTTCCGGCTTGGAGCAATGTCGTTGCATTGCTCCAAGCCCACGGCGTCGATGCGGGCGGCTGGCCGAGCGATGCTCAGGACGTGCTGCGCCGCCCGCAGGCGCTCGCCATCTACCTCCAGCTTTCGGGGCGGTTCCAGTCGGAGCCGTTCACCAGCTATCAGGCGATGCTCGAACAGCTCTGGTCCGAACGCGTCCTTGTCGGCGAGGCTGCCGCAACTCAGGAGCAACTCGCCGCGGATCTCGCCGACCAAATGGCAGATCGCGAAAGCCTGTGGCTGCCCACCGCCCGCTTTGCCGATCGCCTACCGCAGTTGCGCGCGCTCGAAGGCGCCGGCGTGCTCGCGGTTGTCGATGGCTCGGTGGGTTTCTCGCACCAGACCCTGTTCGAGTTCGCGCTGGCTCGCAGCTTCGCGCGGGAACCCGGACGATTGTCGAGTTTCGTGCTGGGCCGGCAAAGCTCGCTATTCATCCGCCCCAAGCTTTGGGCTGGACTTAACTACCTTCGGGCCGTCGATATCAGCGTGTATCACGACGAAATCCAGACGATCTGGCGCACCGCCAACCTTCGGCCGCACCTTCGCGTCCTGCTAGTCGATTTCCTCGGTGCTCAGCAACAGCCGACCGATCGCGAAGCCATATTGATGGCCAGCATCCTCAACGACGAGGAACTTAGTTTGCGCGGCTTTCACGCGCTCAGCGGCAGCCTCGGCTGGTTCGAGCGCTTCAAGAAGAGCTACATAGCCGAAGCGATGGTTGGGTCCGACGAGGCCGCCAATTACCAGATCGACATCTTGTCGCGGGCGATGGCGTTCGATCCCGACGGTGTGCTCGCGCTCGCCCGAGAGCGCTGGTTGCCCGACCCGCGTCACGACACCCGACTGTGGTGGCTCTTCCAGGCGGTCACGCACTGGACCGATGACATGCTCGCCGTCGCTACCAAGGTGATTGGCCGTGCGGACATCGCGCCGATTATGATTAACAATCTCGCCGCCACGGTAGGTGTCGCGCAGCCGGACGTCGCGCTCAAGATCGTGCTCGCACGGCTGCGCCGCGAACTCGCAGGCGCAGTGGTGATCGCCGCCGCCCGCGCTGCGAAGCCACGCCCCGCCTTCGCCAGTCTCGATGAGGAGCTGGCCTGGCGGATGCGCGAGGATCCACGAGAACCGGTCAAGCAATTGATCGAGCGTCGCGAAGAATGGGACAGTCTGGCCGCGCTCGCCGATCAGGCGCCTGAGATGTTTCTCGACGTTCTCTGGCCGTGGTATCGCGATGTGTTCGACGCGCTGGCGCGGTTTGCCGAGCCACACGATATGCGCGTTGGTTACGCGCTGCCCTACGACGCAGATTTTCGCTTCGATGATGAAATCCATATCGACCTTCCCGAGCACGCCTTGCTCGGGGCGCTTGGGATCGCCGTCGAGCAGCTTGCCGAAAGCGATCCAAATGTCTTCATGAAATGGAAGGCGGACAATGAAGCGGTGCCGCTTGCGCCGGTGCAGCGACTCATTGCGCACGGGATCGCGCATCAGCCCGAGCAGTTCGCCGGCCTCGGGCTGGAGTTCATTCTCGGTGACGAGCGCCGCTACTATCTCGGCTCGATCCGCGATCTCCACAGCACCACCAAGGCGCTGATCACCGCCGCTTCCGCGCACTGGAGTGAGGCGCAGACCGCTCGGTTCGAAACGGCGGTGCGCTCCTATTTCCCGCCCCCGCCACCCGAGATGGACAATCCCAAGAGCCGAATGTCGTGGCGCCATTCGATCAGGCGCACTCAGCTCGACCTTCTTCGCGCGCTTCCGTCCCACCGCCTGTCGGCGATGGCGCGGCGGCAGGTCGCAGAGGACGAGCGGCGCTACGGCAGCCGCCGTTCGGGTGTGACCTTCACCGAACCGCAATGGATCGACTCGGTCATGGACGCCGACGCGATGGCGAAGGCGAGCGATGCCAATATCATCCACGCCTTCGAAGAACTGCCCGACGCGAGTGGCTGGGATCATCCTCGCAGATGGATGGCCGGCGGCAACATCCAGCTCGCGCGGTCCTTCTCTACCTTCGCCAAAGCCAATCCCGACCGAAGCGTCCGCATCCTCGCCGCGCTGGACAAGGATAATGGCACGCGCGCCGCTGCCTATGCGCTCGACTCGCTTTCGGAGGACGCCAAACCGGGGCTGGTGATCGACATCCTGCGCGATGTCGTCGATCGCGGTTTCGACAGCTCCGAATTCCGCCATTCCGCAGCGCGGGCGCTCGAACTTCTCGACCGGCGCGGCGCGGCGATCGACGATACGCTTTTCGCGCTGCTTGAATCCTGGCTGGCGTCGAGCTCGCCCAACGCGGAGGCGGACAGCAGCGATGCCGATGACGGAACCGAGGCGAAAGTGTTCGGCACCGACGAGATCGCACCGAGCAACGCGGGTGCCAGTAGCGTAGGATCCGAGCCCGACGATGGGGAAAGCCTGCTGTGGGGATATGGCGGTTTCGACATCGTGCCGGGCGGCAATTATCCGGTTGTGGAGGCCTTGGTGCAGATGCGTCTGCGCCGAGACGGGCCCGATGCGGCGCTGGCAGTGCTTGTCGATTATCTCGAGCGCAACCAAAGCCTGAAGGAATGGAGTTGGCTCGCCCGATTCCTACCCTATCTGCATCGTGCCGACGGGGGCCGCTTTGAAGCCTTTCTCGAAGCGCTGGTTGCGAAGGTGCCGGGCCTTATCGGCAGCAGGTCTATGGCGCAGTTTCTCGCGCATGTTCAGGCGCAGCATCCAGACTTGGTCGAGCGCCATATCGCCGACTGGCGTGAAGCACGCTCCCGACAGGCCCGGCAAGCCTATGGCGAAATAGTCGCGCTCGCCGCGCTCCTCAACCCCGAAGTCAGCTGGGCCCCCCCCCGGCTTGATACGATCCTCGACGACGCTGGTGCTGTGGACGCACGTGTCGGCGCTGCGCTTTCGGCGGCGCAGCTATTTGCCTCTGGCGAGCGACGCGCCGCGGCCTCCGCGTTACTCGTTCGGCTGCTTGATGCTGGCGAGGATCGAGTCTGGCGTGCGACCTTCGACATTTTCCGGATCGTCGACGAACTCATGCCGGACCAAGGTACCATCACGCTTCTTCAGGCGGTGGCCGATCGGCTAGAGCAGGCGCCGCAGCTTGACGCGACCTTTGTTGTCGAACGACTCTCGAGCTTGCTTCCGCATCACGCCGTGCTAGTTGGAACGCTGGCTCAGCGCTTAGCCGACAAATGGCGAGCCGAGCTGGCCGATGTCCGGACGGCTACAGCGTTGGCGACGTCGGAACTCCTCGACTTGGCCATCACACTTCATCGGTTGGGGCCTGACACCCGTGAGATCGGCACAACGCTGGTCGAGCAGCTGATCACGATGAACGCGTTTCAGGCGCGGCAGATGCTGGACGAGATCGACAGTCGGTTTCGCTCGTCCACGCAGGCGCCACGGCGACCACGGCTGCCGCGAAGGACCGAACGTGGGTATCGGCAGACATCGAGGCGACGCGGATCGATGGTCACCTAATCCGACTAGGACGGTCCCGTAACGGGATCCAGACGTCCGCCCCGGCTGCGTCGGGTCTCATTGATCTACAGCGCTTGGCTCATTCCTTACCCGCTCCGGCGAGGCGCAGCGCGCGTCTCGCGTGCATAGCCTGTCTGCCTACGGCCCATACAAGCCATTCGTGATAACCGCTGCGAACTTCTCCTCCTGGAGCATGCCGGCCGATGGCTATCGGCGAGAAGGCTAAACAGCCTCGATCCAGATATTTCTACAGAGTTTTAAAGGCGCCGACCCTGGCTGGTCACTTGGGGAGGGTTCGGACGAGCTGAACCGGTCACACCACGTTACGGGCCAAGGCCGGCGCCAAACCCCTCCGGGATACCTGGGGACTACACCGACATCGAGTGCCGACGCATCGATCCAGCCTACGGAAGGGCTGGAGAAACGATAAAGCCTAGCCGAGATTGGAGCAAGGCGCTCCTCGGCCGTCAGACAGGCTCGGTGAGACAGTGATTACGACGAGAACGTTGCGCCAACCATCTGCTCGCCGATAAAGGACTCGTCGGACCTCCGCTATCAAGGGGGAGTGAGCGCCCGTGCTGATCTTCAATCGGCTTGCGGTCATCGCCCGTGGACCAGGGAGGTCCGGCATCGCGGCCTATGACGCACCCTGACGGATACCTCGACCACCGCGCCCCACGGCCCCGCCCTTGCGGTCATACGCCGGCATGACCTTGGCCAGCTTCTCCACCTTGGCATCCAGTTCCTTGACCGCCCCCATGGTCACGCCGATTGCGTCGATCACCGGGATGGAATGCCCATCGCCCTTGCCGGTGGCAGCCTTGAAGTCCTGGGCATAGGTGCCAATGTGGCGCCCGCCATCGCCCATGCCGGGCTTGTAGTCCCACTCCTGCACAGGCATCGAGCGCACCGCCTTGAGCGAACCAGTCGCGGGCTCTTTATTCTCCTTGGCGTCCTCGTCGGAGAAGATAAGGCCGGCGCCCGTGCCGATCGCGCCCATCAGATCGCTGTTGGACTGCGACGCGGCATTGTTCTGGGCGTTCCAGGCGGAGAGCTGGCCATTGTACAGGTTCGTCAGCACCCCGGCCTGCTTGCTGTAGCCATCGATGGCCGTCTGGGTACCGGACTGCATGATACCGGCCGTGTTGATGTTGGCGGTATTGGCCGCCGCGACGTTTCCGGTGGCCGAATTGCCGATCTGAGCGCCTGTGGCGAGCGCGCCGGTCGCCTGACTGGCCAGCCCATTCCCCATGCCGATGGCGCTCGCCCGGAGTCCCATGCCCTGAAGACGAAGATCGCTGCGGGCCTTGTTCTCCGCGCCCGCAGCACCAAGTGCCGTCGCATTGTCGGCCGCCCGATCGGCGCCTGCCCATCGGCCCGAGTTCGGGTTGACGCCCATCGACGCCTGCTGGCGCTGGCGTGCAGCGTCCTGGCTCGACGCAGCCTTGACGACATCGCCCCGCGCTTCAGCGGCGGCGGCGGCCTGCCGCTCCGGGCTATCCCACGCCTGCGCGTCTGCGATGTACTGGTCCTGAAGCGGCTGGAAGACCTTCTCCAGCCGATCGCGATCGGCTGCCGCCCATCCGTTCAGCGTGTCCTGCGCTCCGAGCTGGGAACCGACGACCTTCCCCGTCACACTATCGAGGCTCGCCTGCCGATCCTTGGCATCCGCATAGAACTGCTTCGCGAAGTCGAGGTAGCTCGAACCGAGGGAAGCGATCTTGTTCGCCGCCTGCCCGATCTTCGGGCTGGGGAGCGGCATGTCTCCACCATCATCCATGGTGTCTCTCCCTTCAGCGTCAGTTGGAGTAAGCCGGGAGGCCACGGCTTTCGCGGTAGCGGCGTTCGGCCTCCTGCTGCTTCTCGCGAACGCCACGGATGGCCTCATCGCGCTCGCGGTTCTTTCTCTCCTGAGCTTCCCGCCTGAGGCGATCGCGGCGCTCCATCATGTCGGTGTGCAGCTTGATGCGGGCGCTGTTGGCCTTGCGCACCTCCTCCGCGTTCCTGCGTTCCTGCTCCAGCATCTCATTGCCGGAGCGGATGGCTTCATCAGCAAAGCGCTCCATGGCCTCGTCAGCCGGCAGGTCCCGCCCCCGGAGATCCTCCACGGCGCGGATACCGCGGGCACCGGCCTGGGCGACGCTGCCAAGCGCCCTGCGGCCATAGCCGATGTACATGTTGCCGAGGCTGACGGCCGGCTCCCGCGCGGGAGGAGCACTCGCTGGTCTTGCCCCAACCGGAAGCCTCGCTTCATCATCGGCCGATGCGGGCGGCGGCTTCGGCACCGAGGTGGATGAAGCAGGTTGTTCCTTGGGCTGGGACCCCGATGGGGCGGCCTGATCTTCAGGGGTCGGCCGCCAGATCGGGATGTTGCGTGCTGCGCTTCCCACCGTCGGCGGAACGGGACTGCTGCCACCACCGCCACCATACCCTGCAGCCGCGACCCCACGATCCTGCGCCCGCAGCACCTCAACCGCCTTCGCGACCTTCTCGTCGTCCGTGAGCCGGGCATAGGTGAAGTCGTTAGCCAAAAGCGACTTCATGGTGCTGTCCAGCCGCTTGCGAAACTCGACCATGCCCTGCGGCCCCTCCAGGGCGGCCTGCTTCAGGGCAGCTTCCAGCATCATCTTGCCGGTCTCGCGCGCCTCGGTGCGCTTGTCCTTCGCGATCTCGCCGCGCGCCTTGTCGGCCGCCTCCACCTGCTGCATCCCGAACTTGAACACCTGCTCCGGCGCCATCAGCTCGATGCCCATCCGGTAGATGTCCTCGCGGCCGTCGATTGAGCGGGTCCACTTCTTCCCCGTGGCCTTGTCCTCGAATTCGAGGTCCATGCCCACCGTGTTCCCGTCCTTGTCCTTGCGGAGCTTCGCGGTCGTGGTGCGCCCGTCCTCGAAATAGCCCTGCTGATTGTAGGCGGCGGTGATGTGCTTTGCGAAACCGTCAGGATCGTCGCGGGAGGCAGCCTGAAGCGCCTTCGCCCAGCTCTCCATGCCTTTCTGCACGCCCTCGGTCTTCAGCCAGTTGTTGTAGGCTTGGGCCTTCTCGGGCTGCCCGGCGCGCATGTAGGCTTCGGTTACGAGCGGGGCGCTCTTGGCCGTGTAATAGTCCATGAAGGGCTTCACGTCCTTCTCCGCAGCCGCGCGGGCCTGCCCCTTATCCGTAAAGGTGGCGTCGCCGACCTTGAATGCGGGCAGGCCCTTGCCGTCCGGCGTCGGCCCCTGCGCCTCGATCGGCTGGATCGCAGCTTCCGCGTCCGCGTTGCGTGCGGCGTTCGCCTGATCCGCCGCCTGCGAGTAGGCGCCCTTGACGGCATCGTCCCGCTGCCAGTCCTGCCGCTGACGGTCGCGCTGCTCGTTGGTGAACGCCTGGTTCTGACCCTCGGCCGCGATGCGCCGCTGTCGATCCTCCTTGGCGAGAGCGCGATCCTCTCGGACGAAGGAGCGATCCTCATCCTGAAGCTGGATGCGTCGCGCTCGGTCTTCCTTAGCGAGGGAACGGTCCTCGTCTTCAAGGGCGTGCCGGCGATCGCGCTCTTCGACGCCAGCCCGAAATTCCATGCCGCCCTGAAGGCCGCGCATGAACGAACCAATGCCGAGGCTTGCCATTGTCAGGCTCCTATTCCGCCGAGTGCGGCTTCGATTTGAGAGATGCGGGCCATGACGGCCGGGTAGAAAATGTCGGAGAGGTCAGCGCCGGCATCGAGCGCCCTTCGAAGCCGGCCCGCATTGGCTTCTATCCGGCAAAGGCGGCGGTCCTGCTCGACGTCCGCAACCGCCATGAGAACGGCAGGCGGAACGCCAAAGAGGTGCGCAATGGCGTCAACGTCCGATGCGGACGCCTTTCGCTGCTGAACCGGACCGGGAGCATGAACGAGGAGGATGGCCGCGCCGGCAGGGTCCGCGAAGTGCTCAAACGCGCGAGCGCTGCGGGCGAAGGTCAACCAATCAATGGCGGCAGGGCGGGAGGCATGTTCGAAGGAAGCGACGGGAGAGGCGGGGTCACGCGACATGAGCGCCACTCATATCGCTGGTAGAGCGACGGCGATGAGCACCGAGCCACTCGTCCAAATCGATCACGTCGTAAACAACGCGCCGCCCGAGCTTGATGTACTTCGGGCCACCGCCCGTTACACGCCATTTATTCATACTCGACTTAGACACACCCGCATAGGCTGCGGCCGCATCCGTATCGAGACGGGTCTTACCGGGGGAAAGCATATCCACCTCCGCGCTATTCCTTATGCACGGAGGAAACAGCCTAATCGATCACGTGAAAAGCGGCCTCATTTGCGGGATTGGGATTCGAGGTGAGCGGCTGCAAGCTCAATCGCTTCTTCAGCTCGGAGCATGAGGAAGGGATCGGGGCTGGGGAATGTATATTTAATATCGTTACGCTCGGCGTGCATATTAAGCAGACGCCGCAATGAAGGCGCATCTTTACGAGACCTAATCACCTCTTGGGCCGCCTGCTTTGCAGTTATAGGATTTCCACGGCGCTGAGCCTTAGTAATTTCTCCCTCTATCAGCCACACCCAAGAAGGATCAGCTGGAGGTCGCCCTGGCTGCCCTGGCTCGCGACGAGAATAGGCGGTCTTCGCCACCATCCGGCGCCCCTTCTGCATATCGAGAACAAGGTGGAGTGCCAGCTTCCTCCATCCATCTGGCGTCGGCTCGCAGTCATAGGCGGACATCACAGCCTCTAGCTTCTCCATTAGAGGTCCGACTATATCAATTACCTTAGTATCATTTTCAATTTCGACTGGACCAGCATCGAGAACCTCTGCCTCCCAAGGCATGCCATTTTCGTCGCTCACGCCGCATTCTCCCCCGACCCGTCCGAACTTGGTTCGGCCTTCGATTTTGATTTTCCGCCAAGAGCATCCGCTATCATGCCAGACACGCGGTCCGCAGCTTGCTTTGACGGATCGTTCTGCACGTGAGCGTAGAGCGACGTGGACCGTGCATTGGCATGCCCAAGGATCGCGCCCGTCAGCATTAAGGCCTCACCCGAAGAGACGGCGGTGCTGCCCATGGTGTGGCGCAGCGTGTGTGGGGTCACATCCGGCAGCTTGGCCTTCTCCACCACCTTGGGCCAAACCCGCTTTGTGCCCTGGTAGTGACCATCGCCATGCTCGGCAGGAAACACGAAAGGTGAATCCGGATCGCGCGGCAGAGCTTCTAGAAGCACTCGCGCGGATACGCCGAGAGGCCTCACGCTCTTGCCCGTCTTGCTGTCTTCCAGAACGAGCAAGCCCCGATCTAGGTCGACCTCGGACCACTTGAGCGCAGCGATCTCATCGCGACGACAGCCTGTCAGAGCCCACAGCCGGGCGATGGCGAGCGCCTTTGGATTGACCCCCTCGCCCTCCAAATCGTCGAAGGCCTTGCCCAGCCGCGCCACCTCGTCGAGGGTCAGATACCGCTCACGCCGATTGTCAGTCTTTCGCACGGCGGCGGCGTCGCAGGGGTTGGCCGGTACGATCCCCCTGCGCACCGCAAAGGAGAACACGGCCGAAAGATCGCGAACCACCTTGCGCGCGGCCCCATCCCCGCCGCGCACTATGATGCGAATACGGGGACCTGCCTTCTCGTCCTTGGCGGTCTTGCCGCCACCTACGTCGCGCACGAACCGCTCGATATCGCCAGCACCGACCTCTGAGACACGCTTTTTACCCAGCAGCGGAACCACGTGGTGGCGGAGGCGAGCCAACGTGTATTCCTTCGTGCGGGCCTTCATAGGTTCACCCTGGCGGATGCCGCGCTGGACGAAGCATCCTTCATCGGCATAGAGGTCGATCAGGCCTGCTACCGTTATCTCCCTGCCCTTGGCAGCCTTCTGTGTTGCAGGGTCATCGCCGTGCGCAACACTGGCAAGAAGCTTTCGGGCGGCGGCGCGAGCCTCGTCTGGCGTCAGCGTGGCGAAGGGAGCGATGCTGACGCGCCGGGTGGGCGCCGCCCGACCGGTTCCAGCGCGATATTCGACACCCCAAACCCGCGTACCGGTGGGCTGAACCCGAAGGAAAAAGCCGGGCAAATCCTGATCGTAGAAATAGGTGGGGCGATCCACCGGCTTTATGGCGTCCACCCCTCGCTTGGTAAGTTTGACCGTTGGCATGTCATTCCCTGTGTCGGCCCGCCGATCGTGAGGCACCGAAGGGAACCGTTAGGCACCCATTAGGCACGCGAAGGGCAAATCAAGGCAACCGCAGGAAACTCCATACGTGATTTTTCGTTGTAATCAAAAGCCTTTTGCATCACCGTACAACGCAAGGAAAGCCGGCGCTCGGTTGATACCAACCTTGCCAAGGTTGGGGTCGAGGGTTCGAATCCCTTCGCCCGCTCCAGTTTCTCTCAAGAAAAATCAATGACATGCCTTAGAAGGCGTGTCATTTTTGATGGAGACAGCGGCCGGGTTGGCGGCTCTTGTCTCCATATTGTCTCCAAGATGAATCGCAGAATCGGCTCCTCCCGGAAATCCTGGAGCAGGCTGCGGGGTAACGCCTTCCCCAAGCCAGGCTATGCTTCTCAAACTCCACCTCTCCTCACCGCGGACTTTTGCACTCCCGCTGCCGCATCATGGCTTTTCAAGCCCGGAGCGCTGGACGGCACGGCTTCCAGACCTCATGTCCTTAGGGAGCTCCACCCGCTCTGAGTTAGCTGTCTATAAACTCCGGCGACATGGGGCTGCCCACCGGTGAGCTGGTGGGATTGCATGCCGACGGCAGCGCAGCCCTCGAACTCGTACGGCTCCTCGTCCAACCCACGAGCAGATCTCGTATTGATAGACGGGCTCCGAACAATCGGCGGCTTTGGCCGAATGCCTGTAGAAGGCGCAGAGGTAGGATTGCTGGCGGCCGGAGAGGGCGGCTACTTTGCCTGCAATGCTCGTTCAGGATCTGTGGCACCCCCAGCGCCCGACGGAGCGAGAGGCCAAGCGATCCTACAATGTGCAGGCGGGACAGTGATGATGAACGGGGTTGACCAAGTTTCAAGCCACCTCAGCCTAGTCTCTCCGGATGTTCTGCGGATCCAGATCCCCCTTCCCTTTCCTCCTGGCGAGGTCAACGCCTGGTTGCTCCGCGATGGCAACGGTTGGACGCTGATCGATTCCGGCATCGACGATCCTGCGACGCGCGCACTGTTCGAGCACGTCCTGGCCAGCCCGCTCCTCGAAGGCCGGCCCATCGCGCGGCTCCTCGTGACCCATTTCCATCCCGACCATATCGGGCTCGCGGGATGGCTTCACGAGAAGACGGGGCTCGATCTCCACATGACCCGCCTCGAGTTCATGCAGGCGCGCCTCCTCCTGCTCGAGGACCCCGCCGCAGAGATGGCGCACCTGCTCGCCCACGTCCGGCGGTGCGGTGCGCCGCAAGAATTCCTGGATTTCCTGCCGGTCCGCGGCACCATCTATCCCAAGTGGGTCGGCCCGCTCCCGCATCACTACCTTCGCGTTGAGGAGGGCGACGCCTTCACCCTCTACGGCACTACATGGCGCGTCATGATCGGAGAGGGCCACGCGCCCGAAATGATCTGCCTCTACAGCGCCGGGCGCTCCATGCTGATCTCGGCAGACCAGATCCTGGGGCGCATCTCACCCCATATCGGCTCCTACGCTTCCGATCCCGTCTCCGACCCACTTGCGGCCTTCCTGGCTTCATTGACCAAGTTCGGAGGCCTTGCCCGAGGACACGCTGGTCCTGCCCTCGCACGGCGATCCCTTCATGGGCCTCCACCCGCGCATCGCCGCCTTGCGCGCCCACCACAGGGAACGGCTCGACAAGCTGATGGAGTTCTGCACCGAGCCGCGAACCGTGATGGACACGTTGAGCGTCCTGTTTCGGCCCCTTCCCGTACCGCAGATCGGCTTTGGCCTGAGCGAGGCTCTGGCTCATCTGCGTCATCTCGTTCGTGCCGGTGAGATGGCCCAGGTGTTGGAGGGCGACTGCTGGCGCTTCGAGCGCAGATAGCATTGCGATCTACCAAATAAGGCAGGCCCACTTGGCTAACGACGGGCGCCAAGCTGCGCCACTACAGCACAAAGGAACGTATGGGTCACTTCTGTCAGCGATGGTGAGCGGTCCGGAACCCGCGCAACAAGCTAGTAGCCCCTGAGGAGACCTATGCCACATTCTCCATTGTCAGATCGAGATCAAACTCCCAACATTCTTTCGCAAGGAACTATTGGAGGTTCATCAAAACTCAACTGATAGCCTGGAGGCGAAGCGGGAGATGGCCATAGCCAGTAGGCGTGGATTCTCCACATGCGCCCAATGTCCGGATTCGTCTATTATCTCAAAGGCCGGGTTGCGGAAGCGCGGAAGTATAGTGTCTCTGATGAGACGCTTTGTGAAGAAAAAATCCTGCTCTGCCGCGATAATTAATACGGGAACGTTTAAGGGAAAGGACATTTGACCGGCAGGATGCCCACCGGTCCAGGCCCTCAACTGCTCTAACGCAAAGGCTTCGGAGGTATTCAGGGTGGCGCGAACCAACTCGGCAATTCCCGCGTCTCCGGCGTTAGGCGACAGGGCTCGCCACGCAGCTTCGATGTTTGCGGGATTTGTCTGTCTAGCACTTGCTGCGAAGCGTGCATATTCTGCCTCAGGCAATGCATATCCAGCCAGAGGCGCCGGGGTGACTAGCACAAGTCCGGCTAGGCGCTTCGGTGGGAGCTGTGAGGCCGCGAGCTCGGCCACTTGCGCTCCCATGCTATGACCGACGATTAAGAAGCGCTTCGTCGGAGCTACCTTTCCGATCTCAGAAAGTACTTGCATCGCGTAATGATCGAGAATCTGCGCTGATTCTTGCCCAAGACCGGCCTGGCAGAGTTTTATGGCAAGCGTCGCCAGGCCCATCCCTTCGAGACGCGCGCGTACAAACCTCCATGTCTCTGCATCATCGCGATAGCCGTGCACAAATACAACAAGTCGCGCATCTAAGGACATGATCGGAAACATCTCCAAAATTCACGCCGCCTGACAGCTTGCGCCCCCCGGATCCTGCACCGGCCTTAGATTAAGTTTTCTATTTGACGTATGTTCGCCCCCTCAGGGCATCCTCGACAAAATCCAATCGATCTTGCCCAAAAAACATTTCGTCTTTTACGAAAAAAGTTGGAGCTCCAAATACTCCCCGATGGACGGCCGCGTCGGTTAGCGTTCGCAACTTTTCCTTGACGGTATATGCTGAAGCCAACGCTATTAAACCGTCACAGTCTATATCTACATCAGAAATAACACTTCGAAATACCTGCGGATCTCCGAGATTTTTCATCCCCACCCACATCGCACGCCATATTGCTTCTGAGTACCGCTCGAAAACTCCGACCTCCAACGCGGCGACCCCTCCACGCATCAACTGAAGACTATTTATTGGAAAAAATGGATTTTCGTTGAATTCAATTTCATATTTATTCGAAAATCTTCGCAAATCAAACGACGAATTTTTCCGCTTTGCGCTCACCGCCGCCGGCGAATGATTCTGCGTTGCTAGAAATACGGCACCGAGAGCTATTGGGATGTATTCTACGGTGGCGCCCGTACGCTCAACAATGGCAGGAAGCCGCCTATAGGCGAGATATGAATTCGGGCTTCCATAATCAAAATAGAAATCGACGTTGTGAAAGCTGGTGGCCATGGGTGCTCCGTCACCAAGTTTCCATCCAGGGGCGCAAATCCAATTCATGCGTCCAGGCATCACGCGGCTGCTGATGAAGCGTCCAGTAGTTCTCGGCTATGTGGGCCGGGTCGAGAATGCCGCCTTGATCCCTGAGGGCATAGCGTTGGGGGAAATTTTCCTTGATCCAGGCCGTGTCGATAGCCCCGTCGATAATGACGTGGGCGACATGCAGTCCTTGAGGTGCGAACTCCTTGGCCATGCTCTGTGCGGTGGCCCGAAGGGCATGTTTGGCGGCGTTGAAAGCCGCGTATCCCGGACGCCCACGTAGGCTGGCGGAAGCTCCTGTGAAGATAACAGTGCCGCGTCCACGCGGAAGCATCACGCGCACGGCCTCCCGTCCCGTCAAGAAGCCCGCGAAGCACGCCATTTCCCACACCTTTGAGTAGACGCGCGCCGTTGTTTCGAGAAAAGGAAAGGTGACGTTTGCCCCGATGTTGAAGACGACGGCTTCGAGCGGTGCTATCTCCCGCTCGATCGTGTTCACGAGTCCGATGACTGCGTCTTCTTTTCGGGCGTCGACGCTGAACGGAACAGCCTTCCCTCCTTCTGCCTGAATGGCTTCCACGAGGGGTGCCAGCTTTTGACCGTCCCGGCGCGCGACGCAGGCGATATACCCCTCGCGGCCAAACCGGCGGGCTATCGCGCCCCCCAAAGCATCGCCAGCCCCCATTACCAGGATCGCACGATCATCCATCCGGTGACACCTTTTATCGGTCGGTACGAGCCCTAATTACTTCGGATTGCTGGCATTCGCGAAGGGGGAGAGCCGGCTGCGGCTCGTCATGCGCCCGCTCCGTAATACCGAACGAGTATTGAAAAACATTGGCGTCGAGAGACTGCTAAGGAAGGAAGCAGCACTTGGGTCATCAATTATGTTCGAGGATATTCATCAAGAAGTCGTTGGTGTATATCCCCGTGTCATGCAGGAAGGCGACGTGAATGCCGGCGCCTGGAGCTGCGGGATGGTCGCTGGCCTGATCAACGACACCCCCACAGTCAAAGAGCTCATCGACAGGATCGTTGAAGAGGCAAAATTCATAATCCGAAGCAAACTTGAAGTGATTTTGTTATAATTAAATTAGTAACATTTAAATTAGTTGAATTTACATGATAATCGCATCACTCATTAGAAAATGAGAACGTTTCAATTGAAAAAATCAATAAAATACATAAGCACTAAAGGTATAATTTATTTTTATAACTCGGCAATAGCGGGGAGCTTCCGAAAAGCCGCCGGCATTGCTGGCGTCCAAGAATCTGCTGTTAGTCGCCGCATACGGGATCTGGAAGATCAGCTCGTCGCATCATTGTTCTTGAGACACCCAGGGGGTGTAAGCCTCACCTTGGCCGGGCAGCGGTTCTTTCGCCGCGCACATCATGCCATGGAGCAGATCGAAGAAGGAACGCGAGAGGTCCGGGCGATCGGCGGGAGTGCCAGCGGGCAACTCACGGTCGGCCTGTTCTCCTCCCTCGCGTCTGGCTTCCTTGCGCGATTGTTCCATGCATATGACGACAGGTATCCGGGCGTGCAAGTCGATTTCGTGGATGCGTCGGCGCGCGAGCATTCTATGTCCGTCAGACAGCTTGAGACCGACGTCGCCTTTACAATCGGTCGGCTGAACGTGCACGACTGTGATGCCGTTCACTTGTGGACGGAAAGCCTGTCCGTTGCCTTGCCTGTCTCCCATCCCCTCGCGCCAAAGGAGCAGTTGTCCTGGTCCGACCTGGCGGACGAAGTTTTCCTGGTACGTCCAGGGGCCTTAGGTTTGGAGGTGCGGGACTATATCGTGGGGCGTCTCGAAGAACTTAACATGCGCGCAACCATAAAAGTGCAGCGCGTGGGCCGCTACAGCCTCCTGGGGCTGGTCGCGGCCCGGCGCGGCATCGCCCTCGTTATTCAATCGGAGACGACGATCTCCATCCCAGGGGTCGTCTATCGTCCAATCGCAGAGGAAAGACTGCCATTCTTCATGATTTTTTCCGCGCGCAACGACAATCCGGCTGCGCGCGTGCTGATCAGCCTTGCCCGGAAGATGTCTCAGGAAACGGCATAGAGGCGGAGCTCCCTCGCGAACGTTGGGCCTTGGCGAATGCCCGATCCGTCGCGATGAACCGCTCAAGCATCGGCACGATGAGCCTAACCGGATCAGAGAGCGTGCTCCGCTTCTCCTCGCTCAGGACCTGCCCATAAGCGACAAGGTCGCGATGCAGCTTCGCCGGCAGTTCCACCGTCACCTTCACCGGTTTGTCGTCGAGGATCTCGGTCAGCTTCAGCTTCGGCATTTCAGCCTCCATAGGTTTCAAGAACGAGGTCGCGCGTGACGATCACCCGCACCGGGTACCCCGGTCGGATGTTCAGCGTCGGCGCGATGTTGAGCTGGCGCTGGACGATTTGCCGACCGGTCTGGCTGATGCTGTCGGAGGCACCCTCGCGCAGGGCGCTCGCAAGGTCGCTGTCGCTGCCGGACGAGCCTGCGCTCGCCCCGACGCTTAGAATGGTGGAGAGCACCGCGGCTTTGAATAGCTCACCCCAGTGATAGTCGACGCCATCTTCCAGGCCGGCATAGCCCTCGGCGTCGGCGCCTGGCTGTCGCTCCAGCACGATGGAGCGACCATTGGGAAAGATGAGGCGGGTCCATACGAGAAGGACCCGGCGCTGCCCGAAGCCGACGCCGCTGTCGTACTGGCCGATGATGCGGGTACCCTGCGGAATCAGGAGGATCCGGCCGGTCGGGCTGTCATGGACATTCTCGGTCACCTGGGCGGTGATTTGGCCGGGCAGATCGGAACGGATGCCGGTGATCAGCGCTGCAGGGATGACCGCGCCCGCCTGCAGGATATTGGCCGAGGCCGGAACTGCGACGCGGTCGAGCGACACGGTGCGTCGGTCGACCGCCTGGTTGAGGAAGGCCGTCTGCCGCTCCTGGGCCGTCGGGGTCGCCGCCGGCGGGGCGAGGCCGAGGGACGGGAGATCAGGGAGAGGTGCCGCGGCGGTCCCAGAGGCCGCATTCACCTGTTGTGCCATGATGGGGTTCGCCGGCCGTGTATTGGTCTGGGCAAACAGCCGTCCGGTCCGCGCGGCCTCACTCTCCTGCTGCTGGCGCTGCTCCTCGGGACTCAGGGCCGGATTGGGCATGCCGCCCATCGTGGGCATCGGCGGCTGGGTTCCCGTATGCGCATTGAGGATCGGCCGGCCAAGGTCTCCCGGTAGCGGCGGTCCCAGCTTTGGGATCCCGGTGTAGTCCTTCGGCAGGCCGGCAAGCCCGTCCGGTGTCGCCTTGACGTCGGTGGCGTAGAGTTCTTCCCCCGGACCGTGGTCTTTCCGCACCTGTAGGGCGTAGATCAGCGCCCCACCGATCCCGAGGCCAGCAACCAGGCCCAGCCCGGCCAATACCTTTCGGGACAGGCGGGTCACCCGCGGCGGCTCCGGCCGCAACCGCATGGCCGCCCCGGCTTCTCCCGTCAGCGGTCGGGCGCCGTCATCGCCGACCGGTCCCGGCCCTTTCTCCTTCCCGGATTCGATGCCGTTCATAGGACAGGTCTCCCGTCGGTGCGGGAGATGCGCACGCGCTTCTGGTCCTTGTCGGCACCGAAGCGCAGCTCGGCTGCGGCGAACAGCCTATCCACGATCATGTAGGTGCCGCGCACGCGATAGTTCACGAGCTCGGAGGTGTCACCTTGCGGACCGACCACGAACAGCGGGGGCATCTCGCCCTGAGCAATGCCCCGGGGAAACTCGATGAACACCTGCTGGCCATCGTCGAAGGCGCGTAGTGGCCGCCACGGTGCTCGATCGCCGCTCACCTCGTAGCGGAAATTGACCTTCGTGAGGTCGATGCCGTTGGCGACGGGTTGCACCGCCTGGGCCTCGGCATTCTGGCGCCGCAGGGCGATGAGCTGGTCCTGAGGGTACTGCCAGGAGACCGAGGCCATGTAGGTCTTTTCGGTGGACCGCAGCTCCATGTGATAGGTGCGCAGATTGGTGTTGATGACGAGATTGGTGGTGAGGTCCGGTCGCGTGGGCTTCACCAGGATGTGGACCTGCTTCGCTCCGCCCGCCCCGCTCTCGGTGTCGCCAATGATCCAGCGCACCGTGTCGCCGGCAGCCACGGGCCCCGTGCCCACCAACTGCTCTCCGGGCTGCAGCGCGATGTCGGTGACTTGGCCGGGCGCGGCATAGACCTGGTAGAGCGCGCCCTCCACGAAGGGATAGATCTGCATGGAATTGATGAAGCCATTGCGCACCGGCTGGACCCGGGCGGCGGCATTGGCCTGGTTCACACGAGCTGCAGGATCGGTCGCTTCCGGTTCTGCCTTGCCATCCTTTCCCACCGGCTTCAGCTGGCCCGGCAGCGGCAAAGGCTTCGGCAGCTCGACGATGCGCACCGGCCTCGGCGGCTCTGCCTTGAAGACGGCGGGCGGAGCATCGTCATATTCGATCTCGGGCGGCTTCTCGAAGGTGGCGCAACCCGCCAATGCCGATGTGCAAATCAGCAGAACCGGCAAGCCGGACCCACGGAGAACCTGAGACGAGAGGCCCCGGAATGCCGGCCTCCCGGATGTGCGGATGGCCGGCGTCATTGTGCGAGCTCCTTAGACCAGTTGATGGCGTTGACGTAGATCCCGAGTGGATTGGCCCGGAGGCGCTCGGCATCCCGCGGCGCCTGCACCACGACGGTGAGGATGGCGCTCCAGCGGGCGGTGTCGGCGAGGCTGCCGTCCTGGTAGCGACGCTCGATCCAGGCAATGCGGAAGGAGTCCGGCGAGGCCCGGATCACGCTCGAGACCTCCACCGCGACCTGTTGCTTGCCGACCCGGGCGAAGGGATCGTTGGCGCGGGCATAGTCGTTGAGGGCGACCGCACCGACCTGCGTCGTATAGGCATAGGCCCTGAGCCAGTTCTGCCGCACGATGACGGGATCGGCGGAGATGCTGCGCACCTCCTCGATGAAGCGGGCGAGGTGGAAGGCGATCTGGGGATCGGAAGGGCGATAGTCCGAGGTGGCGGGCGCCACCGCCTGAGCCTGCCCAAGCTTGTCCACCTGGACGACCCATGGGACCACCGAGCCGTTCAGGGCCTGCCACGCCAGGGCCCCGGAGAGGCCGGCCGAGAGTGCGAGGCAACCGAAGGCCATGAGGCGCCAGTTCTTGGCCTGGACCCGGGCCGAGCCGATGCGGTCATCCCAGACCTGGGCTGCACGCTGATACGGCGTCTCGGGTTCGGGAGATCGGCCGTAACGGACCGACGGTCGCTTGAAGGGCGTCATGGGCGATCGCTTTCGGAGAGGGAGATGGAGGAGCCACCGCCATGGCTGTCGCCGGATCGCACCGCATGGGTTGCGGTCTGGATGCCATGGGCGACCTGCTGGGAGCGCCGCATGCGTTGGGCCCACTCGGGAACATCACCGGAACAGGCCGGAGTGCTCGGCGAGGTGGAATTGGCTCCAGAGGTCGACGAGACGGAGGCCGATCCGCGCAACGGAGAGGCTGCCGCCGCTGCCCCAGCGCGCGCGACACCACCAAGGCCACCCGCGACGCCAGACACCCCGGATTGACCGGCAGCTCCCGCGCTGTACGCGGATGCGGCTCCTCCGGCGAGGCTCACGCCAGCACGAGCCGCAGCGGCTGTTCCGGCGAGCGCAGCACCTGCCCCTCGCACCGTGAGGCCAGTGGCGCCGGCGCCCGCGAGCCCAACACCTCCCGCAGCAAGGCCGGTCCCGACTGCAGCGCCCGCCCCGAGTTGCGGCGCGCCAGTGATCAGTCCCGTGGCAATTCCTGGCCCGAAGATGCCGAGCCCAAGCAGCGCGAGCGCTGCCAGCACGGCGGACAGGGCCTGGCTGATGGTCGGCTGGGCATCGCCATAGGAGGTGGTGAATTGAGAGAACAGCCCCGAGCCGATACCGACGATGACGGCGAGCACCATCACCTTCACGCCTGACGCGACGACGTTGCCGAGCACTTTCTCGGCGAGGAAGGCGGTCTTGCCGAAGAAGGCGAAGGGGATGAGGACGAAGCCGGCGAGCGTCGTCAGCTTGAACTCGATGAGGGTGACGAAGAGCTGCACCGCCAGGATGAAGAAGGCGATCAGGATCAGGAGCCATGAGACCAGCAGCACGGCGATCTGCACGGCATTGACGAAGAGCGCCACCGGCCCGGTGAGCTGGCTTGCGGCATCCAGCAGCGGCTGGCCGGCGGCGAGCCCGACCTCCGCGAGGCGCCCCGGCCGCAGGAACTCCGCCGTGCCGATCGCGGAACCGCCGGCCTTGAGCCCGAGCCCGGCGAAGCTCTCGAACACGATTTTGGCGAGCGCGTTGAAGTTGCCGATGATCCAGGCGAAGAAGCCGATGGCGAGGGTTTTGCGCACCAGCCGGCGCATCACGTCCTCGTCGGCGCCCCAGGCCCAGAACAGGCCCGCGAGGGTGATGTCGAGGGCGATCAGGATGGAGGAGATGCCCGTCACCTCGCCCTTGATCAGGCCGAAGCCGGAATCGATGTAGCTGGTGAAGGTGTTGAGGAAGGTGTCGATGACGCCGACGTCGTTCATGGCGCAGCTCCGTCCACGGGCCTGCCGAAGAAGCGGCGGCGGTTCGCCTCCCAGAGCGCGGCGCAGCGCGGATCGACGGGATCGGCCTGCTGAAGCGTGGCGCAGCTCTTCAGGTCGGCCGAGGAGACGTTTCCTGCCGGCACGTTGGTCGAGACGACGGGCTCCGTCTCTCGGCCGGCAGCCATGGCCAAGGCCGCGACCACCGCCCCGACAAGCCCGACGACAACAAGGGTTCTGACCACGGTGCCCTGATCCATGGCCCGCCCTCAGTTCTCGCGGAACATGGTGACGGCGGAGGGCTGGTAGCTCGACGGGGTCGAGAAGCGCCGATAGCGCTCCTGTCCCTCAGACTCCGCCGTGGCGCGCTCGGCTTCGGACAGGGCATGCGCCCGGCCATTGGCGGCGACCACGGCGGTGAGGTCCGAGAGCTGCTGGGCCTGAAGCGCCTGGAGCTGGTTGCCCGCCTGCATGGCCTGCAGTGCGCCGCTCGCCGCCTGGCTCTGCCCGACCAGTGTCGAGGCCTGGGTGCGGCCGGTATCGAGGTTGCCGACGACACCCGCCTGCACCCGCAGCGCATCCTGGAGGCCGGCGACCGTGGTCTCCCAGCGGCTCCTGGCCTGGGTGACAAGAGCGGCGTCCGAACTGCTCACGGAGACCGAGCCGTACTGGCCCTGAAACGCCCGATCGATGGCGCCGACGTCATAGGCGATCTTCTGCGCCTGCCCCAGCAACTGCTTCGTCCGCTGAGCCGACTGCTGGAGCGCGCTCAAGGAGGAGTGCGGCAGGCTCGCGAGGTTGCGGGCCTGGTTGATCAGCATCTGCGCTTCGTTCTGCAGGGAGGTGATCTGGTTGGTGAGCTGCTGCAGGGCCCGAGCCGTCTGAAGGAGGTTCTGCGCATAGTTGGAGGGGTCATAGACCACATATTGCGCGGCCGCCGGAGCCAGCGAGTACGCGAGGAGCGGCGCGGCCAGAAGTACCGCCCGCAATGAGCTGCGGATCATGGGCGTGTCTCCAGATTGTCGAGGGTGGGAATGAGGTCGGCGGCCCAGCCGAGGCCGCGATGGTGCAGCCAGGCGGCGAGGAAGCCGCCGCGCCCCTGCTCGGCAAAGATCTGCGAGAGCGCGGCCTGGTCGGTCTTGGACGAAGTGGCGCACAGGGCCAGAGCCACCTGCGACAGGCCGAGCTCGAACAGGCGGTTGCCGCGCCGGGACTGGCAGTAATAGTCCCGCTTGGGTGTTGCCCGGGCGAGGATCTCGATCTGCCGGTCGTTGAGGCCGAAGCGCCGGTAGATGGCCGTGATCTGGGGCTCCACCGCCCGCTCGTTGGGGAGCAGTAGCCGCGTCTGGCAGCTTTCTATGATGGCGGGGGCGATGGCGGAGCCGTCGATATCCGAGAGGGACTGGGTGGCGAAGACGACGCTGGCGTTCTTCTTACGAAGGGTCTTCAGCCATTCCCGGAGCTGCCCGGTGAAGCCCGGATCATCGAGCGCCAGCCATCCCTCGTCGATGATGAGGAGGGTGGGCGATCCGTCCAGCCGGTCCTCGATGCGGTGGAAGAGATAGGAGAGCACCGCCGGCGCCGCGCTAGTGCCGATCAGCCCTTCGGTCTCGAAGGCCTGGACGGAGGCCTTCCCCAGATGCTCGACCTCGGCATCGAGCAGCCGGCCATGGGCGCCGCCGATGCAATAGGGGCGCAGGGCCTGCTTCAGCGCGTTGGACTGGAGGAGGACCGCGAGACCGGTGAGGGTTCGCTCCTCCACGGGTGCGGAGGCCAGCGAAATGAGCGCCGACCAGATATGCTCCTTCACCTCCGGGGTGATGGAGAGGCCTTCGCGGGCGAGGATCGCCACAATCCAGTCTGCGGCCCAGGTGCGTTCGGAAATCTCATCTACACAGGCGAGCGGCTGGAGCGCGATGCTGTCTTCCGCGAGGCTGCCGCCCAGATCGTGCCAGTCCCCGCCCATGGCGAGGGCGGCCGCCCGGATGCTGCCGCCGAAGTCGAAGGCGAACACCCGGGAGCCGGCATAGCGCCGGAACTGCAGGGCCATGAGCGCGAGCAGCACGGACTTGCCGGCGCCGGTCGGCCCGACCACCAGCGTGTGGCCCACATCCCCCACATGGAGCGAAAAGCGGAACGGGGTGGAGCCTTCCGTCTTCCCGTAAAGCAGAGGGGGTGCCGAAAAATGCCCGTCCTGTTCGTCTCCGGCCCAGACCGCCGACAGTGGGATCATGTGCGCGAGGTTGAGGGTGGAAATGGGCGGCTGGCGGACATTGGCATAGACGTGCCCCGGGAGGCTGCCGAGCCAGGCATCCACTGCATTGAGGGTCTCCGCCATGGCCGTGAAGTCCCGGCCCTGGATCACCTTCTCCACAAGCCGCAACTTCTCGTCGGCGATGCGGGGATCGGCGTCCGAGATCGTTACCGTGGCGGCGACATAGGCAATGCCGGCATGATCGGCGCCGAGCTCCTGTAGGGCGAGGTCGGCGTCCTCCGCCTTGTTGGCGGCATCGGAATCCACCAGCACCGAGGCCTCGTTGGTTATCACCTCCTTGAGGATGGCGGCGATGGACTTGCGCTTGGCGAACCACTGCCGGCGGATCTTCGTGAGGAGCCGGATGGCGTCGGTCTTGTCGAGGAGGATGGCGCGGGTGGACCAGCGATAGGGAAAGGCCAGCCGGTTGAGATCGTCGAGGATCCCCGGCGTCGTCGCCGTGGGAAAACCCACGATGGTGAGGATGCGCAAGTGCTCCGTGCCCAACATGGGCTCGAGCCCACCGGTGAGAGGCTGGTCGGCGAGGAGAGCATCCAGGTACATGGGCGTCTCGGGAACACGCACCCGCTGGCGCCGGGTCGAGACGCAGCCGTGGAGATAGGTCAGGGTCTCGGCGTCATCGAGCCAGTGGCACTCGGGCATGAAGGCCTCGACCAGCCGCAGCACCCGGTCCGTGCGATCGATGAAAGCGCTCAGTACCCCGTGGGGATCGACGCCGTCGCGTGCACGACCCTCATAGAGCCAACTCTCCGCCCGTGCGGCATCCTCCGCCGGCGGGAGCCAACAGAAGGTGAGGAAATAGCTCGACTCGAAATGGCTGCCGGCTTCGGCGAAGCCAGCCTTGCGCTCGGCATCCACCAGCGCCGAGGCCGGATCGGGGAAGGTGCTCTCGGGATAGACCCCCGCCTCATGCCGCTGGGCCTCCACGAACAATGCCCAGCCGGAGCCGAGGTGGCGGAAGGCGCTGTTGAGGCGACTTGCCACCGCCACCAACTCGGCCGGCACGGCGGACTCAAGGTCCGGGCCGCGGAAGCGCGCCGTGCGCTGGAAGCTGCCATCCTTGTTGAGGACGACGCCTAGGGCAACGAGGGCCGCCCACGGCAAATAGTCCGCGAGCCGGCTCCCGTGTCGTCGATACTCGGTAAGGTTCATCATGGCGCGCGCCCCTCAGACCGACAAATGGGAGGGGATGCGCAGATGCCGGTGCACCACATCGACGAACAGCGGATCGCGCTTGGCGGCCCAGACGGCGGCGAGGTGGCCGATCGCCCAGAGGGCGAGGCCAACGAGCCAGAGCCTGAGCCCCAGCCCGACGGCGCCGGCGAGGGTGCCGTTGAAGATGGCCAGCGCCCGCGGCGCACCGCCGAGCAGAATCGGCTCGCTGAGTGCCCGGTGGACCGGGACGGAGAAGCCCGGCACCTCGCCGGTATCCCCGGACATCAGACCAGAGCCCCGCCGCTGAAGGAGAAGAAGGAGAGGAAGAAGCTGGAAGCGGCGAAGGCGATGGAGAGGCCGAACACGATCTGGATCAGCCGCCGGAACCCGCCCGAGGTGTCGCCGAAGGCGAGCGCGAGGCCGGTGGAGATGATGATGATCACCGCAATGATCTTGGCCACCGGCCCCTGGATGGACTCCAGGATGGACTGCAGCGGCGTCTCCCACGGCATGGAGGAGCCGGAGGCATTGGCAGCAGAGATCGCGCAGGTGAAGGCGGCAATTGCCGCAGCGGTTCGCAGCAGGCTGCGATGGAGGGAAACAGAGCTCGGCGTCACGGGGAGGTTCCTTCTACGGTAGGAGGGACAGCGGGAGAGATCCGCTAGTCGCCGTCGGGGCCGAGCCCTTCGACGCGGACGAGCTCGGTGAGCTGGCGCGCGGCACCGCGGCCGGACAGCAGGGCGATGAGATCGATGGTCTCGGAGATCAGAGCGCGCGGGACAGTGACGACGGCTTCCTGGATGAGCTGCTCCAGCCGTCGTAGGGCGCCCATGGCGCTGCCGGCGTGAATGGTGCCGATGCCGCCGGGATGGCCCGTCCCCCACGCCTTCAGGAGGTCCAGGGCCTCCGCGCCGCGTACCTCACCGATGGGGATGCGGTCGGGGCGCAGGCGGAGCGAGGAGCGCACGAGGTCGGAGAGCGAGGCGACGCCGTCCTTCGTGCGCATGGCCACGAGATTGGGCGCGGCGCACTGGAGCTCGCGAGTGTCCTCGATGAGGATGACCCGCTCGGATGTCTTGGCCACCTCGGCCAGCAGCGCATTGGTGAGGGTGGTCTTGCCGGTGGAGGTGCCGCCGACCACCAGGATGTTGGCGCGCGAGGCGACGCCCTGGCGGAGGGCCTCGGCCTGCGGTGCCGACATGATGCCGGTGGCGACATAGTCGTCGAGCGTGAACACCGCGACGGCGGGCTTGCGGATGGCGAAGGTAGGGGCGCCAACAACCGGCGGAAGCAGGCCCTCAAAACGCTCGCCCGTCCCAGGAAGCTCGGCGGAGAGCCGCGGCGCTCCGGCGTGGACCTCCGCGCCGATGTGGTGCGCGACGAGGCGGATGATGCGCTCGGCGTCGCCGGGGGCCAGCTTCTGGCCTGTGTTGGCGAGGCCTTCGGACAAGCGGTCGACCCAGAGCCGCCCGTCCGGGTTGAGCATGACCTCGACGACGGTGGGGTCATCCAACAGACGGGAGATCACAGGGCCCAGAGCGGTGCGCAGCATGCGCACGCCGCGTGTCAGGCCTTCCGATCTGTGAGCTGAAGCCGCCATGTCATCCCCGCTTTGGCCGGGAGGAGCGATGCATGAGCTTCCCGGACGGAGATGATCAAAGAAGGGGGAATTGGGGGAGATTCAACAACGGAACGCAGGCATCGCAGCGTGGCGTGCGATTGCCTGAAATCGGCGTGACGTTCGTCCTCGTGACCTTAGACCCTTTTCTCCTCCGGTTCAGGAGAGCCGGCGCAGCTTCTTGTGGTTCATGACGATGCCCTGGCGCCTCAGCATGACGTGAATCCGCCGGTAGCCGAACCGGCGGCGCTCGCCGGCCACGACCTTCATGGCCTCGCGCAAGCCTGCATCGTCGGGACGGACGCTCCGATAGCGCATACTGGTGCGATCGACGCTCAGGGCCTTGCACGCCCGACGCTGGCTCACCCCGTGCTCCGCACAGGCGTGGGCCACGGCTTTACGCCTCGCATCGGGCGTCACCATTTTTTGCGGCGACATCCTTCAGGATGGCGTTGTCCAGCATCTGCTCGGCGAGCAGCTTCTTCAGGCAGGCGTTCTCATCTTCGAGCGCCTTCAGCCGGCGGGCATCGGACACGTCCATGCCGCCATACCTCGCCTTGAACTTGTAGAAGGTGGCCGAGGAGATGCCGTGCTTGCGGCAAACGTCAGCAGTCTTCGCGCCATCCTCATCGACATCCGACGGGCCGAAAGCGCCTGAAACAAAAAAAGGCCCAGGCAACTGCCGGAGCCTCCTCTCGTTCCACACAGCCTGTTCGGCCGCCCCTTTCTTCGTACTCCCTTGCCTCGTAAGCGGAGCCCTTCCCCACCTTTCGCCGGTGAGGTTGAGGCGGTGATGTTCCGAGCCTGGAGGGCTTGGGTATATCGCGATTTCAGAGCTTACGTTTAATTCGAGCGCCGAAGAGCCGGTCCGACGCGCTGGCCATCAAGCTTAGTAAAGCCGCGAATCTATCCGCCGAATGGGGCCAACTCACTGTCAGAACGGCAGCAGAACAACGCCCATGGCGGCATGCCCGAACGTACCGTCGAGATCAACCAGGTCGCCGAAGCCGATGCCAATACCGGTCTTTTGCCATCGCGTCACCGGACGAACTCCTATCCATTCCCCACGCGGCTCACGGGTGAAGTGGATGGCGAGGTCGGTGTTGGGGTAGCCCGCAACTGGTGCTGGTCCCGGCAAGCCAGGACGGGCCATGCCGTGCAAGGTATCGGCGGGAGCAATAGCCGCGAGGAAGGCGGATGCCATTGGTATCACCGGCATGGTCCACCGGAACCAAACGCCGCCGTCTTCGGCCAAACGTGGATCCAGCACGTCCAGAAGCCAGGATTCGCCGTGGCTCACCCCAACATTGCGACGGGGTAAGTCCTGTGGATCTCTATCAGGTGGGGCTGGGTCGGAGGCATAGTCGGCTTCAAGTGTCGAAATCCGGGTTTCTCCCGCGAAGGTCATCGTGCAGCGTGCGGTAACCACACCGTCGACCTCCAGGTGCGCATCGAATAACGCGGTGCGGCGGCCCACCCGCACCGGCTGCACCCTTACCTGAAGCACGCTCCCCAACGGGGTTGGCCGAAGGAAGTCCGTGCGCACCGCAAGGGGCCGCAAACCTTCCGGCGCGGCCTTCTCCATCTCGGCCATCATCGCGGTTGTCACTATGCCGCCATGAACGCCGTCGAACGGACCGCGGGCAAAGCACCCCGCCCACCAGACGCCGTCACCAAGGTTCTCCAAAACGCTCATGGCCCGCTTACTATCGGGTGCGGTGTGGCGTGGCATTGCAGCTCCTTCTGTTTCGCTTCTATTCAATCGTGCCCCAGCGACGGCGGCATCGTACGAATCGGGAGGCGGTGTCCGTCGAAGCGATAAGGAGGAGCCAGGATAGACCTCAGCGCGCTATCGGCCGCGGCGTGCACCACCATGCCGGTGGACCGCGTCCGGTCCGATGTCAGAGCCTCGTGAAGGCCGAGAACCTCGCCGGCGGGAATGCCTTCCGCGCGCAGCTTCGCCAGCAGGTCCCCTCGGCTGTGACGGAGCAGCTCGGAGCCGATCTGCGGCAGCAGCGCCGCCCGGTTGCGCGAGCGTTCGAGATTGGTGGCGAAGCGCGGATCCTCCGCCAGCTCCGGCCGGCCGATCACCGCCGTGCAGAACCGCCGGAACTGGGCATTGTTGCCCACGGTGATGACGAGTGGCCCATCCGCCGCCTCGAACACGCCGTAAGGCACGATGGAGGGATGGGCATTGCCGTAGCGCGGCGGGTCCTTGCCCTGCACCAGCGCCTCCAGCCCGTAATAGGAGGTGATGGCGAGGCCGCAGTCGAACAGCGCTAGCTCCACCTGCCGGCCCTTGCCGGTGCGGGTGCGCTGGTAGAGCGCGGCAAGCACCGCCTGCGCGGCATACTGGCCGGTGAACAGGTCCACCGCCGCCACCCCGAACTTCAGCGGCGGCTGCCCGGCCTCCCCGTTCAGCGCCATCAGTCCGGCCTCGCCCTGCACCAGCAGGTCGTATCCCGGGCGCGTCGCCTCCGGCCCGCTGGAGCCGTAGCCGGTGATGGAGCAGTAGATGAGGCCCGGATTCTCCGCGCTGAGCGCCTCGTAGCCGAGGCCGAGGCGGTCGGCGCCGCCGGTCTTGAAGTTCTCGACCAGCACGTCACTCTCGCGCGCCATGGCCTTGACCCGGGCGAGGCCCTCCGGCGTCGAGAGGTCGATGCCGACCGACGTCTTGTTGCGGTTCACAGCGTCGAAATAGGAGGTGTTGGTGGCGCCGGTTCGCAGGCCCCAGTCGCGGGTGTCGTCGCCGCGCTCGGGGTGCTCCACCTTCACCACCTCCGCCCCGAGATCCCCCAGCACCTGTGCGCACCAAGGCCCGGCAAGGATGCGCGACAGGTCGAGCACGCGCACGCCGGCGAGCGGCAGATCGTCGGCCAGCCCATGGGCGGCGGGATTGGTTTCACTCATCGACGCAAGCTCCAGTTGGCACGCGGTCAGGCCCCCATCACCCCATCGAGCCCGCGCACCATTTCCACGAGCCGCGGGCGCACCTCGTCGAGCAGGAACTGGGGGGCGGTGATGACGGTGGGGGCGCCACAATTGATGGCCATGGGCGGCAGGCCGCGCCCCGGCCGGAAGCCGACGGCGATGGCGCTGACGCTCTCCTGCCACTCGCCGAACGAGCAGCAGCAGCCGAGCGTGGCGTGATCCTCGATCGCCTTCTCGAGAGTCTCCCGCACCTTGGGCCAGGCGAGCGGATCGAGCATGCGCAGCTCCTCGAACAGGGGCGCGCGCTCGGCCGGCGTCAGGGCGGCGATGAAGGCACGGCCGATGGACGAGCGCACCATGGACATGCGCACCCCCACCTCGATGTTGAGCGAGATGGCCGCTGGCCCGCGCATGCACTCCACGTAGCGCATGGAGAGACGGTCGCGCACCGCGAGGCCCACCGTTCCGTTGGAGAAGTTCGCCAGCTCGCGCATGGCGGGCCGCGCGATCTGGCGGACGTCGAGACCGCCCAGCGCCACCGTGCTCAGCGCCATCAGCTGGGTGCCGAGGCGATACTTGCCCACCTCCTCCACGTAATGGAGGTAGCCGAGCTTGGTGAGGGTGTAGGTGAGCCGCGAGACGGTGGAGCGGGGCAGCTTGCAGCGCTCGGTGATCTCGTGGTTGGCGAGGAAGGTCTCGCCGCGCTTGAAGCAGGCCAGCACCTCCAGCCCGCGCGCGAGAGCCGTCACGAAGTGGCGGTCGTCCTTGCCGTCGCCATCGGCGTCGAGATCTTGGGCGGCGTTTTCGGTCTGTCGCATGGTGCTGCTCTCGATGGCATCCGGACACTGCGGCGAGAGGCCCGGACCAACGCCATTATCGGGGATTCGCGGCCGGACGCGTCGCTGGCCCTACTTTCTGAAGAAAGCGGCGAACGCCACCTGCGCGGCCGGCTCCAGCCGCAGGGTGTGGAAGTGCTCGGCCTCCAGCGCCAGCGCATCCGCCACCGGGCCTGCGGTGGCCGCGCGCAGGAGGCGCTTGGTGGTGGCGAGCGAGCGCGGCGGTAGCGCCGCCAGCGCCTGCGCCTTCTCGAGCGCGAGGCCGAGCGCACCACTTTCCGCCGTCACGGCATTGACGATGCCGGCCTCCGCCGCCACCTCGGCGCCGAACACCTCGCCGAGCAGCAGTAGCTCGCTCGCGCGCTTCGATCCGGCGATGCGGGGCAGCAGGTAGCTCGAAGCCCCCTCCGGGCACAGGCCCAGATTGACGAACGGTAGGCGGAAGCGGGCTCCGGCGCCGGCATAGGCGAGATCGAAATGCAGCAGCATGGTGGTGCCGATGCCCACCGCGAACCCCTCCACCGCCGCCACCGCCGGCTTGAGAAAGGCGCTGAGGGCGTTGAGGAAGGTGAGGCCGGCGCTCGGCTCGCCCGCGTTGGAGGTGTCCTGGAAATCGGCGAGGTCGTTGCCGGCGGTGAAGCAGTTGCCGGCGCCGGTCAGCACCACCACGCGCACCGACTCAGCCTCACCGGCGGCGGCGAAGGCATCACCCAGCGCCTTGTAGGTGGCGCGGTCCAGCGCGTTGCGGCGCTCGGGCCGGGACATGGTGAGAAGGCGCACGCCGGGGTGCGGATCGGTGACGATGAGGCTCTGCGTCATGGCGGCGGCTCCTGATCCTTCTGGCGCTCCCCGGGGCGGGGGGCGGTACGGTGTCGGCATTCAGGCGGTAAAGCCCGCCGCATCAACGGCGAGGCGGGCGAGGGCGTCGGCATATTCGCGGGCGAGGCCGGCGACCACCTCGGCCACCAGCGGCGCATCGGCGATGGTGCCCACCCCCTGCCCCGCGCCCCACACGTCGCGCCACGCCTTTACCTTGCCGGAGCTGAAGCTCATGGCGGTCTTGTCGGCGTGGGGCAGGTTGTCCGGGTCGAGGCCCGAGGCGACCACGGAGGGCTTCAGGTAATTGCCCGGCACGCCGGTGAAGAAGGGCGAATAGAGGATGTCGGCCGCCTGCGCGTCGGCGATCATCTCCTTGTAGGGCGGCACCGCGCGGGATTCCACCGTGGCGATGAAGCGCGTGCCCATGTAGGCGAAGTCCGCCCCCAGCGCCTGCGCGGCGAGGATCGCCTCCCCGGTGGTGATGGCGCCGGCGAGCGCCACCGGCCCGTCGTAGAAGCGGCGCACCTCGCCCAGCAGCGCGAACGGGCTCAGCGTGCCGGCATGGCCGCCGGCCCCCGCGCACACCAGGATGAGGCCATCCACCCCCGCCTCCAGCGCCTTTTCCGCGTGGCGCACCGTGGTGACGTCGTGGAACACCACGCCGCCATAGGAATGGGCCTGCCGCACCACGTCGCCGGGCGCGCGCAGGGAGGTGATGATGAGCGGCACCTCATGGGCGACGCAGGTCTCCATGTCGCGCTCCAGCCGGTCGTTGGAGGCGTGGACGATCTGGTTCACCGCGAACGGGGCGATGCGCCGGGTGGGGTCGGCGGCGCGCGCCGCGGCGAGCTCGGCCTTGATGCGGGTGAGCCATCCATCCAGCGTGTCCGGCGCGCGGGCATTCAGCGCGGGAAAGGCGCCGACCACGCCGGCGAGGCATTCGGCGATGACCAACTCCGGTCCTGACAGGATGAACATGGGCGAGGCGATCACCGGCAGCGCGAGCGTGCCGCGGAACGCCGGCGGAAGACGATCTGACGGCGCGATCATCGGCCGGCCCCTTCCTTCGCGCCCTCGCGGGCGAAATAGAGATCATGCAGCCGGTCGAGATCGAGCCCTTCCGCCTTCTCGGACAGGATCACCTTGCCCGAGCGCATGAGGTGCACGTCGTCCGCCACCGAGAGGGCGACGCGGGTGTTCTGCTCGATCAGGACGATGGTGGTGCCCTCGCCCTTCAGCCGGCGGATGATGTCGAACACCTCGTTGACGATCACCGGGGCGAGGCCCAGCGACGGCTCGTCGATGAGCAGGATGCGCGGCTTGGCCATCAGCCCGCGGCCCATGGCCACCATCTGCGCCTCGCCGCCGGAGAGCGAGCCGGCGAGCTGGTGCCGGCGCTCCTTCAGGCGCGGGAAGAAGGCGTACATGCGCTCCAGGTTGGCGGAAAGATCGCCCCGGCAGCGCTCGGGATAGGCGCCGAGGCAGAGGTTCTCCTCCACCGACATGTCGCGGAACACGAGGCGCCCTTCCGGCACCATCACCAGCCCCTGGACCGCGAGGTCCCACGTCTTGCCCTTCAGCGGCGCGCCATCCATCAGGATCTCGCCGCTAAAGGGCAGAAGCCCGGTGAGGGTGCGCAGCAGCGTGGTCTTGCCGGCGCCGTTGGGGCCGACGATGGCGGTGAGCGCGCCAGCGCGGAACGTGAGGTTCACGTCCCACAGCACGGTGATGGCGCCGTAGCCGGAGGAGAGGTTGCGCGTCTCAAGCATGGGCGGTCCCCGTGTAGCTCTCCACCACGGCCGGATTGTTGAACACCTCGGCCGGCGTGCCATCGGCGATGAGCTGGCCGAAGTTGAGCACCACCGCCCGCGTGCACAGGCCCGAGATGGTCTCGATGTCGTGCTCGACGATGACGATGGTGAGGCCGAACAGCGCGTGCAGTTCCTTCAGCTTCAGCATGAAGGAGCGCTTCGCGTTGCTCTCGAGGCCGGCCAGCACCTCGTCCAGCAGCAGCAGCTTCGGCTCGGTGGCGAGCGCCTTGGCGATCTCCAGCCGTTTCAGCTCCTGCAGAGCCAAAGCGGTGGCGGCGTCGGCATCGGCCTTGTGGGACAGCTCCATCACCGCGAGGATCTCGTCGATCCGCTTCTCGTCGTACCGCCCGGCGCCGAACACCTGCGCCACCGCGAGATTCTCGCGCACGGTCAGATGGTGCATGGGCTGGGGGATCTGGAAGGTGCGCCCGATGCCCGCCCGCGCCCTTTTGTGCAGCGGCAGGGAGGTGACTTCCCGCCCGTTGAAGCTGATCCGCCCGCGCGCCTTCACGAGGCCGGAGATGGAGTTGAACAGGGTGGTCTTGCCCGCCCCGTTCGGCCCCACGAGGCCGAGGATCTCGCCTTGCGCGATGCGGAACGAGATGCCGGACAGGGCGGTGAGGCCGCCGAAGCGGACGGTGACGGCGTCGAGCTCAAGCATGGCCCTTCTCCGCGTTCGAGAGGCCGCGGCCGGCGAGGCGCGGCAGGAAGCGGGCGACGAGGCCGGACAGCCCGTTGGGCGCCAGCAGCACCATGATGGCGAGCACGATGCCGAGCAGGATCTGGTGGCCCACCGGAATGAGGCTTTTCGCGATCACCTGGTCGAACAGATAGATCACCACCGCGCCGAAGATGGGCCCCAGCACGCTGCGATAGCCGCCGAACACCGCGGCGATGATGGGCATGACGCTCCAGATGCCGGAGAAGGCATAGTCCGGCTCCAGGAAGCCGATGATGTGGGCGTTCAGCGCGCCGAACACCCCGGCGATGAAGGCGGAAAGCAGCAGCATCCAGGTCTTCAGCACCGTGGCGTTGACGCCCACCACGCGGGTGGCGTCCTCGCTGTCGGCGATGGCGCGCAAGGCGGTGCCCACATGGCTGCGCCTGAGCGCCATGTAGACCAGCGCGAACACCACCACGCAGGCGAGCACCAGCACGTAGCTGCCGGCCCGGTCCGCGAGGTTGAAGCCGAGCACCGTCGGCAGGCCGGGATAGCGCTGCAGGCCGGCCGCGCCGCCGGTGAGCCAGTCGAGCTCGGTGGCGAGGATGCGGAAAATCTGCGCATAGGCGAGGATGGCGAGGGCGAAGTACGGCCCGGAGAGCCGCAGCGCCGGCAGCATGGCCAGCGAGAACACCGTGGCGATCAGCCCGCCCAGCGGGATGGCGAGCAGCACCGGCACGCCGAGCTTGCCGGCCAGCAGCGCCGAGCCATAGGCGCCCACCCCGAAGAAGGCGGCGTGGCCGAACGAGACCATGCCGCCGAGATTGCCCAGCAGCGCCCACGACAGGGCAAGGCCGGCGAGAATCAGCGCCGAGATCAGCAGGCCCAGCATGTAGGGGCTGGCGCCCGCCACCAGCGGCAGCAGCGCCAGCGCGAGGAGGCCCGCGCCGATGAGCGCGCCGCGCCCCCGCTGCGATGCGGCTGCGGGCGCGGCCTGCGCGGATGCGTTGGAAGTGACCGGCATGGCTTCGCCTTTCAGCCGCGACGGGCGCGCGCGCCGAACAGGCCGTTCGGCATCAGGAACAGGACGAGCAGGAACAGCACCATTCCGGCGAGCTCCTGCAGGGCGGACGAGGCGAGCGTCACGGTCAGCGCCTCGGTGACGCCGAGCAGCACCGCGCCCAGGAACACGCCGGGGATGGAGCCGACGCCCGCCAGCACGGTGATGATGAAGGCCTTCACCGTCAGCGCGTGCCCGGTGGCCGGCTGCACCACGCTCATGGTGTAGAGCGCGACGCCGGCGAACGAGGCGAGCGCGCCCGCCACCAGGAAGGACACGGTCTCGATGCGGGTGGGGTTGATGCCCATCAGCTTGGCGGCGCCGCGATTGGAGGAGACGGCGCGCACCGCGCGGCCGTACCAGCTGGACTTCAGCCACCACCACAGCGCGCCCATCAGCACCAGCGAGAGCACGAAGGCGATGATCTCGCTGCGCATGGCGAACAGGTCGCCCAGCGACACCGCATCCTGCAGGAAGGGCGAGGCGGTGGTGCGCACGTCGCTGGCGAACACCAGCAGGATGGCGTTGGTGAGGATGATGCCGATGGCGAAGGTGAGGATGAGCGAGTTCAGCTCGCGGTGGTCCTTGATGCGGTCCACCAGCAGGAACAGCACGAAGCTCGCCGCCGCCACCACCACCAGCGCGAGCGGGATGGCGAAATAGGGATCGAGCCCTGTCCGCGATTCCACCAGATAGGCCATGTAGGCGGCGAGCAGCACCAGCTCGCCATGGGCGAGGTTGATGATGCGCATGGCGCCGAAGGCGAGGGCGAGGCCGAGGGCCACCAGCGCATAGACGCTGCCGATGAGCACGCCGGAGAACAGCGCCTGCAGGATGAGTTCGGTCATGTCACCTCGGATGGGGCAAGGCGGGCGGTACAGAGCGGCGGTGAGGAGCAGGCCGGGGTCGGGGCACCGGCAGGATGCGGCCCGCCGGCGCCGGTGCCGGCGGGCCGCGATGTCAGCCTCGCCTCACCACGGCAGGGCGGGATAGGCGATCTCGCCCGTGGCGGCCGACTTCGGCGACACCAGCACGATCTTGCCGTCGCGGTGCTGGCCCATGGAGAGCGCGAAGTTGGGGTTGTCGCCGGTCTCGTCGAACTGGATGCGGCCGAGCAGGCTGTTGCGGTCGGTCTTGCGCATCTCGGCGGCAAGCCCGCCCTTGTCCAGCGTGCCCGCCTCGGCGGCGCGGACGATGGCCTCGCACAGCGCCATGGTCTCCACGAAGCTCAGGGTGGAGAGATACTCGATCTCTTTATTGTACGACTGCTTGTAGATCTCCGAGAACTTGCGCCCCTCCTCGTCCTTCACTTCCACCGGGAACGGCAGGAAGGAGGTGCCGACCACGTTGTTCATCAGGTCGGGGAACTCGGTGTACATCTTCGGAGTGGCGAGGGACCAGGTGCCGACGATCAGCTTCACGTTGGGCTTCAGCACCTTGGCGGCGCGGATGATGCCCACGTAGTCGTTCTCGTAGGCCGACATCATGATGATGTCCGGCTTGTCCTGCAGCTTGATCTTGTTGATGATCGGCTTGAAATCCGTGATCGCCGGATCGAACTTGTGCACCGTCACGGCGATGCCCTTGGCGGCGAGGTCCTTCTCCAGCCCCTCGGCGAGCAGCGCGGGCGCCTCCTTGGTGGAGGCGACGATGGACACCTTCGCGGGCTTCAGGTCGCCGATGAGGGTGGCGATGCCGCGCTCGTAGCCGGCATTGTTGTTGATGCGGAAGAAGGTCTTCAGCCCGCGCTTGGTCAGCTCGTCGGAGACGGCGCCGGCGGTGATGTAGACCTTGCCGAGCTTGTCGGAGGCGTCGGACGCCGGGCCGATGATGTTGGAGCCGTAGCCGCCGATCAGCGCCACCGCGCCGTCGGACGACAGCTTCTCCACCGCCGAGACCGCCTTGGCCGGAGTGCTCTCGTCGTCGATGAGGTCCACCTTCACCTGGAACTTGGGCGAGGCGGCGTTGCACATCTTCACCGCCACCTGCATGCCTTCGGTGAAGGCTTGGCCGGAGCGAGCAAGCGAGCCGGTGAGCGGCATGTGCGCGCCAATGGTGAAGGTCTTCGGCGCGTCCTGGGCCTCGGTGGCGGTTGCCGCCACGGTGAGGCTGAACACCAGCGCCGCCGACACGATTGTCCTGCCGACCATGTATGTCCTCCCTGAGCGTTTCTGACGCCGGGGCGGCCGATCTCTCGGCGTGGCTGCCCGGCGGGCGCAGACGTATCCGCGACCGGAGCGGCACAAGCCGTCCGCCACGTGACCGCTGCTGCGGTGATCCGGCGGAGAGGGCATGTGCGGGAGGTGTAGCGGCCGCCGCCGCGGACTCGGTGCGGACGGCAAAGACCTCCCCTTCTGCGCAGCCTCTCCGCGTTCTGACCCCGCCACGCGACCGGCGCCCGGGGCTGGAGGATGAATGCCACGCACCGCCGCCACGTGTCAATTGTGCAGTCATCAGTTCTGCATAATGGAACAAGCTATCCAAGACGCTTATCTGGCGCCGCTGACGATTCGAACTGTCTGCTTGACAAGATCTGCTCTGCAAGGCACGTCTTCAGAAAATTGCAGACGGCAATTCTGCATAGCAGAACACAAGGGAGACAACATGGCTCCGGTCCGCACCGAGGTCTCGAACGGCGTCGCCGTGCTCGTCATCGACAATCCGCCGGTCAATGCGCTCGGCGCGGCGGTCCGGGGCGCCATCGCCGAGGGCATCGCGGCCGCTGCCGCCGATCCGGCCGTCAAGGCCGTCGTGCTGGCTGCCGCCGGCAAGGTGTTCGTGGCCGGCGCCGACATCTCCGAGTTCGGCAAGCCCCCCGTTCCCCCTGCCCTGCCGGACATGCTGGCCGCCATCGAGGACTGCCCGAAGCCGGTGGTCGCCGCCGTCAACGGCATGGCGCTCGGCGGCGGGCTGGAGCTCGCCCTCGCCTGCCATGCCCGGGTGGTGGCGCCCGGCGCGCGGCTGGGCCTGCCCGAGATCAAGCTCGGCATCATTCCCGGCGCCGGCGGCACCCAGCGGCTGCCGCGCCTCATCGGCGCCACACCGGCCTTCGGCATGATGCTTTCGGGCGATCCGGTGACGGCGCAGAAGGCGCTCGCCCTCGGCCTTGCCGACGCCATCTCGGACGGCGACCTCCTGGCCGCCGCCATCGATCGCGCGCTCGGCCTCGCCGCCGCCGGCACCTGGCCCCGGGCAAGCGAGCGTGCCGACAAACTCACCAGCGATGACCGTGCTGTCTTCGAGGCCGCCGCCACCGACGCACGGAAGCGTTCCGCCCGCATCCCCAACGTGCCGGCGCTGATCGATGCCGTGCGCGGCGTGTTCGAGCGGCCGTTCGCCGAGGGCCTCGCCGCCGAGCGGGCGCATTTCAAGGCGCTGGTGGCGGACCCGAGCTCCAAGGCCCTGCGCCACGTCTTCTTCGCCGAGCGGGAGGCCGCGCGCATCCCCGGCATCGGCAAGGAGGTGAAGGCCCGGCCCATCGCCTCTGCGGCGGTCGTCGGCGCCGGCACCATGGGCGGCGGCATCGCCATGTGCTTCGCCCAGGCCGGCATCCCGGTGACGCTCATCGAGGTGAAGGCCGAGGCGCTCGACGTGGGCATGGAGCGCATCCGCGCCAATTACGCCACCTCGGTGAAGCGCGGCTCGCTCTCGCAGGAGGCGATGGACGCGCGCATGGCGCTCATCACTCCCAAGGTGGGCCTCGAGGCGGCGGCTGATGCCGACATCGTGGTGGAGGCCGCGTTCGAGGACATGGGCGTCAAGGCAGAGATCTTCGGCACCCTCGATCGGGTGACGAAGCCCGGCACCATCCTCGCCACCAACACCTCCTACCTCGACGTGGACGCCATCGCCGCCACCACCAGCCGGCCGCAGGATGTGGTGGGCCTGCATTTCTTCAGCCCCGCCAACGTGATGCGCCTGCTGGAAGTGGTGCGCGGGGAACAGACGGCGCCCGACGTGCTGGTGACCGGCCTCGATCTCGGCCGCAAGCTCGGCAAGCTGCCGGTGGTGGTGGGCGTGTGCTACGGCTTCGTCGGCAACCGCATTCTGGCGCGCCGCACCGAGGCGGCCGAGCGCCTGCTCCTCGCCGGCGCCCTGCCCCACGAGGTGGATGCGGCGGTGACCGACTTCGGCTTCCGCATGGGCCCGTTCGCCATGGCGGACCTCGCCGGCATCGACATCGGCTGGCGCGCCCGCAAGGCGGCCGGCGACAAGGCGGTGAAGGCCCCGGTGGCGGATGCGCTGGCCGAGCAGGGCCGGTTCGGCCAGAAGACCGGGCGCGGCTTCTATCTCTATCCCGAGGGTGCCCGCGCGGGCACCCGCGATCCAGAGACGGAGGCGCTGATCGCCGCGCTCTCCGCCGAGCGCGGCATCGCCCGCCGCAGCTTCACCATCGAGGAGATCCAGGCGCGCCTGTTCTACCCGATGGTCAACGAGGGCGCGAAGATCCTGGAGGAGGGCATCGCCGCCCGTTCCGGCGACATCGATGTCATCTGGCTCAACGGCTACAACTGGCCGTCCTTCACCGGCGGGCCCATGCACTGGGCCGAGGGCGTGGGCCTTGCCCGCATCGTCGCCGGCCTCGAGGAGATGGCCACCGAGACCGGTGACGACAGCCTGAAGCCGGCGGCGCTGCTGAGGCGCCTCGCGGCCGGGCCCGGCACGTTCGCGGCGGCGGAGGCGGCGTGATGGCGCAAGGCCACTCCCCTGCGCCGTCTCACGCGCCGGGTGGCGAGGCGCCGCCCTGGCAGGCGCATTTTCCGGACGTGTGCGACTGGTCCGCGCCGCTGGAGATCACCACCCTGCCGGACCTGCTCGCCGCCGGTGTAGCAGCCGGAGCAGAACGGCCCGCGTTCGATTTCCGCGACGCGAAGATCAGCTACGCCGCGCTCGGCCGCCTCGTGGAGCGCCTCGCCAGCGGGCTGGCGCAGGACGGGGTGCGGCGCGGCGACAACATCGCCCTGCTGCTGCCCAACACGCCTTGGCACCCCATCACCTTCTTCGCGCTGGCACGGCTCGGGGCGCGGGTGGTGCACATCAGCGCGCTCGATGCCCGGCGCGAGATCATCCACAAGCTGAAGGCCACCGGCGCGCGCCGCATCATCACCACCAACCTGCCCGGCTTCCTGCCGGGCGCGCTGGAGATGCTGGACACCGGCGTGGTGGACGAGGTGCTGGTGGGCGACGACGTCATGTGGGGCGCCGGCGAGACCGCGCCGCTGCCCCTGCCCGCGCGGCCGGGCGTGCGCCCCCTCGCCCGCCTGTTCAGCGATGCTCCGCTCCACGCGCCACTGCCCTCGGCGGACGATATCGCGGTGCTGCAGTTCACCGGCGGAACCACCGGCCTGCCCAAGGCCGCCATGCTCAGCCACGGCAACCTCACCTCGGCGGTGAGCATGTATCGCCTGTGGCGCGACGGCGGCCGCCCGCTGGTGGCCGGCACCGAGAAGGTGGTGGCGGTGCTGCCGCTGTTCCACATCTATGCGCTCACCACCGTGCTGCTGCGCCACCTGCGCGACGGCAACGAGATCCTTTTGCGCCAGCGGTTCGACGTGGAGCGGCTGATCCGTGACGTGAGCGAGCTGAAGGCCAGCCAGTTCTCCGGCGTGCCCACCATGTGGGTGGCGCTGCTCAACCGGCCGGGCGTGGAGGCGGTGGACTTCTCCCCGCTGAAGTCCTGCGTCTCCGGCGGCGCGCCGCTGCCGTTCGAGGTGCAGGCGCGCATCGAGGCCATCATCGGCACCCAGCTCAACAACGGCTGGGGCATGACGGAGACCGGCCCAGCCGGCTCGCGGGTGCCCTTTCGGGTGCCGCGCCGGCTCGGCCTCATCGGCATTCCCTTGCCCGGCCTTGCCCTGCGGATCGTCGCCATGGACGCGCCGGGCGAGGCGCTGCCCCCCGGCGAGGTGGGCGAGATCGCCATTCGCGGGCCCAACGTGTTCAAGGGCTATCTCGGCGACGAGGCGGCCACCGCCGCCGCCTTCCACGACGGCTGGTTCCTCACCGGCGACATGGGGCGCATGGACGAGAGCGGCCTGTTCGAGATCGTCGACCGCCGCAAGAACATGATCATCTCGTCGGGCTTCAACGTCTATCCGGCGGCGGTGGAGAGCGCGATCTACGAGCATCCGGCGGTGGAGGAAGTGATCGTCATCGGCGTGCCCGATGCCTATCGCGGCCAGTCCGCCAAGGCCTACGTGAAGCTGAAGGCCGGGGCCGAGCCCTTCACCCTCGACGCGCTCACCGACTTCCTCGCCGACCGGCTCGGCCGCCACGAGATGCCCCGCGCGCTGGAATTCCGCGCCGAGCTGCCGCGCAGCCCCGTCGGCAAGCTCCTGCCCAAGGTGCTGATGGCGGAAGTGGCCGCGGCCGCCGGCGAAGCCCCCGAAACACACTGAAGACCAGAACGAGGAAGCCCAATGGCTGATGCCGTCATCGTCTCCACCGCGCGCACGCCCATCGGCAAGGCGCAGCGCGGCGCGCTCAACATCACCAAGGGCGCCGACATGGCCGCCCACGCCATCCGCCACGCCCTTGCCCGCGGCAAGGTGGACCCCGCCGAGGTGGAGGAGGTCGTGATGGGCTGCGGCTATCCGGAAGGCGCCACCGGCGGCAACGTCGCCCGCCACGGGGCGCTGGTGGCCGGCATTCCGGTGACCGCGACCGGCGTCACGGTCAGCCGCTTCTGCGCCTCGGGGCTGGAGGCGGTGGCCCATGCGGCGCGGCGCATCGCGTTCGACGGCGTGCCGGTGGCGGTGGCCGGCGGCGTGGAATCCATCTCGCTGGTGCAGCCGGTGAACCGCGAGCTGTTCCGCAACGACTGGCTGATGGCGCACAAGCCGGACATCTACGTCACCATGATCGAGACCGGCGACAACGTCGCCCGGCGCTACGGCATCACCCGCGCGGCGCAGGACGCCTTCTCCCTCGAGAGCCAGCAGCGCACCGCCCGGGCCCAGCAGGCCGGCCTGTTCGACACCGAGATCGTGCCCATCACCGTCGAGAAGGCGGTGACCGACAAGGAGACCGGCGAGACCCGGCGCGAGAGCGTCACCCTTTCCCGCGACGAGGGCAACCGCGCCGACACCACGCTGGAGGGCCTCGCCAAGCTGAAGCCGGTGCGCGGCGAGGACGAGTTCGTCACTGCCGGCAATGCCTCGCAGCTCTCGGACGGCGCCTCCGCGAGCGTGCTCATGTCGTCCACCGAGGCGGCGCGGCGGGGGGCGCAGGTGCTCGGCATCTTCCGCGGCTATGCCACCGCCGGCTGCGAGCCGGACGAGATGGGCATCGGCCCGGTCTTCGCCGTGCCGCGCCTTCTGGAGCGCAACGGGCTGAAGGTGTCCGACATCGGCCTGTGGGAGCTGAACGAGGCGTTCGCCTCCCAGTCGCTCTATTGCCGCGACACGCTGGGCATCGACCCGGAGATCTGCAACGTCAACGGCGGCGCCATCTCGGTGGGCCATCCGTTCGGCATGAGCGGGGCGCGCCTCGTCGGCCACGCGGTGCTGGAGGGGCGCCGGCGCGGCGTGCGCTATGCGGTCGTCACGATGTGCATCGCCGGCGGCATGGGTGCCGCGGGCCTCATCGAAATCAATCCGGAGGCCTGATCCATGGACCTGCGCTTCACCCCCGAAGAAATCGCCTTCCGCGAGGAGGTCCGCACCTTCTTCCGCACCGCCATCCCGGCCGAGATCCGCACCAAGGTGTCGGAGGGCCGCAAGCTGGCGCGCGAGGACTACGTGACCTCCCAGCGCATCCTGAACGACAAGGGCTGGGCCGTGCCCCACTGGCCGGTGGAGCATGGCGGCCAGCCGTGGAGCGCGGTTCAGCGCTACATCTTCATGGAAGAGCTGATGCAGGCGGCGGTGCCGCTGCCGCTGCAGTTCAACTGCTTCATGGTGGGCCCGGTGATCGCCACGTTCGGCAGCGAGGAGCAGAAGCGCCGCTTCCTGCCGCGCATCAAGAGCCTGGAGGACTGGTGGTGCCAAGGCTTCTCCGAGCCCGGCGCCGGCTCGGACCTCGCCTCGCTGAAGACCCGCGCGGTGCGCGAGGGCGACCATTACAGCATCGACGGCCAGAAGACCTGGACCACGCTCGGCCAGTATGCCGACTGGATGTTCTGCCTCGCCCGCACCGACCCCAACGCCAAGAAGCAGGCTGGCATCTCCTTCATCCTCATCGACATGAAGAGCCCCGGCGTCACCGTGCGGCCCATCATCACCATCGACGGCCGGCACGAGGTGAACGAGGTGTTCCTCGACGCCGTGAAGGTGCCGGTGGAGAATCTGGTTGGCGAGGAGAACAAGGGCTGGGACTATGCCAAGTTCCTGCTCGCCAACGAGCGCACCGGCATCGCCCGCATCGGCATGTCGAAGGAGCGCATCGCCCGCATCAAGCGCCTCGCCCGCACCACCCCGGCCGGCGCCGGCACCATGTGGGACGACATCGATTTCCGCTCCCGCCTCGCGAGCGTGGAGATCGAGCTGAAGGCGCTGGAGATCACCCAGATGCGCGTGGTGGCGGCGCAGGCGACGCGCGATCCCACCAAGCCCGATCCCGCCTCCTCCATCCTGAAGATCAAGGGCTCCGAGCTGCAGCAGGCCACCACCGAGCTGCTGCTGGAGCTGGCCGGCCCGCAGGCCCTGCCCGCCCTGCGCGACGGCGCCGGCGACAATGATGCCGAGGCCCTGTTCGCCTGGGCGGACGCGGCGGCGCCGGTCTATTTCAACCACCGCAAGGTGTCCATCTACGGCGGATCCAATGAGATCCAGCACAATGTGATCGCCAAGGCGATCCTCGGCCTGTGAGGAGGGCTCCATGGATTTCGACCTGACCGACGAGCAGTCGCTCCTCAAGGATACCGTCCGGCGCTGGGCGGCCGACACCTATCCCGGCATCGAGCAGCTGGCCTCGGCCCGCGCCGAGCCGCTCGGCTTTCCGAAGGCGCGGTGGGTGGAGCTGGCGGAGCTGGGCCTGCTCGGCCTGCCGTTCGCGGAAGAAGATGGCGGCTTCGGCGGCGGCCCGGTGGAAACGCTGGTGGTGATGGAGGCCCTCGGCCGCGCGCTGGCGCCCGAGCCCTACCTCGCCAGCGTCATCCTCGGCGGCAGCGCCGTACGCCTCGCCGGCAGCCCGGCCCAGCGCGCCGCGCTGCTGCCCGGCCTGATGGACGGCACCGCCGGCCTCGCCTTCGCCCATTCCGAGGTGCAGGCGCGCTACGACCTGAATGACGTCGCCACCGCCGCCCGCGCCGTGGACGGCGGCTTCCGCCTCGACGGCCGCAAGAGCGTGGTGCTGAACGCCGATGCCGCCGCGACCCTCGTGGTCAGCGCCCGCACCGCCGGCGACCGGCGCGATGCGGCCGGCATCACCCTGTTCCTTGTGCCGGTGGATGCGGCGGGCGTCAGCCTCATCGCCTATCCCACCCAGGACGGCGGGCGCGCGGCGGACGTGATCCTCTCCGACGTGTTCATCCCCGCCGACGCGATGCTGGGCCCGGAGGGCGAGGGGCTGGCCATCGTCGAGCGCGTGACGGAAGGTGCCATCGCCTCCGTGTGCGCCGAGACGGTGGGCCTGATGGAGGCGCTGCACGAGCTGACGGTGGAATACCTGAAGACGCGCAAGCAGTTCGGCGTCGCCATCGGCTCGTTCCAGGCGCTGCAGCACCAGGCGGTGGACATGTTCGTCGCGCTGGAGCAGGCCCGCTCCATGGCGCTCTATGCCGCCATGATGGTGGAGGCGGAGGACGCGGCCGAGCGCGCCGTCGCCCTCTCCGCCGCCAAGGTGCAGATCAACCGCGCTGCCCGCTTCGTGGGCCAGACGGCGGTGCAGCTGCACGGCGGCATCGGCATGACCATGGAATATATCGGCGCCCACCACTTCCGCCGCCTCGCCATGATCGAGCTGATGTTCGGCGACACCGCCTATCACCAGCGGCGGGTCACCCTCGCCGGCGGCCTCGTCGGGATAGGTTGAAGGTTCTCCTTGGGTGTAAGGGCGCGGCCGGTTTAGGCGCCCCCGCGGTCCACGGGAACAGAGTCAGAGGGGCGTACGATGATCACTCTGGGATATTGACATGAGTACGGAGCACGGACTGCCTGAACGCGAGGGCATGGATTATGACGTGGTGGTGGTCGGCGCCGGGCCTGCCGGCCTTGCCACCGCCATTCGCCTGAAGCAGCAGGCGGCCGAGCGCGGCAGCGACATCTCGGTGGTGGTGGTGGAGAAGGGCTCCGAGGTGGGCGCCCATATCCTTTCCGGCTCGGTGATCGATCCGGTCGGCCTCGACGCGCTCCTGCCCGGCTGGCGCGAGGAGGCGGACGCGCCGCTCTCCGTCCAGGTCAACGATGACCATTTCTACCTGCTCGGCCCCGCCGGCGGCATCCGCCTGCCCAATTTCGCCATGCCGCCGCTGATGAACAATCACGGCAATTTCGTCGGCTCGCTGGGCAATGTCTGCCGCTTCCTCGCCACCAGGGCCGAGGCGCTGGGGGTGGAGATCTATCCCGGCTTTGCCGCCGACGAGATCCTCTTTGACGACAAGGGCGCGGTGACCGGCATCGCCACCGGCGACATGGGCGTCGACAAGAACGGCTTGCCCAAGGGCGAGTTCACCCGCGGCATGGAATTGCGCGGCCGCTACACCGTGTTCGCCGAGGGCGCGCGGGGCCATCTCACCAAGCAGCTCATCGCCAAGTACGGCCTCGACGCCGGTCGCGACGTGCCGAAATTCGGCATCGGCCTGAAGGAGCTGTGGAAGGTGAAGCCGGAGAAGCACAAGCCCGGCCTGGTGCAGCACGGCTTCGGCTGGCCGCTCGACGGCAAGACCGGCGGTGGCGCCTTCATCTACCATATGGAGGACGAGCAGGTGATGGTGGGCTTCGTGGTCCACCTCAACTACCAGAACCCCTGGCTCTCGCCCTTCGACGAGTTCCAGCGCTTCAAGACCCATCCCTTTTTCCGCGACACCTTCGAGGGCGGCAAGCGCATCGCCTATGGCGCGCGCGCCCTCTCGGAAGGCGGCTACCAGAGCGTGCCGAAGCTCAGCTTCCCCGGCGGCGTGCTGGTGGGCTGCGCGGCGGGCTTCGTGAACGTGCCGCGCATCAAGGGCAGCCACAACGCGGTGCTCTCCGGGATTCTGGCCGCCGACCACCTCGCCGGCGCGCTGGGCGAGGATCGCGGCCATGACGAACTCATCAGCTACGAGGCGGCGTGGCGCTCATCCGCCATCGGTGCGGACCTGAAGAAGGTGCGCAATGTGAAGCCGCTGTGGTCGAAGCTCGGCACCTTCATCGGCATTCCGCTGGGCGCGCTGGACATGTGGACCAACACGCTGGGCTTCTCCCTGTTCGGCACCCTGAAGCACGGCAAGACCGACGCCGCCTCCCTGAAGCCGGCGAAGGATTGCAAGAAGATCACCTATCCCCGCCCCGACGGCGTGCTCACCTTTGACAAGCTGTCGTCGGTGTTCCTGTCCAACACCAACCACGAGGAGAACCAGCAGGTGCATCTGGTGGTGAAGGACATGGCCCTGCAGAAGGCGTCGGAGCACGACATCTATGCCGGCCCGTCCAACCGCTACTGCCCGGCCGGCGTCTACGAGTGGATCGAGGAGGGGGCGGACGCGCCGCGTTTCCAGATCAACGCGCAGAACTGCGTCCACTGCAAGACCTGCGACATCAAGGACCCCAACCAGAACATCACCTGGACCGCCCCCGAGGGTGGCGGTGGGCCCAACTATCCAAATATGTGAGGGACGCATCACGACCGGGAGGGAGGCAACCTGAACTGCGTTTCCAGGTGCGGATTTGCGGTCTTATGCCGCTGCCGCCGACCTCGGCGGCTTTCGGTTGCGGTGGCTGGGCGGATTGCTGGCACGAAGGGAAGCCGGTTTGGAAGCACCTGACGCCGCGGCCGCTTCTTCCTGCTCGACGAGGTGATTATCTCGTTTGGCCTCCTCTATGGGGACCACCTTGCTTCCAGTTACGTACGGTTGGCAGTCCCCACAGACCGAACAAAAAGCAAGAGACCGCTTTTCGGCGAGACGCCAACGTCTGCTCCTGTGAAGGGTTTCGGATGCCGGCCCGATCACGACAGCGGGACTGGGCATGCGGGCCGGCGTCGGAAAGCCTCCAGGGGAGGAAACCGCGGTTCGACGTGCACGACGGTCGAGGTCTTTGCGGTGCTATGGGGATTTGAGGCAGGCGTTGACGGGGGAGACACCGATCGAGGGACCGATATCGAGGTACATGATGGGGCCAATGCACTCCGGTCGTGTTCCGGTCTTCGCGGCAACAACATCTTTCCGGTGCCGCAATGATGATGGACGCGGCCTTGCCGATGACAAAGCGCGTGCGGCCCCGATGCCGGAGATGGCGTTGCCTTCGACGAGACACTGGTGCCGGGGAACGGGCTCGGCGCTCATGAGCTGTCGAACCTGAAGGGTTCAGCGGACCATGTCCGGGGCAGTGCCCCATGGGCGAATGTCTCGATGACGGTCATGGAGCCGCCGCAGCACCGGCAGCGCAGAGCTGTTGCCTCCTTTTTCTCGTCGACGGAGGATGGCGCCAGGCGTTGCGAGTTCTCCTCCCGCGGCTCCAGCAGCGCGCGGATCCTGTCGATGTTGGCGGCGCGGACCGCGCTGGCGAACAGGCCGTAGTGCCGGATGCGGTGGATGAACTCGTCCGCCGGCAGGATCAAGGCCTTGATCCAGCCGTTGCCGGTGGCCTTGGCCCGGGCGCGATAGTCCTTCCAGCGGAAGGTGACCCCACGGTCGTCCATGGAGATGAGCCGGCTGTTGGAGATGGCGACGCGGTGCGTGTAGCGCGACAGATAGGCCAGCACCGCGGCAGGGCCGGCGAACGGACGCTTGGCGTAGACCAACCCACTCGGCGCGGCGCAGGGGTGCCAGCATGGCCTCGAACGCCCCCTTCTCCGCCAGCGGGACGAGATCACCGAAGAAGGCGAGCCGGCCGGTGGCGTGGAGCCTCCGCAGACCGTCGAGGAAGAAGCCGCCGGAACAGGCGGGACAGCACCCGCACCGGCAGGAAGAACCGGGCTCGGCCGGCAATCCAGCGGGTACCATCAGTCGAGAGCCCGCCGCCGGGCACCACGGCATGGATATGGGGATGGTGGGTGAGCGCCGATCCCCAGGTATGGAGCACCGCAGTGATGCCGATGCGGACGCCGAGATGCCTCGGGTCAGCGGCGATGGTGGCCAGAGGCATACGTCACCTCGCGCCGGCAGCGGAAGAAGGTGGAGATGCTGTTCGCCCACCTGAAGCGCATCCTCAGGCTCGACCGCCTGCGACTGCGCGGCCCGAACAGTGCCCGGGACGAGTTCCATCTCGCTGCCACCGCTCAGAACCTCAGGAAGCTCGCCAAGCTGGTGCCCAACGGCCCCAGAGCCGTGACGGCTTGAAGGAGAAGCGCACGCCCCTCACGAGTGCCAATGTCGCCACGCCTCCAGCGCCGACTTTTTCAACGGAATCGGCGCGATCTGGAGGTCCGCGGATGCGGTGGACCGAGGCCGGTCACCCCTCGGAGAGCGGCAACCGGTCCAGGTCGGCGATGAGACCGGGGCCGGCCGGCTCCCAGCCCAGCTTCTTCCGAGTCTGCTCGCTCGAGGCAGGCAAGCTGTGGGTCATGAAGGAGGAAAGCCAGCCGAAGTGGGTCTCCGCCGCCTCCGGAGCGATGGGCGTGACCGGAAGCTGGAGCCGTCGGCCGACCGCTTCCACGATATGGCGGAACAGCACGCCTTCTTCCGCCACTGCATGGTACCTGGCCGACGGCTCAGCCCTTTCGACGGCCAGCCGATAGAGGCGCGCGACGTCGAGGACATGGGCGGCGGGCCAGCAATTCTCGCCGTCTCCCACATAGGTGCACACGCCTTGCGCGCGGAACATCGCGATGGCGTAGCTGACGAGCCCTTGCCGGGCCGTGTCGTGCACTTGCGGCAGGCGCACCACCGAAACGTTGGCGCCATCGGCGGCGAGGGCGGCGGCAGCCTCTTCCGAGGCCGCGCGGGGATTGGTTTGCGAACTCAGCGCCGCATTATCTTCCTTGGCGGGCGCGCCGGGCGCGGTTTTCGCGATGGCGGTCCCGGAGGTCACGATCAGAGGACGGCTGGAACCGGCGAGTGTGGAGCCGAGCGCCAGGATGACCCGGCGGTCGTCCTCGCAATTGGCGACGAATTTCGAGAAATCGTGGTTGAATGCCAGATGGATGACGCCGTCGCATTGGGCCGCAGCACAGGTCAGATCTTGCAAATCCTCGAGCGATCCCCGATGAACCCCGGCGCCGGTGTTCAGCAACGCCGTCGCCTTCTCCGGCGAACGGGCCAGCCCGAGCACCTGGTGGCCGGCTGCGATCAATTCCTTGACGACGGCGGAGCCGATAAAGCCGGTCGCGCCGGTGACAAACACACGCATGGGAAAGGTCTCCGCGGGTTGACGGGAGACGGGTTTCGGCGCCTTAGCTATCCGGGTAAAGTCGTGAGCTTATACGGGTATAATGACTAACAGCATGGCCGATCCCACGCGCGACGAAAACCGGCTCGGGGCCTATCTGAAGGATCGGCGCGGGAAGCTCGATCCTGCCGCCCTCGGCTTTTCCCCGGCGCGGCGGCGCACCCCCGGCCTGCGCCGGGAGGAGGTGGCGCAACGCGCCAATATCAGCCCCACCTGGTACACGTGGCTGGAGCAGGGACGCGGCGGCGCCCCTTCCGCCGACGTGCTCAACCGTATCGCGCGCGCCTTGATGCTGACCGACCTGGAGCGCGAGCATCTCTTCCTGCTCGGTCTCGGCCGCGCCCCCGAAGTGCGCTACAGGAAGAATGACGACGTCTCGCCCCGTCTGCAGCACGTGCTCGATGCGCTCGACCCCAGTCCCGCCTTCATCCGGACCGCATTGTGGGACGTGGTCGCCTGGAACAGGGCGGCGACGGTGATGCTCACCGATTACGGCAAGCTGCCGCCGGAGGAGCGCAACATTCTGCGCTTCATCTTCCTCGATCCACGGGTGCGCGCCGCCCAGGCGGACTGGGAGAGCGTCGCGCGGCTCGTGGTCGGCGCGTTCCGCGCGGCGGCGGCGCGAGCGGGTGCTGCGGCGGAAATAAAACCCCTCGTCGAAGAGCTCTGCCGTCTCAGCCCGGAATTCGCGGCCCTGTGGCGCGACAACGACATCCATGGCCAGGGCGAAGGCCTCAAGCACATCCGCCACCCGGTTCTGGGCACCGTGACGCTTGAATTCTCCACCTTCACGGTGGAGGGCCGCTCTGATCTCAGCATGGTCGTCTACAATCCGGCGACCCCTGCCGATGCGGCGAGGATCAGGGGTTTGGTGGAGGCGAAGGCTGGTTCTGAGTGAAGAGCGACGGTGCGAGCGGGGGCGATCTCGGGAAGGACTTCAATGTCTGGAAGGGGAGAGCGGCCCCATTGATCCGGAGGGTCGTCATGCGCTCCGTCTGGCGCGCGCGAATGCGCCCGGTGACGTGCCGACCCGCCGGCGAAACGCGGTGCTGAAGGCGCTTGCGGACTCATAGCCGAGCTGTTCCGCGAGGCGTTCCAGCGATTGTCCGCCGCGGCTCAGGGCGTTCTGCGCCAGGGCCATCCGCCAACGCGACAGATACTCGATGGGCGCGCAGCCGACGACGTCAGAAAATCGGGCAGCGAAGGCAGAGCGCGACATGCCGGCGACAGCCGCCAGCTCGGCCACCGTCCATCCGGTTCGAACGTCGGTATGCATGCCCCGCAGCACCCCGGCGAGCGCCGGGTCTTGCAGTCCCGCCAGCAAGCCCGCGGGCAAGGCGCCGTGGTCCCGGCCGCGCCAACGCAGGCACTCCACCAGCAGCACCTCCAGCAGCCGCTCCAGGATCATGTCCCAGCCGGGCCGATCGGCTCCACATTCCTCCATCATCAGATCGACAAGACGGCCGAGCCGGCCGGTATCACCGTCAGACGAACGGATGTGGATCATGGACGGCAGCAGCTCGAGCAGAACCGGCGCATTGACAGGATCGATCCTGAAGCTGCCGCCGAGCATTCGGAAATCCGGCTCGCCTTCCAAATCCCCGTGGTGGACGGCCTCGCTCGACGGGGCGCACGGCGCACAGGCGACGCCGGGCCGGCTGAACAGGGTGAACGATGGCGTATCGGGCAGGAGCACGAAGTCGCCGCGGTCGAGCAGAACCGGCTCTTCTTTCTCGATCGCAAGCCAGCATTGCCCGGCGAGCACGATGGCAAACCCCGGCTGCCCATAGGCGGCGTAGCTCGCCCCCCAATCGCCGCCCCCGGTGATTGGCTTGGACAAAGCGGCGCTCGGGCGCAGCAGAGAGATGACCTCGCTGAGGGGATCCATTCTGGACGAGCAATAATGATTTTAGGCATATTGATTATATATCGTATCGCCAGCCTGTCTATCCTGCAGGGGAACACGGAGACAGGCATGACCCCCACCATTCTCATCACCGGCACCTCCTCAGGCTACGGCAAGGCGATCGCGGAGCACTTTCTGGCTCAGGGTTGGAATGTCGTCGCCACCATGCGCCGGCCGGCCCCCGGCATCTTTCCCGTTTCGGATCGGCTGCGCGTCCTGCAGCTCGATGTCACCGATGGTGACAGCATCACCCACGCCATCGCTGACGCGGTTGCGGCGTTCGGTGCCATCGATGTTCTGGTGAACAATGCCGGGATCGGCATGGCCTCCGTGGTGGAAGCGACACCGGACAGCATCATCCGCGAGATCTTCGAGACGAACAGCTTCGGCGTGTTCGCAACATGCCGCGCCATCATTCCGCACATGCGCCGGCAGGGACATGGTGTCATCGTCAACGTGACGTCCAGCACGGCCATCGGCGTCATGCCGCTGGTGGCGATCTACGCCGCCAGCAAGTGTGCCGTGGAAGGCTATACGGAATCCCTGTCCTATGAGCTGGAGCCGTTCGGCATCCGCGCCCGCCTCGTGGAACCCGGCTACGCCCCGACGACGAATTTCACCACCAATGGTGGCCCGCGCATGCAAGGCCTGATCCCGGCGGACTACGAGGCCTTCGCCCTCGGGTGCTTCCAGAAGATGGCCCATTATCCGACCGCCTATTGCACCGAGGCAGAGGTGGCGCAGGCTGTGTTCACGGCTGCGACGGCCGAGGGCGAAGAGATCCGCTATCCGGCAGGTCCCGACACCCGGCTCCTCGCGGAGCTGCGCTGGAGCACTTCTGAACCCCATTATCTGGAGAAGATGCGGGAGATGTTCCGCCCGAATCTCCCAAGCCGTGCCCTTGCCGACACGCGCGCGCTCTGAGGCTGCGCCATCGCGCCAGCCATCATGGCGGCGGGACTGTTTGACCGCCTGCGGTGCGAACATTGGTCATCGCGCAAGAGCCCCTGTCTCACGGTTTGGGAACACCGCCTTCCTCAGAGACCTCCTGCACCAACCTCGGCCCCTGCGCGAGCCGCCGCCCCAGCGCCGCGACGAATGCCTCATACCGCTCCCCCACCTTGGCTCGCGCGGCCTGGGCCGTCGGCTCGGGCAATGCCGGCGTGGTGGCCAGCCAGAATCGCACGAACACGGCCAGCGTCTCGACAGAGATGCCGAGGTCTCGTTCCAGCCGGGCGATCCGCCTGTCCAGCTGATCAAGGCGCTTCGCGACGGCAGCCTCCCGCTGCTCGGCCGCGTCTGGAGACAGGAAGGAGGCAATGGCAGCCTCCGCGATCAGAGACTGAGGCTGATCCCGCCGAGCGGCATAATCGGCGAGAAGCCGCATAGTGGCCGGATCGAGATAGACCGAGATCTGCGCCTTCTTCTTGCGTAGGGCCATCGCCGTCACAGCTCCATGCTGTCATTGGGATCGAGCGAAACCTGGCGCGCGACGCCCTGCATCGTGCGTGTCATGCGACTGGTCCGGGCGACGTCGTCCTCGCTGTCGTCGATCAGATAGATCTCGAACTCGTTGGGGGGCTGCTCATGGGCCTCCACCACCCGCGCCAATTCCGGCTGGCGCCGCTGTTCGGAGCTGGTGGTATCCTCGTCGTCGCTCCCCTCGACCATCAAGTTGATCTGTGAAGGCACGGGCTGCGGAAAGACGCTCCAGTCGTCGGGCTGACGATCGCGAGGGGCCAGGAGCTCCGGCGGGTGCAGCACCCGCTCCCTGAACCGCTCATCCTCGTAATATCGCGCCTTCTTCGCCCGGATCGGCGGCGTACCGGCGATCATGACAATCTCGTCCGCCGGCGGAAGCTGCATCACCTCGCCGGCAGTGAGCAGTGGTCGGGCTGTTTCCGAGCGCGACACCATAAGGTGCCCGAGCCAGGGCGACAGCCGGTGGCCGGCATAGTTTTTCATGGCCTTCATCTCCGTGGCGGTGCCGAGGGCATCGGACACGCGTTTCGCCGTGCGCTCGTCGTTGGTCGCGAAGCTCACCCGCACATGGCAGTTGTCGAGGATGGAGTTGTTCGGCCCGTAGGCCTTCTCGATCTGGTTCAGGGACTGGGCGATGAGGAAGCTCTTGAGCCCGTAGCCCGCCATGAAGGCAAGCGCGCTCTCGAAGAAGTCGAGCCGCCCGAGCGCGGGGAACTCGTCCAGCATGAGCAGGAGGCGATGCCGGCCGGCCTTCGCCTGCAGATCCTCTGTGAGGCGGCGCCCCACCTGGTTCAGGATCAGGCGGATCAGCGGCTTCGTGCGATTGATGTCCGAGGGCGGCACCACAAGGTAGAGGCTGGTCGGGCGGCCACCTGCCACCAGGTCGGTGATCCGCCAGTCGCAGCGCCGAGTCACCTCGGCCACCACGGGATCTCGGTAGAGCCCGAGGAAGGACATGGCGGTGGAAAGCACGCCGGACCGTTCGTTCTCGGATTTGTTGAGGAGCTCGCGGGCGGCGCTGGCGATTACGGGATGGGGACCCGCCTCTGCCAGATGCGCCGTCGTCATCATGGCGGCGAGGGTCGTCTCGATGGGCCGCCGGGGATCAGAGAGGAAGGCCGCGACACCGGCCAGGGTCTTGTCCCGCTCGGCATAGAGCACATGGAGGATGGCGCCCACCAGCAGAGCATGGCTGGTCTTCTCCCAGTGATTGCGCTTCTCGAGGGAGCCCTCGGGGTCCACGAGGATGTCGGCGATGTTCTGGACGTCGCGCACCTCCCATTCCCCGCGGCGGACCTCCAGCAGGGGATTGTAGGCAGAGGAGCGCACATTGGTGGGGTCGAACAGCAGCACGCGCCCATGCTTCGCCCGGAAGCCTGCGGTGAGCTGCCAGTTCTCGCCCTTGATGTCGTGGACGATGGCCGAGCCCGGCCAGGTGAGCAGCGAGGGCACGACGAGGCCGACGCCCTTGCCGGAGCGGGTGGGCGCGAAGCACAGGACGTGCTCGGGTCCATCATGGCGCAGATAGTCCCGCCCATGGCGGCCGAGCACAACCCCGTCGGAACCGACAAGTCCGGCTGACCGGATCTCGTCCGGCTCGGCCCAGCGGGCGGAGCCATAGGTCTCGACGCGCCTCGCCTCCCGCGCCCGCCAGACCGACAGGCCGATGGCGATCGCGATGGACAGGAACCCGCCCGAGGCGGCGATGAAGGCGCCTTCTGTGAAAATCTCCGGCGCATAGGCGTCGTAAAAATACCACCACCAGAAGAAAGCCGGCGGGTGATAGACGGGCCAGTGCCCCAGCACGAACCAGGGCGGGCCGAGCTGGTCCTGGAAGCCCAGCCGCCAGGCGACATATTCCGTCGCCCCCCACGTGGTGGCCAACACGATGGCGAAGACGGCGAGGATCTGGCCCCAGAGGATCTTGGTCGCGGACATACTGCGGTCCCTTCACGGTTAAGGTCAGAGGCCGAGGCCGCGCTTGCGGCCGAAGGACCAGTCGATGCCGCCGTCAGTTCGGGCGACGCCGGAGATGTGCTTGCCCAGCTGCTTCTCCAGCGAAGGCGTCCAGGGCACGAGCTGGAAGCCGAGGCCGTCGTCGATCATGGCGAAGCGCCCCGAGGCCAGCGCAAAGCGCTGACGGTAGGTGCCGGAGACATAGTCTCCCCCGCCAGATCGATTGAACGGCCGTCCGGTCTCGGCAGCGAGCTTCCCGCCCAGAGCGTCCACCTCCCATTTGCGCAACGTCTCGATCAGGTCACGGGCGAAGGTGACGCGCTGGCCTTGACGCTCGGCCAACCCCTCCCGGACCAGATGGTCGGCGCGACGTTCCATCGCCCCGCGCACCTCGGCGCCGAAGCCGCCCTTTGACAGGGACGCCGGCGCACGGCTGAGCGCCTGCCGGTCGAGCCAGGTGGCGCCGGAGGCCGTGATCTGCCGCTCGATGTCGAGGTCGGAGCGGACCGCGAGCGCAACCCGCGCCTGACCCCGCCCATCCTCGAACCTCCGGAGTTCGACGATGGAGCCGGGAGCGCCGTCGCCAGTCGCCTCGAGGTCGGGCAGTCGGATGTGATGGGTCCGTCCGTCGATGCCATCCACCACGGCATAGACCGTACCCTTCAGCTCGTCATCGAGGCCTCGATCCACGAGACGACCAATGATAGGAGCATCCAGGTTCTCGCCGGCGAGCACATAGCTTGCCGTGCCGCGCTCGATACCTTGGTCGCTGAGCGCGCGGTGCATCCGCTTGATGATGTCGCCGCGCTCTCCGAGGGCACGGAGCGTCGCCTCGGCCTTCTCGTCGATCACCCACTGGCCCGGGCCAATCTCATCGGCGAGGCCGAGGGCCTGGAGCTTGCGCAGCCGGCCGACCTTCATCGGCAGGAAAGCGTCCGCCCCACCATCGGCATCGCGCGCGACGTCAATGACGCCAACCTCGCGCTGGTCGCGGATCAGCTGGCGATCGAGCTGGGTCCATCTGTCAGCCTCCACCTGCTGCTCGACGGCGCGGTGGATGTCGAGGTCGGTACGCGGCCCCAGCTCCTGGGTGACGAGATCCTGCGCACGGGCGCGCATGCCCTCCTTGATGTAGTCACGGGAGATGACGAGGTCCTGGCCGTCATCGGTCCGGCCCCGCACCAATATGTGGAGGTGGGGATTGTCGGTGTTCCAGTGGTCGACCCCGACCCAGTCAAGCTTTGTGCCGAGGTCCTTCTCGATCTGGCCCATGAGGTCGCGAGCGAAGGACCGGAGGTCGGCCATGTCCGCCGCATCCTCGGGCGACACGATGAAGCGGAAATGGTGCCGGTCGTCGGTACAGCGCTCCGCAAAGACACGGCCGTTCCCGTCCTCGGCGCTCGGCCCGAACAGGCGCGCCTTCTCTCCGTCCCGGGTCACGCCTTCCCGGCGCAGATAGGACAAGTGCGCGGTCAGCGGTGTGGCACGGGCGGTGTGGCGCACCACGCGGATCTTGATGACGACGACGCGCGAGCGACCCGTGAGCAGGCGGTTGGCCTGGATGCTCGCCGTCCGCCCGCGGCCGAAGTGGGAGCGCTTGCCGGAGGTGAGGCGGCCGGATCGGGAGACATGCCCGCCGGCCTTCTGGGCCGCCGTAAGGGCTTGGGCGATGAAGGGGCGGGCCCGCTGCGTGCGGGTCGAGCGGATGCGGCCGGGGCGGACGCGGAATTCACGCTCATCAGCCATGACGCAGCCCCGCAATGTGGGAGAACATCAATGAAACTAGAGGCTTGAGCGTTCGATGCACGTTGTCGATCAGCGGGACAATGTGCGTTTGGCTGAAAATCCACCTGCAAAAACAACCGCCCGACCGAAGCGCACCTTGCGCCCTTTTATCTCGCCATCGGTCGGTGGTTTCCCAGTCCTTCCGCCCCGTCCTTCGCTTGAACGGCAGAAAACCCGACGAGGTGCGAATGAGCCCGGTCGTGGTCATTGCACGCCTCCCGAGCCACCAAGAGCCACGAAGAGGCCTTCCGCGCGCGGAGCAATCGCTGAGACATCCCGTAAGTCGGGCGTCGGCTGGGCACGATCGTGTGACGCCAGATCTGCAGCCGACGTGCGGATCGGCTGCACCGCAAAGATTGGAGATTGAGCCCAGGATGGCGTCTCGACCGCCGGCGTGGAGCGCGATGTCGGCGAGGAGGGCTGAGCCTCTCCGCGCGCGATGTCCGGCGCCAGCCTGTCGACATAGGCGCGCGTCTCCGGTGGCAGGGGGCGCCCTTTCCGCGAAGCCTCGTAGCGGCCCGGCCCCGCATTGTAGGCCGCGAGGAAGCCGGGATTGCCATAGCGGTCGAATAGCTCCCGCAGATAGGCGGCGCCCGCCACGATGTTGTCGTGCGGGTCGTAGGGATCCTCGCCGAGACCGTAATGGATGCGCAGTTCGGCCCAGGTCTGCGGCATGATCTGCATCAGCCCCATTGCGCCTTTGGACGAGGTCGAGCGCGCGTCGCCGTCGCTTTCGGCGCGCATGACGGTCCGGATCCAGGCTGCGGGAATGTCGAAACGCTCCGCCGCCTCCGCGATGAAATCGGCGTAGCGATCGCTCGGCGAAGGTGGGGTCTGTGGCCCTCGTGTTTCCGCCGCCATGGCTGTTGTTGGCCAGGCGCAGGGCACTCCGGAAAGGAGAAGAAGCACCAGCGCACGGGGGCAAATGAGCACTCGCATCGATGCGTGTACGCCATCGCAGGCGCAAGAAAACAGTATGGCCCGCAGCATGACGGCCTCTCGAGGTGTGATGAAGGTGGAGATGGTCGGTGGCGCTCAGCGCGTCGGCGCGCGCCAGACAAAGTGCCCGTCGCCAGCCTCGTCGGTGTAGATCGGCACGGCACGGCGCGGCCGATCACGGTGCTTGCGGGCAGTGGCCCGAAATACCGTCCGTCGAGACTGTCCGGCACGTCGAAGTTCATGAGGAAGAGCTCGCCTTCCGCGATGCGCCGACAGCCGCGCCAGACCGGCAGGGGACGGCCGATACTGTCGCGCTCCAGCGCCTCGCCGTAAGCCACGCCATCGACGGTGATGGTGCGGTCCTTGCGGCAGACTTCCTGTCCGGGAAGCGCCGCCACGCGCTTCATCAATGGGACGCCCGCGCCCACATAGCCGCGCTCCACCAGGAAACGGGCGAGCGCCGCCTGCTGCGTGATGGCCAGGAGGTCCGTGACCTCGAGCCTGCGCGCCGGCTCGATGGCATAGAGCCCAATGGGCGCGCTTGCGGAGACGTTCCACACCAGCTTCAGCGGTGTCGGAACGAACACAGCGACTGCCGTGCCCATGACAAAGAAGTAGGTGACCATCACGTAGCCGAAGCGGGTCATTCCTCGCACTCCCGCCGCTTCAGCCACGCCGCATGGCGCTCGACCGTGTAAGTTCGGGGCGTGTGGCCGGCCGCCAGGCGGTTGTGAACGTGACGCCAATGGTCCGGCGCCACGTCTGCGCCATGGATGCCGAGGGTATCGATGGCATCCACGTGCTGGAGCACCTTCTCCACCTTCGGCCAGCCATCGACGCGCAGCAGGATCTCGCCACCCGGTCGCACGAAGGGAAGCGTCTGGTAGGCCTCGCCGGGTGCGACGGCGCGCACGATGTCGATGCGCGACACCACGGTGCCGAAGTCGTTTGCCGCCCATCGGACGAAGGCGAAGATCGTCCCGGGTGCAAACGATACGATGCGGCGGCTGCGGTCGAGGGCTTGCGCATGGACGGGCCGGCCGAAGCGGATCCAGTTCTCGATCCGCTTCTCGATCCAGGTGAGTTCCACATGGGTGAGCGGATCTGATGTCGGCGCGGCGGGTGACGGGACGATAGGCTTGGGAACCGAGGATGGCACCGGCGGGCTCATCATGAGGCCTCTCCTGATGTCGGGGGAAATTCTCGGGCGAGGAGATCGCGGAGCATGTCCGCGACGGTCTGGCCGCGACTGAAGGCGGCGATCTTGATGCGCCCGCGCAGGTCGGGCGTGACGTCGATGGTGAGCCGCGCGGTAAAGCCCCCGGCGACGTCATTCGACGTCTTCACTTCTGCTGCCTTGATCCACTGCTCAGGATTGGCAGGCCGCGCGGCGAAGCCCTTGCGGGTCGGCGGCGCGCTCATGGGGCGGTTTCCGGAACACCGATGCCGACGATCTCCGCGGCGAGCGCCGCAATCTCGCGCGCCGCCCGACCTCCTTCGTCGAGTTCGCCGACCAGCCGCCCGGACTGGGCGGACATGGCGAAGGACACGCGCTGGCTGATAGTGGTCGCAAGCACGGGCGGATCGTGATCCGCTAATGTCTCGGCCGTCTCACGGGCGAGCACTGTGCGAGTGCCGCAGCGGTTCAGCACGAAGCGGGCGGCCAGTTCCGGCCGGTAGATGCGCGCCTCATTCAGGAGCGCGAGCATCTCCGCGGAGGCCCAACCATCGAGGGGCGAGGGCTGCACCGGGATCAGCACGAGGTCGGCGGCGAGGAGCGCGGAGCGCATCAAGCCGGCGACACGGGGCGGCCCGTCGATGACGATTATATCCGCACCGCGCGCCAGTTCGGGCGCTTCACGATGGAGCGTGTCACGGGCAAGTCCGACGACGCCGAACAGGCGCGGCAGCCCTTCGCGGCTGCGCTGCTGCGACCAGTCGAGGGCCGAGCCCTGCGGATCCGCATCGATGAGCGTGACGCGCTGACCGCGGTTCGCCCACGCCCCGGCGAGATGCAAAGCGAGCGTCGTCTTGCCGACACCGCCCTTCTGATTGAGCAGCGCGACGATCATCGGGGATCTCCCGAGGTGTCGGCAGGCATCATCTCGGGTGCGGAGAGAGGATCTGGAGCCTGAAATCCGTCTTTACGGCAAGACGGAAGACCTTCATCCTTAGAGGTGCGCAGATGGGCAGGTTTTCGGGCCGGCTGAGTGCGATTGTCCACATCGCCCGCGCGCCTTTTAAGGTTAGAGTCTATGTTAGACTCTAAGTTAGGGGTGCGATTTTGCGTTTTCGGGCTTGCGGTTAACCCCTGTTTCGGTTCCCGAAAGCACGAGGGGCCAGTTCCTGATGGCACGTGGCACCGGGTTCCCGATGGCACGAAGGGATTCACAGGTCGTCCACAGGCCGGCTCGAAAGCGAGCAGCGCGCGCGCACCCGCGTCACACTCCAGGAACAGGGTGTAGCCGGGCAGCGGCTGGCGGCGAATGATGTCCCTGAGCTCGAAGGCGAAGCGCTTGAAGGGCGAGAGGCTACCGGACTTCAAGTAGAGGTGGCGGAAATCGAAGCGCCAGCCGTTGTACTGGTGCCCGCCGTGCTTGCGCACCAGCCGGTAGAGCCAGCGGTCGAGACCACCTGTCAGCTCGAAATAGGCCCGGTCGATGGTGAGGACGAGCGCATCTTCGAGGATGGCGCAATAGAACCAGTCGGGGACGATGAGCTCGATTCCGGCGGGCCTGCCATCCCGGTCGGTGCGCTCCTTCCATTCGTTGATCCAGGAGAAGCGATGGCGCCGTCCCTCGGCCCGCTGGCGGATCGAGGTGGACACGGTGGTGGACTGCAGCCGATCGAGCGCGGCCTTCAGGCGCTGGTAGTCCCGCAGCGAGGTGCCGCGCCCCACGAACCTGAGGATTTCATAGGGGGTGGCGACCATGAAGCGCGACGTGCGCAGCCCGGCATCGCGGGCCTCCACGATCTGGCTCGCCGCCCAGATCAGGATGTCGGCGTCCCAGATCGTCGCCATGCCGTGATCAGGCACGGCCTCGACCCGGATGGAGACATCGCCGGCGGCAAAATCGATGGGCGCGATACGATGGGTCTTGGAGAGGGAGAAGAAGGGATAGGCCATGAGATCCTGCGCATCTCGTGGCGCGAACGCGCCGGGAAGCGCGCGGAACAGATCGAGCTGTCCGCGCTCCGGCTGGGAGTGATGCCGCGCCGCCATGGAGAAGGGTTCCGATCAGCGTGCGAAGCGGTGGGGCTCGGCAATGCCGGGCAGGCCCTGGCGCTTGGCCGGCAGGATCGAGCCGCGTGGATCGGAGGTGGAGGTGACGGCGCCGCGGGCAACCCAGGCCTGCAGATCCTCGATGGCATAGACGACCCGGCCGCCGAGCTTGCGATAGGCGGGACCGGTTCCGTAGGTACGGTGCTTCTCGAGCGTCCGGGGCGAGAGGCTGAGGAAGACGGCGGCTTCCTTGGTGCGCAGGTAGCGTGGCGGCAGCGGGACAGCGTCGGGTCGCATGGATCGAACCTCCGTGGGCGATCTCGGGCCGCTGGTCATCAGCGGCGGATGGCGATCACGGTGGCGAAGGGCAGCCGTCGAGGGGGATGGGGAAGTTGAGGGGGGCGAAAATCCCCACCCTCAGGATGCCGGCGATGCAGCTATGGTCTTCTGCGATGACGCAGGAGCTTGAGATAACCGCCGCCGATCATGGCGAGGCCGCCTTTGACGAGGCCGATGACCTTGTCGCGCAGCGCCGAGGTTTTCCAGGGCTCGGATGCCACGCGCTTGTGGCCGTAAAGGACCATGGCGATGTCGCGGTAGCTGGCGCCGTTCGCCCGACCATCGGCCGCCAGCATCATGGTGCGCAGCCGGCCACGCTGCTGCGCGGTGACGCGGGTGTCGGGGATCGTCGGCCGACCCTCGACGGCGCGCCAGAAACGGGTCAAGGCCTCCACCCTCCCAATCGTGTCCGCATCCAGCGGGATCAATGCCGCCAGCGGCGCGTCGGGGCGAGTCTCAGCCAGCAGCAGCACCTGCGAGGCATGGCGTGCCGGACCATGGACCCAGTATCGTCCCTCGGTGCTATCGCGCGGCGCAACCATGCCATCGAACGACACACTGGCCGCGCCCGGAAGAAACGCGGGTTGCTGGGTGAGAACCACGATTGCCGGATCGACAACCGGCGACCACGGGACGTTCTGTTCCACAGCGGAGAGAGATGGCCGCGCGGCGAAATCGCAGCCCCCAGCGTTGCTCCACCTCCCGGGGGAGCGGGTCGGCATCCGAGCCGGCCGTCACGAGGGACTGGTAGTGGTCCTGGTAGGTCTCGTCCCGGCGCAGGCATTCCCAGGCGAGGCCTTCGACGGAGAGGTCGTCGAAATAATCGTAGCTGGCGCTATCGCGCCAACGCGATGTGTCCGGCTTCATTTTCTCGGCTCCGCATCACTGGCGTGCGTGTCGAGCAAGGACAATCAGGGATTAAGGGTATTGGGGGAAGCCGGCCGGGGAGCATCGCGTGATGCGACTGCGGCATCACCCCTGCGAACGGGCAGCGACGTCAGACAATACGGCTGAGGAGGTCCTTGTAGCCGCTGGAGGCCACCCATCGGGCGCGCGCCAGATGGCTGTCATGGACGCGCTGGGCACGTTCGGGCTCCCGAGCCGCGTCGATGCCGAACAGCACCGAGGCGATCTCCTCCCAGCCAGCGCCATCCGCCGTGGCATCGAGCAGGCGTGCATAGAGCTTGATATGCCCCCGGTCGTAGTCGGTGAGCTCGGGAGCGGTAGGGACGGTATCTGCAAACGCGTCGGTCATGTCACACCACGTTTCCATGCCTGGCGCAGCCTTCGTCCCTTCTAGACGACGACGGATCGTGAAGCGAGCCAGCGCGCTGGGAGCGTTCCCAGGGTCGCTCGATAAGCGCTTGGCATCGGGAGTGCCGCCGTCTAACCCGCTAGGGTCACTTGATTACATATTATAGTTGATAAGCTCAAAGTGTGTAAATTGCGATCCGTCTGCGCATGGATATGCGCAAGCTGGTCGGCCGGAATTTCGCGCGCCTACGTCAGGAGAAGGGCCTGACGCAGGAGGACGTGGAAGCGCGCTCCGGTTTCAGCCAGCAGTACATCAGCGGCCTGGAACGCGGACGACGCAATCCGACAGTGATCACCCTCTACGAGCTGGCTCAGGCGCTGGGCGTCAGCCACGTCGAGCTGGTGCAGCCCGACGGTAACGACTGACCGGCGAACCTGATGGTAGGAAAGCCCCGGCCTGAACCGGCCGGGGCCTTGGGTGGCTCACTCGCCACGGCGCCCGCTCGGTCGGGACCAGATCAGCGAGAAGGTGTCGCCGTCCTCGTCGTCGAAGAGGTTGGCGTAGATGGGGGCGTTGAAGCTCGGGTCGTCGAGCTTGAGGCCCAGATAGTCGCGGCCCTCGCTGGAGCGCTTGGACCAGGCGGCGCCGATCTCGATCCGGCCCACCAGGACTCGGTGGCTGGGCGCGTTCTCGCCGTTGGCCCGCAGGTCGGGGACGATGCGCACGCCCTTGGCCTGGACGCTGAGGGTGACGATCTCGCCGGTGAACTCGTTCGCGCCGGTCTTCTTGAAGGTGCCGATGGTGGCCATTGTCGATCTCCGTCTTCCGTTTCCGAGCCCACACCGTTGCGGCCTCGATGGCGATCGAAAGGCCGCGGGCGAGCGACGCCGCATCCCGCCGGGCCACCGGCTTAGGGGCCGCAGCGCAGCGGAGGACGGCGCAGAGGCGGCTTTCTTGTTCCGCGCGGAATGGGCGATCCGGGCCCCCGAAGGGGTGGTCGTCCAGGGGAAGAAAGTCGTGACGCGCCGTTGCGGCATAGGCTGTCGAGGCGCAGCCGTCCTGCGGCCAGATCCGCCCATCAGAGAGGCCGTATGGAGCGCGCGATGACGGATACCGACGGAGAGGATGGCCGTTGGGTGCCCATGAAGAGAGGGAACGGAAATTTCGGCGTACATCCCGGTGGCTCGTGGCATGGCGAGCCTTCGTTGCGATCCACATGCTGAACCGGCCGCTTCCGAAGCCCGGAGCGTAAGCGCGTCTTAGGGCACCGCCTGTCCCTCGTTTCGGCTGGGAAAGATCGCTGGTCGCCAACGCTCCCGCGCTTCACAGCCCCTCGTCGCAATGGCTCCAGGACGAAATCGGCGGGCCTCCGGAGCTACTGATGCTCTCCTGGGAGCTGGGCCTGGGCGCGAAGGAGACCCGGCTGTTTGGACGGGCGCCGGCACCTTCGTGACTTGCTTGAACGCCGCAATGCCAACCGCCACCGCACCTATTGCGGCGAAGGAGGCCTGCCAGATGCTTGACGGCACGAGGTAGCGAACGATGCCGAAGATGACGCAGTAGCCGCAGACCATGGCCGGCATCACGAACGCACCCACGACGATCGTCCTTGCCCAAAGGGAGCGGGTCGTCAGGATCAGGACGTGACCGGCGCCGAAGACAAGGAGGGCGGCGGCGGTCCCGAGAACGACAGCCCCAATGGCGCCTGCATCGCGCTGATAGGCCCAACTTGCCGCTGTGATCCCCATGATGACGGGGAGTGCCAAGGTCGCGAGCTCGAACAGCAGCCAACAGAACAGGCCCGCGGCAATGCAGGCGACGATGATAACGGGCATGATCATGGCGGCGGCTCCGCAAAGGTGGGGCGCTCGCGCCTCCACCACCGCGGCGCGACAATCAGGATAGCAACCGAAGAAATCTCCCGGAATCCTTGAGCTGGGAATATCCGGGACACCCTCCGTTATCTGGCGAAGGGATCAATGTCCCGGACGATCTGGGAGGCATCCCCATCGAACTCGTCGGCAGGAACGACCGACAGGCTGCCGTCTCCGGCGCGGAAGATCACGATGACGACCATCAGGGTCTTGGCAAGGCTAAGGGCGAAGGCCTGTGCATCGGTGGAGGACATAGGGTCCGGCTCCTGCTCGAAGCGGAGGACCATCCCCCGCTGACAGGCGCCCGACGGGTCCGGCCGTGGGCTGCAATCACCGCGATCGCGAAGCGGGAGCGGCGGCACGCTGTGCGTAGCCGACCCCTTGCGGGTTGATGGCACCAGGCCCTCGGCCGGCACCTAAGGATCAGCGCAGGAAAGCGGGGGTGGACCGTTGCTTGAAGATCGGCAGGTGTGGCCGTCTCTTCGCATGCGCTGGCTCAGGAGATTTCGTTCAGCTCGACGCCTGATGAGCGCTGGTCCTGCTCGCCAGTCCGCTGAAAATCGATGCCGAGAACCTCATTCCCGTGAAAAGCGATAAGGCCCCGTGAAATCAGATTCCGGAGATGGGGAACGGCAGCGCTCATGCGCCGCCCGACCCGAACCGATAGACCGGAATGCCGAGCTTGCGGGCCTTGTCGGCGAGATTGTCCTGGATGCCCGTGCCGGGGAAGATGATGACCCCGATGGGCATGACCGAGAGCATCTGGTCGTTGCGCTTGAAGGGGGCAGCCTTGGCGTGCCGCGCCCAGTCCGGCTTGAAGGCGACCTGCGGCACCTTGCGGGCATCGGCCCAGCAGGCGGCGATCCTCTCGGCCCCCTTCGACGAGCCACCGTGCAGCAGCACCATATCGGGGTGCTTGGCGTGCACCTGGTCGAGCTTCGCCCAGATGAGCTTGTGATCGGCCGTGTCACCGCCGGAGAAGGCGATCCTCGGACCTGCTGGCATCAGCACCTCGATCTCCGCGCGCCTGCGGGCGGCGAGGAAATCGCGGCTGTCGATGAGGGCTGCGGTGAGGTGCCGATGGTTCACCAGCGACCCGAAGCGGGGGCGCCAGGCTGATCCGGTGTGGCGCCCAAAGATGTCGGCGGCTTCGTCGCGCATCAGCTCGAAGGCATCGCGGCGCTCCACGAGGCTCTGGCCCTCGGCGATGAGGCGCTCCAGCTCCACCGAGCGCACCTCGCTTCCGTCCTGCTCCTGCTGGCTGCGGCGCTGGCCTTGCTCGTTATCGTCGAGGGTGCCGGCGATGCGGCCGGCGGCACGGTGGAACAGATGGACCGTCGACCACAGGAGATCGGGAAGGTCGGGCTCCAGGCGAGTATCCTGAAGCGTCGCGATCAGCGCATCGAAGATGTCTGCGATGGCACCGGAGATACGGTCGGCCTCGGGAAGCGGCCGGGGATCGGGCTCGTCCCCGAAGGAGCGGTAGCCGTAGAGCTGAAGGTCCTGCAGCAGGTGATCGGTTGGAGACGAGGCGTGGGGTTCGTCGTGCTCTGCGCTCATGGGATGCTCCGTCGGTTGGACCGCAGCCTTGCGGCCTTCATGGCGACGAAGCCGGCGGGCGGGACGGACCCGCACCCCGCGGGCAGCGTGGGGCCGGAGCGCAGCGGAGGATGGCGAAGGCCAGGGATTTTGTTTCGCGATGGAACGCCGCGTGTCGGGGCCCTGCGACGCCTGCGTCGTGGGGAAGCACCGGCGACGGAAAATCACCGGCCGGAGCCATTGCCGGTCCGGGACGACTGCCGGCCGATCGCCCTCTGGAAGGCCTGGCTGCGGGTCCTCTGTCGGCGGTGAGCCTCAGAGCGTGCCGTTGGCGCATCCCCACTCCCAGCTCCTCCAGGTCACGGGCTCAACGCCATGAAGCGGCTGACATCCTCAGGAGCAAGCAGGCATCGCAGTTCAGCCCGCACCGCATCGACCCCAAAGGCGCGCAGATCCTCGTTGAAGTCTCCGAGAGCTGGTGAGAGCACGATGGCCTCGATCCCGGCAAAAGCCGCTCGTGCGATAAGGCTGTCCCGTGCCCTGTTGCCGGCAGGATCGTTGTCGCAGACGATGTAGAGCCGCCGCAGCCTGGGTGGAAAGGCGATGACGGCGAGGTGTGCGGCCGAGAGCGCCGCTGCCATCGGGAGGCTGGGCAGCGCTGTGCGCACGGAGAGGATGGTCTCGATGCCCTCGCCGGTGGCCATCACGTCGTAAGGTCTGCCGAAGCGAACCGCATGCTCCAGCAGGTGGCCCATAGCGCGCCGGGGTGTGGCGATGTTGGCCTTGTCCGATCCATCCGGAGCGAGCCATGTCCGGTGGATGCCCATGATCCGTCCCGTGAGATCGGTGACGGCCGCGATCATGGCTGGCAGGAGTTGAGTGGACCCGTGTGCATCTGGACGATAGTAGCAGCGTGGGTTGAAGCGCAGGCTGCCGGTTTCGTGCAAAGCCGTGATGCCGCGGTTCCGCAGATACGTCTCCACGATTGTGCCCGGAATAGGCTTTGCGGCTGCAAAGAGCCGTCGTGCCGAGGTGACCGGATCACGTGAGGAACATTGCTTTCCGCCATGAGGAGCTTCCGCGCCTTGTGAGATTGGTGGAAGGTGCAGAAAGGCTTCAGCCTCGGCGACCACTTCGGTGAAATTGGACAGGCCCCGGCTCTCCCGGATCACGTCGAGGAGGTCGCCGTGTTCCCCCGTGGCCGCATCGGTCCATTTGCCGGCCGGGCCTTTTACGGTGTCCATCAGCCGCACGAACATTGAGCGGCCGGGCGTGTTGCGGGCATCACCCACCTGCCAATAGTGCCCTTGCCGCCGACCAGCGGAGAGATAATGGCGGCAGACTGCCTCCGCCTGCCGCCCCAGCCGCCGGGCGAGATCGTGCGCAGCATCCGTCATGGGGACGCTCCAAGAAAATGGCCCGCCGTCCGGGCCACGCGATAGGGGATCGCGGAGCCACAGGCGGCGGGCCAAGTTGCCCGGGGAGGATTATTCGGCAGCGATCGAGGAGGAGATCGCTTCGGGCTCCTCAGTGTCGGCGAGGTCTTCGCTGTCGGCCATGGCCGTTTCGCCGTCGGTCTCCGCCGTTTCCTCGCCGACGGTGTCCAAGGGCAGGGTCCGCAGCGCCTCCGGGAGCCAGCCGCTGTCGGCGAGGAGGGTCTCGGCCTCCCGGGCCATGTCGCCCTTCTTGAGGTGGGCGATCCGCTCGGCCGGGCGCTCCCCCTTGGCCTCGGTCACCGCCTGCAGGATGCGGGCCTTGGTGACCCTGCCGAGGAAGGTGTCCACCGTGGGCTTCCATCCGACGGCTGCCATGTCGAGCGACACCGCCTGCGCCAGCCTATCGGCATGGGCGAAGGCGCGAGGACGGCGGTTCCAGGCCTCATGCACCGCATTGACCGATAGGCTCACCACATGGGCGAACAGTGCGGCCCGGCTGTCGAGGTCCCACCCGCTCAAGGTGTCCCAGAGCGAGCCGGACTCCTTGGGCAGAGCCTTGACCCAGCTCTCATGCCGGACACGGATCGCCTCGGCCGAGACGCTGTCATTGAGGCCCGGCGCCTGGGCATTGAACGAGACGCTCTTGAGATCGAGCTCAAGGCAGCTGTCCGAGCCATAGACGTAGAAGGCCTTCAGCGTGAGAGCGTGGACAGCCGCGAGGAAGGCCACATCGGGCTGCTCGCCCAGCGCATGGCGCAGGCCGAGGGTCCGATGGGTGGTCAGCTCCGTGAGCAGCCGGTCGGAGATGGGGGTGAGGCCGTTTTCTTCCTCGGGCTCCGCAGGTGCATCGCACGCCGCTGCCTCCTGGTGCGGTGCCGAGGGCATGGCGGACCCGTCATCGCTCTCGGCGGAACGGTCTTGGTCCTCCTCGACGGGTATCTCGTCCTCCGGGCGGACATAGCCCCGCTCCACCCGGAGCTTGCCGTCCTGAGCGATGCTGACGAAGGCGCCGGCCCGGGCGACCTCCGCCGGATCGAACACGAGGGGCCGCGTCTCGAAGGCCTCCAGCATCGCCTCGAGCTCACCGAGCCGCACGTCGACCTCTTCGGGAAGCTCGTCGACATCGGCATGTTCTTCGGACAGACGATCGTACTCCGCCTGGGCGGTCGCCCGCGCAGCCTCCTCCTCTTCGGTTCGCGGCGTGGGCTCGCCCCTCAGCTGGCGCAGGCCGTAGGTGTGGCCATAGGCGAAGTCGGGCGCCACCTCGATCCACTTCCAGCCTTCGCTCCGGATCACGTCGGCCTCGGCGGCGAGCTTCTCCGCCACCATGCGATCGACGAGGGTCACATCCTGCAGCCAGCCACCGTCATCCCCCTGGAACAGGTCTCGCAGCACGATGCCGCCGGCCGCCTCATAGGCCTTGATGCCGATGAACCGGGTCCGCTTATCGGATGCCCGGACCGCACCCTCCGTCAGCATGCGCCGGATGGCATAGGGCTGCTTGTCGTAAGCCTGGGCGAGACGGTCCAGCACCTGCTCCTGCCGCTCATGGTCGCCCGATACGGTGAAGGCCATGAGCTGGTCGAGGGTGAGACCATCCTCGGCATAGGTGTCGAGCAGCTTTGGTGAGACAGAGGCGAGCTTCAGCCGCTGCTTCACCACGGCGACCGAGACGAAGAAGGCAGCGGCGATCTCCTCCTCGGACTGGCCCTTCTCCCGCAGAGCGAGGAAGGCGCGGAACTGGTCGAGGGGATGAAGCGGAGCCCGCTGGACATTCTCGGCAAGGGAATCCTCCTCGGCGATACCGCCCTCGCGCACGATGCAGGGGATCGGCGCGGTCCGGGCAAGGCGCTTGCGCTTCACCAGCAATTCCAGCGCCCGGTAGCGCCGCCCGCCAGCCGGAATCTCATACATGCCGGTCTCGACGCCATCGGCATCGACAACGGCGCGGACGTTGAGGCCCTGGAGCAGCCCGCGCCGGGCAATATCCTCGGCGAGCTCCTCGATGGACACGCCCGCCTTCACCCGGCGGACGTTGGACTGGCTGAGTACCAGCCTGTTGAAGGGGATGTCGCGGGAGGACGAAAGGGTGATCTTTTGAACGGCCGTAGCCATGGGATGTTTCTCCGCGACGGGCGGCCGGAGAACCTCTCTCTGGCCTCCAACCCGTCACGAAGCACGGCGCGGCCCTCTTCCTCTGAGGGCCGCGCCGCAGAACCGATGATCCGGAAATCCGGAACAACACGAAGCCGGAGACACTGCATTCCACATCTCCGGCAATGCGGATCTCAGGCAACGCGATCGAGAAGCTTTTTCGCCCGAGCCTCCAGATCGAGACGCGCATCCTGGTGGGGCTTGTCCCGCGCCACGGCGGTGATGCCCTGCACGAAGTCGAAGATGCTCTCGGGTTTCCGGCCCTCCTCGGCGAGCACGGTGTCGATCACCTTCTGCGTCTCGGCCTTGGAAAATCCTTTGCGGCGCAGAAACTCGGTGCGGTCCTCGTCGGTGCGCGCCACGATGCGCTCGCGTGCCGCCCTGATGCCGTTGACGAACGGCATGGGCGAGGAATTGGCAAAGCGCTCCAGGGCCGGCGCGGCCTGATGGGCGAAGCGGGATGCGGCATACTTCGAGTGTCGGATGGTGATCTCCTCGAAATCCTCGACGCCCCAGAGGTTGCGGTTCTGGCAGACCGCCCTGAGATAGAAGCTGGCGATCCCCAGCGTCTTCGCACCCACCTCCGAGTTCCAGCAATAGAAGCCTCGGAAGAAGAGGTCCGGTGAGCCATCCGGCAGGCGGCCGGCCTCGATGGGGTTGAGATCATCCACCAGGAACAGGAAGACGTCCCGGTCGGAGGCGTAAAGGGTGGTGGTGTCCTTGGTGATGTCGACGCGGGGATTGTAGATGCCTGTCGACCAGTCGAGCACGCCCGGCACCTTCCAGCGGGTATCGCCGGTGCCGTTGCCGGCAATACCGCGCACGGCGTCCACCAGCTCATGGTCATAGATGCGGCCGTAGTCCGGGCCGGTCACGGCCCGGAGCTCGACACGGCCGTCCTCGACCTCCAGCGTCTTGACCTGCTCGGCGCGATGCGTAAGCAGCCCGTGCTGCAGGTTGATGCCGGCCAAGGGTGCTGGGAGCTGACGCAAATAGGCGGCGGGCGCCCCTATGAGGCTCGCAAGCTGGCCGAAGCTCCAGTGGGTCGGCGCAACAGGAGCCTCCGCCCCCGGCAGCGCGAGCGTCAGCCGGTCCGGCGCCTCTCGGCTCGCCTCGACGCGGATGGCGGCGCTCTCCACAGTGCGTGTCCGGCTCCGGTCGGACCGGCCGCGCACCGCACCATACAGCTCAGACAGAGACAGATAGCGCTCGTCCCCCGGCCGGGAGAACCACTCGGACGACACCCGCCCATTCCTCTCGCCGCGGCTAGCGTCGATTCTGTACCCGCCCGACGCTTCCCGGCACGCCTCTAGAACCTGAATCTCAGTCATGGGACCAAACTCCATGACGGGCGCCGGGAGCCTCACTCCCGGTCCTCAACCCGTCGCGGAAATCCGATCCAACCTCTCACTTTAGGAGTTCGGGAGGCCCACCATCTTCGAAGCCGTTAGTCAATTGATTGAGCTCAGTTCACCACCCAGCGCTTCACCGAGGCGCTGTTGGGGGCCGCGACGTCTAAATCTCCACGGATGGCTGCGGGCGACGGATGGACAACGTGTTCATCGAGCGCCTCTGGCGATCCCGGAAAGACGAGTGCATCTTCCTCGACACCTTCGAGACCGACACAGACGCGCGGGCCGGGATCGACTGGTGGATCACCTACGATAGCCGCACGAGGTTCCGTTCCGCCCGCGGCGGCAAAACGCCGGAGTAGGTCCACAGGGCTCGAGATGGTATCGACACATCGACGTAACGGATACCAGTACCAAGCTTAGCAAAGCAGCCAATGCGGGACCACCTCAGACCACTGGATGGATCATTTCCGACACGGATGTCTCGACGGCTGCTGCACCGGAGGTAGGTTGCAAGGATGCTTCTCGGACTGCACTCACCCGAGCGCTGGCGGCTTCTCACACCAGCCAACATTCAGACACGTCGACTTTGGGGCTGGGGCCATTCAATACAGAAGATACTGGGGGCGTCGGAACCGAAGCCGTGTCAGAGTGGCCAACTCTTGATTGCGTCGGACTTCGGCGGAGATCATAGCAAATCGACCCATCTGATCTATTGCTACCTCATTATCCACGGAGGAACTCCAACGTGGTTGTCCGCTGTTCGGACGGCGCGCCGTGAGCATCTGCCAGACGGGAGAACGCTGTCCTATAAGCGCCTGGATGATCCGGCTCGCCAACAAGCGCTGGTGCCATTTCTGAAAGCGGCTGCGAGCCTCGACGGCCATTTGGTCGCGATTGCGGTAGACAAGAGGAAAAAGTGGCTCTCAACCGTTCCGAATGCAGCAGAGGATTTCCGTAAGGCTCTTCAGTTAAAGGCCTCCTGGAATGCTCGAGCGCTGGAGGCCATGCTGCGGAAAGTGCAATTTACCGCCATCTTGCTCTCCATCTGGTCGCGTCCATATGCCAATGTAACCTGGATAACCGACGAAGACGAGTTTGTGGCGAATGACACGCGTCATGACGATGCTCTCCAGGCCGTCGCACGTATGTGCTCGTTCTATTTCCAGCACCCGATGGGTGTTTTTCGGCTGAACACCACCGGGCAAGACCTTGAGAATCGCGATTTTGAAGATCTCTGTGCGATTCCCGACCTCGCCGCCGGAATGCTTTCAGAGGTTTCTACCCGTCTGGCTCAGGTAGGTAGCTGGGAAGGTCGCATACACAAGGTGCTCGACGGCGAGCTCCCTTTCAAGACTGAGCTGATCGCCGACTGGTTCTGGGATACGGAAATGACCCTTCGGAAGACCCTGATCACAATCGATCTTGAGGGTTCGCGCTTCGCCGTTCGGAAGATCTCGACACAAAATGGTGACATCTCTCCGAACTAAAAATCCGAAGAAAGCAGAGGGTCATCATAGATTCATGGCAGTAACCTAGCTCTACCGCTTCTCCCGCATGCTTAGTTATTCTTATGTTATCTTGACTAACGCCGATATTTGGAATTTCACTACCCAAGACGACTGAACAGAGAGCGTTCGCGGGGGAGGATAACATGATCGCCCCAGCCGATTGTCTTTGCCCGCGGCTTCAGTGATCCGTCTTCCCCCCTGATGAGGAGTTCCCCCTCATCGCGAAGCAGGACGAGCTGACGGCTCAGGATGTCTGAGGTGACCGGCGTGTCGTTGCAGTTGCCCGCGAAGAGCGCCTCGACGGCGAGGCCGGCGCCATCTTGGTTCGCGGCGTGGATCATGCGCGGCAGTTGGTCGAGAACCGCCGCCTCCGACCGACGCATGGCGTCGTCGTCGAACATGAAGGGGAGCAACCCCTGGCGCAGGTCTCTCGCCGGATCGAAGCCGAGCGCGTGGAAACCCGCGCCACCGTGGTGCTGGAACCGGTTGTTAAGGCGCCAATGCAGCTTGCCCATCTCGTCGCGGGCCTGACGATGGTTCGAGAGATGCAGCAACCAGTAGGAACGGTGCGCCTCGACCGAGTGGATAAAGAAGGGTGTGTAGAATCGCGCGCCCGTGCGCCCCTGGACATGACGGTAGAGCCCGTTCTGGATGAGATAACGCCACCCCTCGCCGTTCTTCAGGCCCATGAGGGCGCGAACGTCCTCACGAGCGAGTTCGATGTTGAGGAGCGCCTGCGTTTCCGCTGTCTTTTCCGACAGGAAGTCGATGAGCGCATCGACCGCGAACGTCAGCAGGATCTCTGGGTTCTTGAGCGTGCCGAGGATAGTGCGGATGGTGGCCAGTCTGACGTCGCTCCAGCCATATTGGTCGAGGAAAAAGAGCGAGCGGTGCGCAGTCCCTTTCTTTTTGATGTGCGAGAGGATGTCCGGGCACGCTTCCTCGAACTGTGCACAACGGACGAAGATGTCCTGGCCCAGCCGGGGGCCGTATCCGCGCTTGGTCAGAAGATCGTTCAGGAAGGCGATGTGCTGCGGATTCTCATCGACAAAAAAGAAGTCGGCTCGAACGGCAAAGCCCTTTGACCGCGCTGCTTTGAGCGCAGCGTCGGCCGCCGTCACAGCGGTCAAGAGGCGAAGCGGCGAACCTTCGACTTCCGCCGAACCCAGGCGGTAAAGCCCACCGCCGCTGAAACCATCGACGATGGTCAAGTTGAGCATCGTCTGGCTCGGCGTCCGCGTCAGCCGCTCGATATAGATGCGGACATACTGCTCGAAGATGTCGTGCTTGGCGACACTGTGCTCGCCGAGAAAGGGGAGCGCTTCGCCGAGCTTCCATTCGTAGTGCCTGCTCACTTGGCCGCCCGCTCTCGTTGCCGTCGGTTGAGACGTTCGCCCATGGTCAGGATATAGTCCGCGCCTTCCAAGCCCTTTTTGTTGGGACCGGCCCACAATAGGTAGTAGAGCGGTGCGCCGCGGGTATTCCGGATCAGGCGCGGTGTCGAGACATGGCCGAAAGCTGACTGCAGCCGGGTGCGATATAGCTCAAGCAGCCGCTCCGAGTAGTCTGGTCGTTTCTCAAGGCCGTTCACTGCGAAGAGCCCGCCTTGCCGCCGCTGATAGACCTCATCGAACCAGGCACGGCTACCGAAGTAGCTGTCGAGGGTCGCGGCCCAGCTTTCGGGCACCTCACCCGAGTTCGGAAGCATGCGCTGGATGGCCATGCTGAGCGCGAAGTTGACGACCACTTCGAACAGGCCGGTGTCCGCGAGCCTCTGGATGCTCGCCCAGTCGAGCTTGGCGCCGAAGGGGTCGAGAAAGGCAATGCCGCGGTGCGTCCGGCGCGAGATCGGCTGCGCCGTCACCCAGGCGATGCCTTCGGCGGCCGTAGCCTGGAGGACATTGATGGTGCGAGTGCCCGCGAACTCCGCCTTCAGTGCTTCGAGCTCGGCGGCGCGGTTCGCGTCGGGGTCGACGAAAATATAACGATTGAAGGCGTTGGGGATCCTGAGCGCTACCCGCGGAGATCCATCGATCAACTCCCTTGCTTCGGTGTCGATCGGCGGCTCTTGGCCGAAGAGGTCTGGTCCGCCGTGGGTCGCACGTTCCTCGGTCCGAACGACAGCCCGACCGCCGCCCGCGTAGGCGTCGAGGTAGATCGTTCTCCACGGCTGGTTCTTCAGGACCTTTGTGTAGAAATCGAGGTAGCGCGCCAAGGCGTCCAGCTTCTCCTTGACCCAAGGCCCGACCTCCGGCAGATCCGCCATCAGAGGGCGCTCGCCGTGCGGTCGGGAAACTCGCTCCATTCGCGGCCATCGAGTTCGCGCCCGCCGGACTTCGGACGGATGCCGCCCCATTGTTTGAAAAAGAACGCAACCTTCTGCTCTACGCACTGGTCGCGGATCTCGCGCGCCCATTCGAGGTGGAGGGGCCGCGCCCCCGGTCCCGACTCGCCGCCGGCGATCACCCAGTCGATGCCCGTCAGATCGACTGGTCCGACGGCGCCGATCAAAGGCTCAATCGACAAGAAGCGCACGCCAGCCGGGGTCGCCCGTAGATGCCCGATGCGCCCCTTCGCTTGAGCGTCCTCGACCGACACGCCGCACCAGATGTGCTTTGGTCCTCGCGTAGCGCCGTAGCGGTGACGCAGATAGTCGCGCATCAGGGAGCTGCGCTTCGTAAGCACCTGGAAGACATGCCAGTCGGCCGCCTCCATCGTGTCGAACACCTGGTCGATGAAGGACGTGGGAACCTGCTTGTGGAACAGGTCGCTCATCGAGTTGACGAAGATCATCCGCGGCCTGCGCCATTTGAGCGGATGATCGAGCCGCTCAGGCCGCAACGTCAAGTCGAACCCTGTTGAAAACGGATGCCCTGGAACGCCTCGGAAACGCTCCGAGAAGCGCTCCGCGTAGCAATTATCGCAGCCACGCGAGATCTTCGTGCAGCCCGTTACCGGATTCCACGTCGCGTCCGTCCACTCGATCGCGCTTCCATCAGCCATGCTGGCGTCGCCTCTCGAGTCCGAACTCTAGCACGATAAGAACAAAACATGAACGCCTCTGACGGGGCCCAGCGTGTGGGCTGCACAAAGCGGCACGCGTCATGCCGGCCGTCATTGCAGCACCCGCTTCGCGGCTTGGCGTTCACCGTGCTCGAAAGCATCGGCGAAGCTCGCGAGGTCTTCGTTGGTCATCCCGAGCGCCCGGCCTTCCTCGCGCCACGTCGCGACTGCCGCCTCCACTTCCGTGAGGATGGCTTTCGCGCGCGCACTCGCGATCCGAAAGTAGGGCGCGACTGACATCAAGGCGTCGATGCTCGCCTCGGGGCCGGCCTCTTCGGACACCCAGGTCTTCAACTCGCGTACCCGCTCGGGGAACGGATTCACATCGAACGCCGGGGCCAGCCGCCACTGGCCGCGATCGACATGCAGGAAGCCGTGGTTGAGCAGGTGATCGTCCACGTTGGTGATGAGGATCGAGAAGGCGATGCGGCGCCACAGCTCTTCGATGTCCGCAGCGGGCTCGCTTCCATGCTGTCGAAGCGCATCGACCAGTTCGGTGTAGCTGTGCTCGCCTGGATCGCCGGGCACGGCACCGAGCATGGTCGCGGCTGACACATACATGAGCCGGGCACCATTGCCGGTGCGATCAAAGCGTCGGATGAGAGCTACGGGGGAGCCGTCGCTGTCGATGAGGCGGGCTTCTGCAGCATCGATGCCGGCCTTGCGGGCCAGCCGCAAGGCAAGCACCTCGCCCTTGGTGACGGGCCGCTCGTCCGTCACGCTCGGGAATTTGCCGATCGAGAGCCGCCCGTGCTCGTCGATGACGGAGCATTTCGGGCGGAGCCCACCGAGCGACGTGCCGCGGCCGCGGAGATAGGCGAGATCGGCCTCTGTCTCCGTATTGGTTTCGACAGCACGGGTTGCGGCCAGAAGCTGCGCCAGCTCGATGAGCGGCGGGATGGTCCGACGTCCGTCCTCGACCGAGCGCTGGTAGTGGCCATCTTCGTCCTGGAGCCGTAGCGCGCCCACGCGGCTGACGTCGTCCACGGCGAGGAGATAGTCCATCGCGTTGAGCGGCCGCGTCTCCACCGCCTGTCCCGCCCGGCGCGCCTCCTGGCGGCGCTTGGCGTGATCGCGCTGGATCACCCGCCGGCCCCAGCCGTCCGGTTCGGTATCGGCGATGGCGGCGTGGAAAACCGAGCCGTCGCGCGTCTTGCGGTGGAACTGAGGACCGGCCACGAGGGGCAGCCCAGGCTCGATTGCGAAGCGATCGGCGGCCGGGAGCCAGGCCGCGTCGTACTCGAAGGTCGCGCTTTCGCGTGCGCCCTGCTGGTCGTAGCGCAAGACGCCGAGAGGTCTTGCCTCTGCGCCGAGACGTATCGCAATGGTGCGCCTCATAGCGGTCGCGGCGTCTTGCGCGCCCGCACCCGTTTCGGCAGGCGCTCGGCGTCGAGCAACAGCCCCTGGTCGTCACGCCGCGGATCGACGATCTCGCCGAGCGCGCCGTCGAAGCCGAGGACGAAGAAGGTCATGGCGTAGGTGCCCATGGCGACGGTCGGGTCGCCCTTCTCGATCTTCAGATACGTGCTTTTGGCGGTCCCGACCCGCTCGGCCATCATGATGGTTGTCAGGCTGCGCTTCTTGCGGGCGAGCGCGATGTCCGCGCCCAGCTTGGCCAGGGCTCGCTTCACCTTGGGCGGCAGCGTGTCGACGACGGTGGATCGCATTACAGTCTCATGAAGAGAGCCATAATGCTCTCACGGTCGTGTATATAAGTCCTTAACGAGCGGCTGTCGAGTTGCCAGAGGGGTCCAGCCAGAGCCTGAAAGTGGCGCGCGAGGATCAAGTCTCGCCCGTCCCGTTTGCATCTCAGCGCGGCTTTGCGGTGCCCACGATAGTCGAACCGAAGAGAAACACGCCGGCATTCCCCTTGCTCGCGAGCAGCCCTCTTCCGGGAGTCTGTCTCCATGAAATCCGACGATTGCCATATGCCGACTATTCTGCCGCCATAGGAACTGCGGGGCACCTTTCGGCGCCCTTGGTGAGCAATCTCTCGATCTCGTCCGACGTCATGCGCACCGCGAGCTTCAGCGCTTCGTCAATGTGGACGTAGTCCTGGGTGACGCTTCGCGACGCGTGCCCGAGCATCGCTTTGATCGTCAGTTCCGAGAAGCCGAGATCGCCCGCGACGCTGCCGAAGGTGTGCCGAAGGGTATGCGGCGTTACTCCGCTGATGCCGGCGAGCTTGCAGACCCGATCCAGGCAGGAGCTGACGGCCGTGAACGGCCCGTCGGTGATGTCCGAAGGAAACACATGCGGGTTGCCTATGATGACCGGCTGCGCTTCGACGACCCGGATTGCCGCCGGACCGATCGCACGGATTTGTGCGTCACCCTTGGTGTCGGGAAAGGCCACGTAGCCGCCGTCTCGATGGACCCATGCGCGATGCATGGCCTGCGCTTCTTCGCGCCGGTAGCCCGTCAGCAGGAGCAGGCGCATCACGCCGAGAGCCGTCTGATTTTCACCATTGCGTTCGGCATAAGCGATGGCAGTGCCGACAGCCTCGATCTCGGCCACGCTCAGGCGCCGGTTCTTCTTGTTGCCTGTGAGCTTTTTCGCGCCCTTCGTCGGGTGCTCGGCGAGAAGGCCTTTGTGCTTGGCATGGCCGATGATCGCCTGAAGCGTTCCGACGCACCGTCCCGCCACCCCAGCGCCGCCCGAAGCCTTGCCCCCGGGCCCGCCAGCGCGCGGCTTGGCGGTCTTCCCGTTCCTGACATCGGTCTGCATCTGCTCGACGTCGGCGATCATGAGGTGGCGGACGATACGCTTGCCAAGCAGCGGCTTGATGTGCGTCCTGATCCGGCTTTCATCCATGTCCAGTGAAGACGCCTTGATGGGCCGGTTCTTGCGGCCAAGGATGTTTCCCGCTCGCGCTTCGGTGAGATACCAATCGCACATTTCCGCAACCGTCATACCCTTGCGGGCCTGGCGGGCTTCGTCGGCGGGATCTTCCCCGGCCGCGACGGTGCCGAGCTGGATCTTGGCTTTCTCGCGGGCCTGCTCGACGGTCATGACGCCGTAGCGTCCGAGATTGGTCCGGCGCTTGATCCCCTCTGCATTGCGGTACTGCAGCACGAAGGTCTTGAGGCCTGACCTGAGGATCCGGACGCCGAAGCCACGGATTTCGCTGTCCCAGTGAATGATCTGGGCCTCACCAGGTGGTGCGAAGGCGTCAACGGCTTTCTTGGTCAGCTTGATGGTCGGCATGCCGGCGCTCTCCTTCTGGAGACAAAGCTCCGGTAAGGAGGCTTTGTCTCCAAAATGTCTCCAGAAACGCGAGTTTCGTGGGCCAAAAAAGGATACGTCGTCGTAAGGTGACAATCAATAAACATATGATAAATAGTATATTTTAGTGCGACAGCGTGTGGCGGCGCAGGCTCCGCCCAAAGTTGCCAAGGTTGGGGTCGAGGGTTCGAATCCCTTCGCCCGCTCCAGTTTCTCTCAAGAAAATCAGATGGTTGGCAAACGCCCTTTGGGGCGTTTTCTGCTTACCGGCAACGGTTCGGCCATATCCGCAAGCAGGCGGTCAGCTCGGCGGGGAAAGCCATGGCGCGCTCCAGCGTGGGCGACCGCCCTGCCCGACCGGTCAAGCGAGCACCGCCTTGGCCTGGGACAAGCCGTACCAGGATGCCCGCCTCGATCTGGAGGCCCGGGCGAAGAAGCTCCGCCCGGGTCGCATCCGCTCGACGCGCGCGCGGCGGGTCCGGCCCTTCGTCGCCCAAGGCATCGAGCGGCGGCACGGCGAGTTATGTGCTCGCGGGCGAGAGCCTGGACGCAAGGCGTTGTCGACGCTCTTGAGCGTGGCCTGATCTCACCCCCCAACCGGAATGACCGCAGCCTTAGAGGAGGTTCGCGCCGTCCACGAGAAGATGGAAGCCCGCAAGACCACGGGTACGATTGTCCGGAAGGGTTGCGGCGGCGCAGAGGCCGAGAGTGCTTTTCCTGCTCGTCACGCCAGCGCCGTCCGTTCGCTTGTGCGCTGCGCGTTGAGGTCGAGGAGATTCTGAAAGCTCTGGAGCGATGCGAGATGCAGCACGACCAGCGCGAGCCAGCCCTTGCCGTGCCAGTCGTTGACGGTCTCAGCCGGCAAGGCGCGGAACGCCTGTTCGTTCGCGGCATAGAAGCCGTCGAGCTTGTGCAGCGTGCCGTCCGGCAGGCGGAAATCGGCGTGATAGGGCTCAAGTATCTTCGCCGCCAACAACGCCTTACCGAAAGCGACGGTCTTGACGTAGTCGGTGTGGAAGGTCTGGCAGAAGGCCATGGCGGTCTGCGCGACCATGGTCGGCTTGCCGGTTTCGTCGAACAGGCGCTGCGCCTCAGCGTGATCCCCTGCGGAAGCGACGAAGCGCGCGCTGGCGCGGTCGATCGACAGGAGCTGCTGTGCGCCATCGGGCGTGTCCATGCCGATGAAGGGATAGCGGCGGACATAGGCTGGCACATAGCTCTTCGCCCGCCAGCTCCCGTCGCGCTCGATGAAGAGATTCTGGTCCTTGTGGATCGCGACCAGAGCGATGGGCGACGCCTGATCGTCCATGGCGAAGGCGATGGGATAATGCCGCATCGCGGTCGGGAATTCGCCGATGGAGAGCGGAATGGCGACGGCCTCGCGGGCGAAGTTGAAATCGCTGCCGGGAATCAGGCCGACATCGCCATGCGCCTCGAAGCGGAGAAGCATGGGATCCTTATAGAAGAGCGGTAGGGGCGATGGCTGGTCCAAGACTTCGGTATCCCTGTTGGGGTCGGGGTCCGCCGACGATCAGGTCCGTGAGGACATCCCCGCCCGCGTCGCCCGTTTTGCGGCCCGCCGCCGCCGAACCGGCGAAGACGCCGACCACGATAACGGTTTCCCGCGCCTCTGCCATGACCGAGCGTCCGGCCGCGGGCAGAAGGATGCCGGAGCGCTGGCCGAAGCCGCCGAGCGTGCACCCGGTGCTCATGCATGGCCTCCCGCGGCGCGCGGCGGTTCGTGCATGGCGTCGATCATCACGTCCGACAGGGTTGTGAAAGCCTCGATCCAGGCGTCCTTGATCTGCTGCGTGAAAGCGTCGCCCAGATGGTGCTCCAGCGTCAAGATCAGCGTCTCGCCGACGACGGGATAATGGGCTTCGGCGACACCGTATTCCCTGTGTCGGCGAGCGAGCGCCGCGACCTCGCTCTGGATGGCGGGGAGCCGGTGCAGGCCGTTCACCACCATCGCCAGCATCTGCACCAGCTTCTTGGCCTGCGGCCTGATGTCCTCGGCGAACATCGGCCGTACTTCGGGATGGGTCTCGAAGAGCCGGGCATAGAAGGTCTCACCGACCATATCGGCGATTGGGACGACATCCTTGAAGCTTCTCTGGACCAGGGTGATCGTGTCGTGATTCATCACAAGACCTCAGAACGTGACCGAGAAGTCGGCGTGCAACGTCTGGTCGGTGACGCCCGATCCGAACTGACCGCCGTAGGAGATGCCCAGCGTCGTGTTGGTGCTGAGGCGCATGTCGAGGCCGAGATCGACCACCGCGGCGTTCTCGGCGATCGGCACGCCTGCGATGCTGAAGGGCGCGCTGCCGGCGAAGGACATGACCGAGGTCGGGGTGATGTCGCCGAAAGCGTGCCGCCAGCCGACCATGCCCTTCGCCGTCACGACCATGTCGTTCAGGCCGAAGCTGGTCGCGGCGCGCAGGCCGATCGTGGTGAAGGTCGTATCGGTAACGGTCGACGGGCTGGTGAGTGCGGCGACGCCGCCCGTTTCGGTGAAGCCGTCGGTGCGCAGGTTGACATAGGCGAGGTTCGCGAACGGCTCGAGCGCAACACTGCCGGCTTGCATCTTGTTGCCGAGTTCACCGAAGATTTGCGCCGTGCCGGCACTGTAATCGCCAGACAGGTTGTTGGCGAAGCCGGTGAAGTTCACGCTGCGCTTGATGGCAATGTCGGAGATCGTGTAGGCCGCGCCGGTGCGGAAGGCGAGATCGCCCCATTGCGTGCCGCCATAGAGACCGACGCTGTAATTGTCGCTGCTACCCGACGAATGGCGATCCTCCGCGTCGAAGCTGGAGCGGCTGTAGCCGGCGACCGCGCCGAAGCGCCAGGTGTCGAAGACCGAAGCGTCCGCGCCCATGAAGAAGCCGCCGATGGAGCGATCGAGCTTCGCGGCGTTGCCGTCGCTGTTCCAATGGCCCCAGGAGCCGAACGCCTGCCCCCAGACCGCGCCGCCGTCCGTGGTGGGATCGACCGCGCGCGGCTTGCCGTCGTCATAGGTGACGGTGTTGCCGCCCGACGCGCCGACGCCGCCGAAGGCCGCCCGCAGGCGGTCGTTGACCGCGCTGCGCAGGAAGCGGCTGTCTTCGATCAATACCGTATTGGCGGAAGCATGAATCTCGCCCGAGAGTTGGTCGAAGGCATATTGCGCTTGAGAAGCCGAGAGGTTCAGCACAGCATTGTAGATCGTGTTGCCAAAGCCGAGGCTTTCGACGCCACCGCCAGTCGCGATCTGGTTCGGCGTAATGCCCACGCCCGCAAAGTTGATGTTGTTGCGGGTCATCGTGAGATAGACGTTGCTCGCGTCATAGCTGAGCGACGGGTCGAGGAAGGCGAGATTTGAGGTCACGCCATCGGTAAAGGTGCCGGTGCGGCCACCCGTTGCAGTGAGGATCGTGTAGGTCGTGGCCGGGGCATAGTTGCCCGAACCGGCCAGCACCTTGACTCCGCCGCCGTCGATGGTTGCGGTGCCACCCGCAACGATCTTGTCCGATTGGCCAGCCGCATTGATTTCGACCTCGTAGATCGAACCGGCATTGAACGCGATGTTGCCGGCGATGTTCAGCGTGCCGATGGAGTTGCCGGGCGCGATGATCGATCCTGCATTTGCCGCGAGGCTGCCGATCATGCCATTGCCGCCAAGTGTACCACCGTTGGACACCGTGACCTGCCCGCCGCCGAGCAGGCCGTTCACCGCCAGACGGCCGCCCGTGACGTTCACCGCGCCTGTGAAGCCACTGGAGTCTCCCGTCAGGTTTGTAGAACCAGAGAACTGGTTGATCGTGCCGGAACCCAGCATGTTCGAGGCGAAGGTGTAGTTGGTGTCGGTGTGATTGAAGTTGAGCGTTCCGGTTCCTTGGCCGAATTCGAGCGTCCCGGCATTGAGCGTGCCCGCCGTCTTTGCGGACGAGCCTGCCGCACCGCCGATATTGAGCGTACCGGTCGAACCGGCCTGTCCGGCGAGGACTACGGCGCCGCCGGCGTTGACCGTGGCGCCATTCGCAATCGACAGAGTGCCTGTTCCGTCCAGACCGACGAACAGATTTCCACTGTTCGTCCAGCTGGACCCGATGCCATCGACGATGACCGTACCTTGCGCCCCGGAGCCATTGCCGACAGCCGCGAAGGCGCTGCTGACGCTACCGCCGTTCACGATGTTCAGTGCGCCGGCACCATCGACGCCCACCAGCAAGCCCGTTCCGTTGGTCCAGGTCGAACCTGCACCCGTGACCGTTACCAAGCCGGTCGAGCCGGCGTTTACGCCCAGAACGCCGAAGGAATCGCTGACCTTGCCCCCGTTCGTGACTGTCAGCGCCCCGGTTCCGTCGCCCCCGAGCGCAAGTAAGGAGGAGCTGTTCAACACGGAGCCCGCGCCGTCGACGACGAAAGCCCCGGTTGACCCGGCGAGCCCGCCCGCGAAGAGGCCGCTTGAATTCAGGACGCCGCCAGCCTTGATGCCGAATGTGCCGCCATCGACCTGCACGACGCCGGTGAATGTGCCGGAGTTGCCGGTCAGATCGATCGTGCCGGCGCCTTCCTTCAGGATCGCGCCATTGCCGGAGATCGCTCCGCTGAACGTTGATGCGTCGGAACGGTTGAAGATCAGCAGTCCATCATTGACGATATTGCCGACGACCGAACCACTGGTCCCGCCGTTGCCGAGCTGGAGCGTGCCGTTGGTGATCGTCGTGCCACCGGTATAAGTGTTGTCGGCGGTCAGGATCAGAGTACCGAGGTCAGTCTTGTTGAGGCCACCCGTTCCGGTCAGCTCCGAGCCGATGGTCGCCTTGTAGTTCGCTCCGGCCGCCGAGCCGTCGCCGACACGAATGATGGAGTTGGGATCGGCGAGCGTGATCGGATCGCCGGTGAGCAGATAGCCGTTGGTGGCGAACTGCATTCCGGTGACCGAGATCGGCCCGGCGCTGGCGTCGATCGTCACCGTACCCGCCGCGCCCTGGAAGATCGCAAAGCCCGGCTGCGGGTGCATCACACCGTTGATCGAACCGTTCATGTCGGTCCAGTTGGTGGAGGTCGCGGTCCATGTGCCCGACCCTCCGTCGACGATATTGTTGTTGGCGTTGCCTGGAGCGTCGCCGTCCCAGAACGACAGGTTCGGCAAGGCGGTGCTGACGAGGTTGACCTGGCCTGCGACGGAGGTCTGCACCCCGAAATCGCTTGCGGTCGATCCCGCCGGGGTCGTCCCTATATCGAGGCCATTATCGGTCAGTGTCCCGCCATAGGTGATCAGACTATAGACGCCGGGGCCGAACGCGCCGCCAGAGGTGATGTTGAGCGTGCCGTCGAGCGTCAGATCGTTGGCGACGTTGAACAGGGCCGCGCCGCCGGGGGAGCTGAGTGTCACATTGACGTTCGCGCCGCTGTCGAGATTGAGGTTCTGCATGGTCAGGGTCTGGCCCTGGACGCCGCTGAGGATGCCACCCGAAGCGACGGTTACGGTGCCGCCGATCGAGCCCTTGCCGCCGAGCGTGCCGCCTGACTGGACATCGACCGCGCCGCTGCCGATCTTGCCGTCGACCAGCAATGTGCCGCCCTTGATATGGGTCGCGCCGGTGAAGCCAGTGGAATCCGCCGTTAGATGCGTGACGCCTGACACTTGATTGATCGTGCCGAGGCCGGAAATCGCTGCACTGAAGTCATAGTTCGCGCTCGTATGGTCGAAGGTGATCCGGCCGGTGCCCGCACCGAAACGGACCGCCGTCGCGTCGAGAATCCCCGGCACAGCGCCGCCGATGGTCAAGCCGCCCGTCGCGCCCGCATGATTGGCCAGAACCAGTTCGCCACCCACGGAAATCTTGGCGCCATCGTCGATCCTGAGCGTGCCCTGACCGTAGTCGCCGACGATCAGATCGTTGGTGACATGCCAGATCGAGCCCGCATCCGAGACAGCCACGGCGCCTTTAGAGCCGGAAAGGGCGCCAACCGTGCCGGAGAGGCTGCTCACCCTGCCGCCGTTTCCTATGTTGAGCAGGCCGATGCCGCTCTGTCCGACGGTAAGGCTTGCCGTGTCCCAGACCGAACCTGCTCCATCGACCAGTGCGCTGCTCTGGGATGCCGCATTCCATCCGATGCTGGACATGCCACTGATGACTTGCCCACCGTTCGCGATATTCAGCATGCCGATGCCGCTGTTGCCCACCCTCAGGTCGCCGCTGTTGGTATCCCATTTGGAAGCGGCCCCATTCACGTTCACAGTGCCGGTCGAGCCTGTGGCGTCGCCGATGGTTCCGCCAAGACTGCCGACTGCCCCGCCATGGGTGACGTCCAACGTGCCGGTACCTGCATCGCCGACAGTGAGATCGCCGCTGTTGGTCCATTTCGAGCCCGCGCCATCGACCGTGACCATGCCGGTTGAACCGGCAACAGCTCCGATGAAACCGTCGGTGTTTTTGACGAGACCGCCGCTCGAGATGGTCAGCGACGCCGTGCCTGCGAGGCCGATAGTCAGGCCTTGGCTGTTGTCCCAAGTCGAATTTGCGCCGTCGACGAGTACAGTCCCGCTGGCTCCCGCGACAGCGCCAACATAGGCCCAACCGCCATTACCGACCTTGCCACCATTTTGAATGGCAAGTTTACCAGTTCCGCTATCACCCACCCGAAGAGCAGAGTTGTTGGTCCACGTGGAGCCGGTACCAACCACCGTCACATCGCCGCTTGAGCCGGAAGCGACACCGATTTCACCAAGGCCGCTGGTCACCCCGGCGCCATTTGAAATCGTAAGTTTGCCCGAGCCCGCATTTCCGACGAGGAGATCCCCTGTGCCTGTCCAAGTCGAGCCCGCGCCGTCCAATGTCGCGACGCCGCTCGCACCGGCTGTGTAGCCAAGGTATCTGTCGCCGGTCGATGTGACCTTGCCGCCGTTTTTGACAGTCAGTGAAGCCGTTCCGTTGAGGCCGACAGTCATTCCTAGACTGTTGTCCCAAATCGAATTTGTACCATCGACAAGCACGATCCCGCTGGCACCGTTCGCAACACCGACGTAGCTCCAACCAGTATTGATCACCTTGCCACCGTTCTGGATGGTAAGTTGACCTGTGCCGCTATCACCGATTTGAAGAGACGATCCGTTCGTCCAGGTGGAACCGGCACCATTGATTGTTACAGTGCCGACAGACCCGATAGCGTATCCGATTTCGCCAGGCCCATTCGTGACCTTCCCACCATTGAAGACGTTCAGCGTGCCCGTGCCATGGTCGCCGACCGTCAGGGTTCCCGTATTGGTCCATGTCGCGGTCGGGCCGCTGACGCCGACGAAGCCGACGCCGCCGGCCAGCGCGCCGATGGTGCCGTCGGTGTTCTTGACCTCGCCTTTGTTGATTGCCAAGGTTCCCTCACCGGCATTGCCGATGATGAGCGCCCCGCTCACATTCCACAAAGCGGAACTACCGGCGCTGCTCACGATGGAGCTGCCGACATCGACGAGGCCTTTCGAGCCGGCGAGGTTGCCGATCACGCCCGAAGCGCTGGCCAGCGTTCCGCCATCTTCAATGTTGAGAGTGGCAGTCGAACCGTCTGTGTTGGTGTCGCCGACCGCGATTTTGTTCGCTACTCCATTCTGAAGAGGTCCTGAGATATTGGGTATAGAGCCAGGACCGGCCTCGATCGTCACATCATCGGCGGCCGTCGGGACATGACCGGGGTTCCAGTTGCCAGCATTGAACCAGCTCCCGTTCGTCGCCCCCGTCCATTCCTGCGCCTGCGCGGAGAGAGGCAGCGCGAGGCCGACAAGTGCAGTCGACGTCAGCGCAAGAATCTTGAGCGTGGCGGCCCTGCGGCCCGTATTTTTCCTGCGCATTCCTGAAAACTCCCGGCGGACCAAGCAATTGGATAGCGATTGATCCAGCTATCGCACCGGGCTTCCGGGAAATCTTGGACAGCGCCACGCGCTTTTTGGACGGTGACACGCGCTATTGATTTTTCTTCGCGGTGTGGCGCTCAAAGCAGCCCGTCGGAACGAACAAGGCCCCGCCGAGTCGCTGCGCGCGATCACGACGGGGCCTCGGATCGGTAGTTCGGCGGGGTTAGTCGACCGCGCCGTCTTCCCGCAGACGGGCGGGCGCGTCGATGCCGGCGACAGCCAGTGGAGCACCGATATCGGCGATGAGCTTGACGAGATCGGGCTGACGGTTGGTGTTCGTCTTGGCGTAGATGCGGTTGAGATGGGTTTTCAGGGTGTTCTCGCCGATCCCGAGCGACAGGGCCGTCGCCGCCGCGCCTGCGCCGCTGCCGATCTTGAGAAGAACGCGCGCCTCGGCGGGCGTCAGGTCGAAGAGGGTTGTCAGCACCGCCTCCGGGATCGGTGTCGCCGAGATCGTGGTCGAGATGAAGACGGCCGCCCGCGCCGGTCGGAATGCGGCGCGCGCCGTGCCGGCGGTGAGCGGCAGGACATAGGCGACGGCGGGCGCTTCCCTCGCCGCCGAGATCGGCAGGCCGATGCCGCGGGCGCCGAGCGTGACATCGGCGTTGGACGCCGCAGCGATGGCGGTCAGCAAGGCGTCAGCCATGGCGGGGTTCGTCGGTTGCAACACGCTGCCGCGCGACAGGATGGGCGCCTCGGCCGACAGCATCCGCTCGGCGCTGGCGTTGGCGTATAGGATGCGCGCCTCGGCGTCCGTGAAGAGAATGGGTGTCGTGAGCGCACCCAAGGTCTCGCGATAGAAATGCGCCATGACGCGCGCCTGGTCGAGCAAGTCGCCGATCAATGCCGCGCGGCGCAGATGCGGCGAGAGCAATGTCAGGAAATGCTGCTCCTCGCCGGAGATCACGTCACGGTCGGCATAGATGGAGGTGCCGAGAAGGCCGATGCGATCGGAGGTGTGGACGAACTTGACCATGCAGCCTTCGCGCAGGCCCTGCGGCCCGGCCCATTCGCGATAGAATTTGGTGGCGCGCAGCTCGGGTTCGCTGAGGCAGGACAGCGTCGTCAGCGGTGTGTCGATGTCGCCGACGAGGGCGGGTTTCAGGCCGGGAATGTCGTCGAAGCCGTATTCGACCTGAAGCACACGCATCTGGTCGGCCGCCCAGGCGGAATGGGCGGCGAAACGGCCATGACTATCCTGTGTGCTGGCGAGCGCGATGGTTGTGTAGGCTGCGTCGGTCGCCTGTGTTATTCGGTTCAATACGCTGACCCAACCCTCGGGGTTCAAAACGCAGTCGTAGATGTCGCCAATAATAGATGAGAGTTGCTCATAATTACGCCTTGTCACGCTGCACTCCATCATAACATGCAGAGTCAAAGGGGTGTTCTTGTCGCCCTATAGCGCAGCACCTGCGCGCTGTCTTCGGAAAAGGAAAACAAAAGGCGATCAGGCGCCAATTCCCCGTGCGTCATACTTTGCGGTGACGACATGGACAGGTGCGCAAGATTATAGGCTTGGGCGCGGGCTTCGAGCCCGGTGGATGCCGCCGTCACCGGCCGGATGATCACGCCGAACGGTGCAGCGGTTGCCAGGACGCGCGGGACAAGCCGTTGTGAGGGGGGCGCGGTGCAGGCGAAGACATTCACATCCGCGAGCCTGCCTGAACATCTCATCCATCAAGAACGCTTCCGCCTGTGGCGCGACATCTCCTATTCCCGTGTCGCGTCGGTCGAGGTCGGCATATCCGACCTGCCTTTCGAGGCCGGCCTGAAGGCGAACAGCATCGGGCGGCTGGGATTGGCGAAGATGTCGGCCACGATCAACCGGGCGGCGCGCATGCTGCATCATATCCGGGCCGCGCGCACAGAGGTGTATCTGTTCACGATCAATCTCGGGCCCACGCTGATCGCCAGCAATCCGGGCAAGAGCGATATCACGATGCCCACGGGCAGCGCGATCCTCCATGCAACGAAGGCGCAGGCGTTCGTGGGCAGCGACCGCAACACCTGGGCGAACCTCGCGCTGCCGCGAAAGATCGTCGACGATAAGTTTCCCGGCATGGAGGGGCGGCAAGGCGCGCTCATCCCGGCGGACAGCGAGGCACTGACGCTGCTGCGCAACTATCTATCGATGCTCGAAGCGATGGAGTTGCCGGAGGAGTCGGTCCTCTTCGACCACATCAGCGAGACCGTCGTGGATCTCCTCGGCCTCGCGACCGGGGCCAAGGGCGGCGAAGCCGAGCTGGCCGGGACGCGGGGACTACGCGCCGGTCGGCTGCAAGCGGTGCTGAAGCAGATCAAGAGCAATTACCGCAACCCGGCACTCTCTGCGTCGCTGGTCGGTTTGCAACTCGGACTTTCCGGTCGCTACGTTCGGGACCTGCTCGCCGCGACAGGGGCGAGTTTCTCGGAACGCATTCTGGAACTGCGCCTGCAAGATGCGAAGGCGATGCTGACCGACCCGCGCCATCAGGACAAGAAGATCGGCGACATCGCCATGGAGGTCGGGTTCGGCGACATCTCCTACTTCAACCGAAGCTTCAAGAAGCGCTTCGGATGCAGTCCCGGCGCCGCGCGCTGAAGCCGCCTGACACTCAATCGCTCAACCCGGCCAGCACGTTGCCCAGCACCGAAGGGATGGACGTGCGCGTGAAAAAGTCGGGGACCAGACCCGGCGCCGCGCCGGGGATCACAAGTGGAAAATTCCAGCTCAGATTGGCCTACAAAAGGGGAGCACGTCAGTCCGCTCGCTCCCGATCCATCGGATCAGGCGACGAAGCGGTTCGCGAGGAGGCAAGCTGGGGATCCAGGTGATCGAAGGACAACCAGGGGCCCAGGCCTGCGAGCAGGCATTGCACCATGCGATTGTGATGGCGGAAGCGAATGATTGAAGGGACCAGACGGCTGCCGAAGCGCAGCTTCGAGGCGTAGGCGGTCTGCCCGGTCTGCAGCTCGCTTACGGCCCGCTCCAGGCAGAACCGCACGTTCGCCATCCAGCTGACCGCATAGAGGTTGTGGTTGCGCGCCAGCGGGTAGCGCATGCCCAGGAACTTGTCGATCACTCGGTCGGATTCGACGAGTAGCAGATTGAAGGCCGCGAGCGTGTCTCCCACCCAGTAGAGGGCAAAGACGGCCCGCTCTCCGAGCGCCTCGGCGACGGCTGCGAAATAGCCCGGCGGCAGCACTTCGAGTTCGCCGTAATCGAGGCCGCTCCGCGCGCGCGTCGCCTCGTAGAGGGCTTCGATTTCGTCCTCCAGCCCGGCGATGCCGACACGATGCTCGATGCGCACCGCCCCGGCCTTCGCGAGCTTGCGGCGGATGTCCTTGCGCGTCGCGCCGGAGAGCGAGGCGAGATAGCCGTCCGCATCCACGAAAGGCAGGTCTAGCGTGGCGACCGGAAGGCTGCCGAGACTGGCGAAGCCGGCGCGTCGAAGCATCGGTGCCAGCGCCTCATCCTCCCGAGGCGCGAGATCCTTGAACGCGACGAGATGCGCGCCCCGCGCCCGCGCCTCCGTCTCCAGCGCGGTCAGCAGGGCCGCCATCACCCCGGCGCGGGCGTCCGCATCGAGGCGGGCGGCGAAGCCGAGGTGACAGCGCTCCGCATAGGGCGAGCCAACGCAAAGCACCCGGATCGCCGCAAGACCGGGAACCACCCGGAAGGCAGCCTCCGCCCACCGCCGCACACGCCCCTGCAACGGCGTGTCCAGCCTGTAAGCGAAGGGAAAGACCGGCGCCACGGCAGCGACGCCGACACAATCCGTGACGACCACGGCCCCGCAGCGCAGGCCGACACCGGAGGCGACCGCCGCGCTGTCGCAGGCGCTGAAATAGGCGTGATCTTCCGCCTCCCCCGGCAGGCAGGCGTCCCAGTCCGCCGCCGCGATCTCGGCGATGCTTTCGACGACGCACGCCGCGAACCTCGTCATTGCGCCGCGGCCACGCGCGCACGGCCGGGCCGCGTTCTCCCGCCCGCGGTCGCGAGGCGGTTCGCGAGCGCGAGCGTGCGGTCCACGACAATGCCGCGCTGCTGGTCGATGGTGACGAGGTGATAGCAATCGTCGAGGATCACCGCGTCGACGAGACCGCCGAGGCGATGCTGGATCTCGAAGACGTTGGAAAGCCCGGCGATATCGTCCTCGCGCGCATGAACGAGCAGCGCCGGGCAAGTCACGGCGGGCATCCGCGCGCGCGTCACCGCGACAAGCCGCCAGAGCTGCTGGAGCGCCCGCGCGGGCGTGCCCTCCAGCCCGGCCATTGCGGTGTCGCCGGAGGCCATCGCCTCCATGATCGTCTGGCGGGTGCGCCTGTGCTTGATGCCGTAGGGCTCGCGCTCGGGAAAGCGGTAGCGGCGGCCGAGCGGCGTGTTGATCAGCCACTTCAGCAGAAAGGCGTAGCGTGGGATCGACCAGCCGTCGTAACGCAGGGTCGGCGCGTACAGCGCGAGGCCATCCACCTGGGCCGGACGCTCGGCGGCGACATGGATGGCCAGCACCGCGCCCATCGAAAGGCCGCCGACGATCACCCGGTCGCACTCGGCATGGAGGCGCGCCAGGGCGCCCAGGGCGCTCTGCGCCCAGTCGCGCCAGCCTGTGGCGAGCAGGTCGCCCTCGCTGCCGCAATGACCGACGAGCTGCGGACAATGGACCGTGTGACCAGCGGCGTTGAGCGCCCGCGCGATGAGTTTCAACTCCACCGGCGTGCCACCGAGGCCGTGCAGCAGGAGGAAGCCGGTTCGCCCGCCGGCCAGCCTTATGCCGTGGTCAGCCGCGGCCACCCGGGGTGCAGGGCCATCCTCTTCCCGCGACGGGCGCGCGTTTCCAGAGATCATCACAGCACCCGGTCGAAGAGATCGATGAGTTGGGCATTCACCCGCGCATTGACGGCGAGGTCGTCCGCACTGGGGCGAAGGGGCAGCGGATGGTCGAACCTCGCCAGGGCGGCGCGGAACGGGTCTTTGAAGCGCGGCTCCGACCAGTCGCCGCAGACATCCACGCCGGCGATGTGGCGCGTGCCGGCAAGATGCTCGACCGCGGCGAGCAGATGGCCGAGCGGCAAGGCGCCCTGGTCCCAGTTGGTCAGCGCGTCGCCGCGCGCGAGCACGTCCTTGTCGATGGTAATCCATATGGCGCGGGTCGGAATCTCCTCGACGAGTTCGTCGAGGAAATCCGTCCAGCTTTCCTCGGCGAGATTGCGCCAGTGCAGATGGTCGCCCTCCTGCCGGTAGCACCGCGTGTGGCCGTAGCGGCCCCAGACGCGCGACGGGGGATGCCGCCAGGGATAGAGCGCGATGCGCCCGTCGCGCACCGCCCCGAGGTTCGCGAGCTGCAATTCCGGCCGCACCAGATCGCCGCTGCATGGGCCGATCGTGACCACCTTGTACACATGCCGCAGGCTGAGCGCGCGATTGACCCAGGCGCCGCAATTGTGCGTGGCGGGAAACCGCACCCAGTCGGGATGATTGTCGAAATGGACGATGGTGACGGGCTCGTCCAGCGCCGCCACCAATCCGGCCGTGAGGTGGTGGAAATCGCCCGAGCCGTAGAAGGTGACGGTCGCGCCCGCGCCACCCTCCGCCCGCGGCAGCCGCGCGGCGAGGCGGCGCAGCGCCCCGCGGCTCGCGACGATGCGCAGGCGGCCGGCAAGGTCGACGGCATCGATGCGGGTGGCCGTTCCCGCATCCATGCGCCGGCGCAGCGGCTCCTGGGCCGGCAGGCTACCGTCCAGATCGATCACACGAAATCGCGCCATGGTCGCGCGCCGCTCAAGCCGCCGCGACGCGGGCGAGCAACTGGTCGAGCAGCGCGATGGCGAGATCGATCTCGGCGTAGCTCATGGTCAGCGCCGGCGCGAGGGTGATGACGTTCTTGTGGTAGCCGCCGATGTCGAGCACGAGCCCGTAGCGGCGGCCGGCGACCTCAAGATCGGCCTTCATGCCCTCATCGCACATGAGGTCCACGAGGCGTTTGGCCGGCGTATAGCTGTCGTGCGCCTCGCAGATCTCCATGCGCAGCGCCATGCCAAGGCCGTCCACGTCGCCGACGATCCTGTGGCGGCGCTGCAAGTCCCTGAGCCCCTCCAGGAAGTAGGCGCCCTTGGCCATGACCATGGGCTCGTAGTCTTCCTCGGCCATCATCTTCATCGCCTCCAGCGCGACGGCGGTGCCGAGCGGGTTGGCGTTGAAGGTCGAATGGGTGGAGCCGGCCGGGAAGACAGTGGGATTGATGAGCTCTTCCTTCGCCCAGACGCCAGACAGGGGATTGAGGCCGTTGGTGACCGCCTTGCCGAAGACGATCACGTCCGGCTGCACGCCGAAATGCTCGATCGACCAGAGCTTTCCGGTCCGGTAGAAGCCCATCTGGATCTCATCGACGACCAGCAGGATGCCGTGGTCGTCCAGCACTTTCTTCAGCCCCGTGAAGAAGTTGCGCGGGGGAATGACGTATCCGCCCGTACCCTGCAAGGGTTCCACATAGAAGGCCGCGTATTCGGCCTGCCCGAGCTTGGGGTCCCAGACGCCGTTATACTCGCTCTCGAACAGACGGGCGAACTGGGCGACACAGTGTTCGCCATACTCCTCCTTGCTCATGCCCTTCGGTCCGCGGAAATGGTAGGGAAAGGGGATGAATTGCGCGCGCTCGCCGAAATGGCCGAAACGGCGGCGATAGCGATAGGACGAGGTGATGGCGGACGCGCCGAGGGTGCGGCCGTGGTATCCCCCTTCGAAGGCGAACATCAGGCTCTTTCCGTTGCTGGCGTTGCGCACGATCTTGAGGGAATCCTCCACCGCCTGGGCGCCGCCGACGTTGAAATGCACCCTCCCCTTGGCCCCGAACTTGCCCTCGGCATCCTTCCCGATCATGGCCGCGAGCTCGATCTTCTCGCGGTGGAGATACTGGCTCGCCACCTGCGGCAGGGTGTCGATCTGACGCTTCAGCGCGGAGTTGAGGCGCGGGTTGGCGTAGCCGAAGTTGACGGCCGAGTACCACATCTGCAGGTCAAGGAAGCGGTTTCCGGCCGCATCCAGCATGAAAGACCCTTCGCAGCCCGAGAAGATCTTCGGAAACTGCGTGTAGTGCACCGTATCGCCATGGGAGCAATACTCGGCCTCAAGGGCCAGCAAGCGCGCCTCCTCGGCGGCGAGGCCGGCGCGCGTCGCCCCGCTGGCGGCGGTCGAGCGGTCGTGCTGGAGAACGGCGTTATCCATTGATCTTGTCCTCGAATTGACGGGGTGCGGCCGGCAGCGGCGCGCCGGCGAGAACCACTTCCAGACGCGCGCTGGCGTCGGTGAAATCCGCGATGGGGTGATGGGGGATGCCGGCCTGCGCGCAGTGGGCGACGAGGCTGGCCTTGGCGAACACGAGGTCGGCTTCGCCCGCCACGCAGAAGTCCGACCGCCCGTCGCCGACGAGCAAATTCAGCGGCCGCGCCAGCTGCGCGGCGACACGGCACTTGCAGGTGCCGCTGCCGCAGGCTCCGCCCGGCGCCGCATGCGGCGACAGTAGCCGCCAGCGGTCGCCGCCCATCCACCTGAGTTCGTTGGCGACCACCGGGATGGGACCAAGGCCGGCGCGCGCCATGACCGTGCGGATCGTCCTGTCGAGCCCGTCGGACACGATGGTGAGGGGAATGGCGTGGCGCCCGCAGAGGCGGACGAACTCCGGGAAGCCGGGATCGATCTCCAGCGTGGCGGCGAAGGTGTCGAGCGCGTCGGGCGAGACGCGCAGCAGATCGACCTGTCGGGCCATGCAGGCGCGCGAGCCGATGAGGCCGGCGTGCCACTCGGCCTCGATCGCCTCCCAGCCCGGCGCGGCGAAGCGTTCCAGGACGCGGTCGGTGGTGTCTTCCCGGGAGATCGTGCCGTCGAAATCGACGATGGCCTGCCAGAGGGACGGCGGCGAGGATGGCGCAGGGGGCAAGGCGGACCTCACAGGGGCGCGAACGGGAGCGCCTCGACGATCAGCGCGGCATTGACGCCGCCGAACGCGAAGCTGTTGCTGAGGCCGATCGCACCTGCGATGGGCTGGTTCTGATCGCTGATGGCCAGCGGATATTCGGCCTGCGCCGCCTCGAAGCCGAGGGTGCCCGGCGCGGTGCGGGACTGGAGGGCGAGGATCGTCGCGGCAAGCTCCAGGGCACCCGAGGCCCCCAGCGTATGGCCGTGGACCGGCTTGGTCGCCGAGAGTGGAATGCGCGCCGCATCGGCACCCAGGACCGACTGAAGGGCTTCGGCCTCGGCGGCGTCATTCAGCCGCGTGCCGGTGCCGTGGGCATTCACATGGCTGATGTCGTGCGGAGCGAGGCCGGCATCTGCGAGCGCCGCGCGGATGGCCGCCGCCGCGCCGCCGGCATCGGGGCGCACCAGATCACCCGCGTCGGAGGTGGTGCCATAGCCACGCAGGCGGGCGAGGACCGGCGCGCCACGCCGTGCCGCCGCTTCATCGCTCTCCAGCACGAACACCGCCGCGCCCTCGCCCAGCACCATGCCGTCGCGGTCCGCGCAGAAGGGTCGGCAGCGGGTCGAGGTCAGCACGCGCATGGCCTGCCAGCTCTCAAGGGCGGACGGCGTGAGCGAGGCCTCGGTTCCCCCCGCGAGCACGCGATCGGCAAGGCCCGCCCTGATGAAGCTCATGCCGAGCCCGACGGCCTGCGCGCCCGAGGCGCATGCGCTCGATATGGCGAGGACGGTGCCGCGGCAGCCCCACCGGCGACTCAGCAGCGCGGGGGCCGCATGGGCCATCAGCCGGGGAATGGTGAGGGGGTCGGGCCGGCGCTGCTCCACATAGAGCCCGTGGTGGCTGTCGTCGATGGAGGTGGCACCACCGATGCCGGTTCCAAGCAGCACCGAAGTGCGATCGCCAGCCAGATCTTCCGCACCCAGGCCGGCCGCAGCAACCGCTTCCTCCGCCGCCAGCAAGGCCAGCACGCTGAAGCGGTCATACGCGCGTCGGTCGCCAGCCGTCTGCGCCACGCTGTCGGGGAGATCGCCGATCTGAGCCGCCCGGAAGGCGCGGCGCCCGAAGGCGCGCGGCAGCACGACGGGGCCGATGGCGCTGCGCCCATCGAACAGCGCGCGGGCGAAGGCGCGCCGGTCGGCTCCGGCGGCGGACACGACGCCGAAGCCGGTGATCGCGACGCTGCTCATGACTGCAGCGCAGGCGTCGCGCGCTTGACGGTGTCCGCGAGCAGAACCACGAGTTCGCCGAGATTGCGCACCTCGCCCCAGCGCACCTCGCTTCCGATCTCGATGTCGAAGGCCTGCTCGACGCCGTTGATCACCAGGACCGCCTCGAGCGAGTCGAAATCCAGCTCGTCGAGGGTGGCGCCGGGCTTCATCGCGGCGCGGTCCAGCATGCCTTCCCTGGCGATCAGGTCCACGAGGAGCGCGGCGAGCTCGGGCTCGACGGAAGAGGGCCAAATCTCGGTGGGCCGGTCGTCGTCGGGCAGATTGGCTGACAAAGGGGATCTCCGATCCGATTGCTTCTGAGGAGATCGATGCGGCCGGCGGATTACGCGGGCATTACGTGCGATTGCTGCACTTCATCTTCACGGATTGCGAAAGCGTACATAGACGCGCTGGCCGATGAGGAAGAGATCCGGCCGGTCGATTTCGAGGATGCCGTCCGCCACGCGCACGTCGGCGCGCTCGGTCGGCCCCTCACCCCCGCGGCGGTTGTCGAGGAAGGCGCCGACCCTCAGAACATGGCCGGGGGCGCTCGTGCGCTCGTCGCTCTCCGCGACGATCTCGGCCGTCATGCCCGGCTTCACCAGCCGCACGAAATTCTCCTGGATCTCCGCCCGCACGATCAGCGGCGCATCGGGGATGACGACGAACATCTCCGTCGCAGCACCGGCCGACACGACGTCACCCGGTTTCACCGAGCGGCGCCCAACACGCCCGGCGAGCGGGGCGCGCACGTCGCGGCGCTCGCGCTCATAGAGGGCGCTGTCGCGGCGGGCGAGCGCGAGCGCGGACGCGGCCTCGGCGCCCTTCAACTCGCCGGTCAGCGCGGCCATCGCCGCCTCGGCCTCG
>NZ_JAYRPE010000075.1:0-34661 GCF_041911315.1 Xanthobacter sp. | reverse complement strand
GGCCAGCACCCCGGCCGTGGCGGCGGCGGGCCGGCCGCTCGCGGCCGCCGCCTCGTGCCGGTAGAAAAAGGAGAAGCCCTGCGCCATGCCGAGCCAGAGGGCACCGAGGCAGGCCCAGGCGAACTGGCGCTGGATCAGCGCCGCCACCAGCAGGGCGCCGCCGGCGATGCCCACCGAGGCGCCGAGGGCGAAGCCCGTGCGGCGGCCGAAGGCATCGCGCAGGAAGGAGGCGGGGAAGGAGGCGAGCGCCGCGCCGAGCAGCAGAGCGGCGAACGGCCAAGTGACGAGTTCCGGCCGGGGGGCCAGCTGCGCGCCGGCCAGCGGCAGCGCGGCGGAAGCCACGGTCTGCGCCAGCACGGCAAAGGCGAAGCCCACCGCGAGACCGAAGGTGGAGACGGCACGTGGACCGTTGTCATTGGCCGGGGCGTCGAGCTGCGGGTCGCAGACGCAGACCAGCATCCCCGCGCGGGGCTCGGGAGCGGGCGCGGCGCGCCTCACGAGGGGTGCCTTTCCGGCTCTGCGGCGGAGTGGGGCCGGGCGTTCTCCGGCAGGTCGTCGTCGGACAGCACGCGAACGGCCGCGCCGTCGAGGTCGTCATACTGCCCGCTCTTGAGACTCCACAGGAAGGCGAACAGGCCGCCGAGGCCGAGCAGCAGAGCGAGGGGCACGAGATAGACGAGGACGTTCACGCCGCCACCTCCGTGAGCGCACCGGCTTCGCCCGTCGCGCTGTCATCCCCCACCGCCTCTTCCTTGCGCCCGGGACGGGCCGCGCGCAAGGCGTTCACGGTCACAAGGATGGAAGAGCCGGACATGGCGAGCGCCGCCACCAGCGGCGTCACGAAGCCGGCGATGGCGAGCGGCACCGCGATGATGTTGTAGCCGACCGCAATGGCAAGGTTCTGCCGCATGAGCCGCGCCGCCGTGCGGGCACCGTCCACAGCGGCGAGCACGGGCCACAGTCGACGGCCGAGGAACACCGCGTCCGCATGGGCCTGGGTGACGGCCGCACCGGTCGCAGGCGACAGGGACACGGCCGCCGCCGCAAGGGCTGGCGCGTCGTTCAGGCCGTCGCCGACCATGAGCACGCGGCGGCCCTCGGCCTTGAGGGCATCCAGCGCGGCGATCTTGTCGGCGGGCTTGAGGCCGGCCTCGGCCTGCGCAATGCCGAGCGCCGCGGCGACCGGGGCCACGGCGGCGGGACGATCACCCGAGAGGATGCGCACGTCGAGCCCACGCGCCTTCAGCTCGGCGACCACCTCGCGCGCATCGGGCCGCAGCGCCTGGGCGACGCCCATGACGAGAACCTTCTCGCCATGGCGGAAGGCGATGAGGGAGGCATCGGCGGGCAGATCGGCGGGAGCCACGGCGTCGCAGAAGGAGAGGCTGCCGAGGCGGGCGCGGCGGCCATCGATGATCGCCTCGATGCCCTGCCCGCTCACCTCGGTGACATGCTCCAGCGCCGGCCCCTTCGCCCGGGCGGCGATGACGCCGGCGAGAGGATGACGGCTCGACAGGGCCAACCGGCCGGCCAGCGCCACCAGGTCCGGATCGGCGCCGCGCGGCAAGGCCAGCGCCGGCTCGGGCAGGGTCAGGGTGCCGGTCTTGTCGAACACCACCGTGTCCACGGCGGCGAGGCGCTCCAGCATGTCGCCGGCATTGATGAGCATCCCGGCGCGGAACAGCCTTCCCGTCGCCGTCACCTGCACCGCCGGCACGGCGAGCGCCAGCGCGCAGGGGCAGGTGATGATGAGCACGGCCACGGCGATCATCACCGCATCGTGCAGCCCTGCCCCGGCGATGAGCCAGCCGATGGCCGAGACGAGGGCGGTGAGATGCACCATCGGCGCATAGAGCCGCGCCACCCGGTCGGCGAGGCGCACATAGGCGCCCTTCTCGGCCAGAGCGCCGTCGAGCAGCCGCTGCACGTCGTCGACCAGCGTGTTCTCGCCGCCGGCGGTGACGGTGAGGTGCAGCGCGCCCTCGCCGTTCAGGCTGCCGGCATAGACGTGATCCCCCGCCTTGAGGGCCCGAGGCAGCGTCTCGCCGGTGACGAGGCTTTCGTCCACCGCCGAGAGGCCGGAGGCGACGACGCCATCCGCCGCCACCCGCTCGCCGGGATGGATGAGGATGGTGTCGCCCGGCTGGAGCGCCTGCACCGGCACCAGCACGGGCACGCCGTCGTCGCCGATGCGATGGGCCATCTCGCCCCGAAGCGCGGCGATATTGCCGGCCGTGGCTCGGGTGCGGCGGCGCGCCTCGTGGTCGAGGTAGCGGCCGGCGAGGAGGAAGAACAGCAGCATGATGGCGCTGTCGAAATAAGCGTGGGGCTGGCTCATGGCCGTTTCCAGCACGCTCATGCCCAGCGCCAGCGTGACGCCGATGGTGATCGGCACGTCCATGTTCAACCGGCCGGAGCGGATGGCCCTGACCGCGCTCTGGAAGAAGGGCTGGCCGGCATAGGCCGCCGCCGGCAGCGCGATGAGCGCGGAGATCCAGTGGAAGAAATCGCGCGTCTCGGGGGTGATGTCGGTGACGTTGCCCGACCACACCGAGACCGACAGCAGCATGATGTTCATGGCCGCGAAGCCGGCGACGCCGAGGCAGCGCAGCAGCCAGCGCGCGTGGCGCGCCTCGCTCTCCTCCGCCCGGCCGGCGAAGGGATGGGCGCGGTAGCCGAGCGCCTCCAGCTGCCCCACCACCCGGTCCGGCGAGGTGCCCTCCGACCAGGCGACGGTGAGGCGGTGGGTCGAGTAGTTGAGGCGGGCGCGCACCACGCCGGGCAGCGCCTTCACCCCGTTCTCGATCTCGCCGATGCAGGCGGCGCAATCGATGCCGTCGATGGCGAGGCTCATCTGCGCCAGACCGTCCTCGGACGTGCCGACGAAGATGGAATAGTCGATCGCCTCAGACATCTTCAGGTCCCCGGGGGCTGCAGGGAGGGGTGCGGGCTCAGCCCGCGACACGGATCAGCACCGTGCCATGAAATAAAAAGAGTACGACAGGCCGGCGGCGCGACGAGCCGCCCAGCCTCTCGTACCCAAGGCACGGACGGCACTGGACGGTAGCCGCCCGGCAGTCTCGATGCCGCCTCGGGAGGCCCGGAGGATGCCGGTTGCCCGTTTAAGCGGCTTACGGAAGCTGCACACGATTCTTGGACCGGAAGACCCGCTCGCCGCCTTGCGCAAAATCAATCACCAGATCCCACTGGCCGGCGCCGGCCTGGGTCCGGGCGCGGTAGCGGCCGTCGCCCAGCGGTTCGAGATCCAGCGCCACATCGCGGCGGGCGTCGGTGGGATGGGCAAGCTCGCCATCGGCGACGAGGTTGGTGAGCGGCTTTCCGCTGGCATCGCGCACCACGATGTTGACCTCGCGGGCGCCGCCGCCGGGCGAGCCGAGCGACACGTCCACCTTCCAGTGCATGGCCGCCTGCCGCTCAGCCGCCTGATGCTCGGCGGTGAAGGCAAGGCCTGCCTTGTAGGAGCTTTCGGTCTCCACCCCCGCGAAGGTGGTGACGGCGAAGCGCGCCATGATGATGTTGACGCCGATGACCACGCCGAAGAAGGCGAGGAGGATGGCGAGCACCGCGCGGCCGGTCAGTTCGCGCGGTGCCTTCGGGGGGGTGGCGGCCGGGGCAGAGGCTCGAGCCATGGTGTGTTTCCCTTCGTGCGGCCCGCTCAGGGGCCGATGAAATGGTCGGTGACGGAGGCCGACAGGCCGGAGGCCTTGTCGCGGATGCGGAACGTCACCGGCAGGGAAGCCGCGGGCGGAAGCTTGTCGCCGGTGGTGACGAGCACGCGCACTTCCCGCGTCTGGTCCGGGCCGATGGTGAGGCCGTCCGCATTGTCGCCGATCACTTCGAGGCTGGCGTCGGGAACGCCCTCGACGGAGAGGATGAAGGTCCGCTCCTCCAACTTCTTGTTGATGAGGCGGATGGTGTAGGCATTGCGGATCGCACCGCTGGAGAGCCGCACAAACAGCGGGTTGCGGTCGTGGATGGCGGCGACGCCTTCCGTCGAGCGCCCGATCAGCGCGGTGAGCATGAGGCCGGAAACGAGGGCGATCAGCACGCCGTAGAGGATGGTGCGCGGGCGCAGGATGCGCTGGACGAAGGGCTTGCCGGCGGCGCGCGCCTCAAGATTCGCCTCGCTCTCATAGGTGATGAGGTTCCCCGGACGGCCGATCTTGTGCATCACCGTGTTGCAGGCATCGATGCACAGGCCGCACTGGATGCAGGGCAGCTGGAGACCCTGGCGGATGTCGACGCCCGTGGGACACACCGCGACGCACTGGCCGCAATCCACGCAATCGCCCGCGGGCAGCCCCTTCTCGCGCAGCACAGCCGCCTTCTTCACCGAGCCGCGGGGTTCGCCGCGATCGTAGAGATAGGTGACGTTGAGCGCGTATTCGTCGGTCAGCGCGGCCTGGATGCGCGGCCAGGGGCACATATAGGTGCAGACCTGCTCGCGCATGTGGCCGGCGAGGGCATAGGTGGTGAAGGTCAGCACCCCGATGGACATGTAGGCCACGGCAGACGCCTGGAACGTGGCCAGCTCGACCACCAGAGTGGGCGCATCGGCGAAATAGAGCACCCAGGCGCCGCCGGTCCACCAGGCGATCAGAAGCCAGACGGAGTGCTTGAGCGTCTTGTGGGCGACCTTCTCCATGGTCCACGGCCCGGCATCGGAGATCATCCGCTCGCGGCGATCGCCCTCGATCAGGCGCTCCACGGCCATGAACAGATCGGTCCACACCGTCTGCGGGCAGAGATAGCCGCACCAGACGCGGCCGGCCACCGCGTTCATCAGAAACAGGATGAGCGCGGAGAGGATGAGCAGGCCGGCGACGTAATAGAATTCCTGGGGCCAGATCTCAAGGAAGAAGAAGTAGAAGCGGCGGGCCGGGAAATCGATGAGCACGGCCTGATTGGGCGCGTCCGGCCCGCGGTCCCAGCGCACGAACGGCAGCAGATAGTAGATGCCGAGTGTGATCCCGAGCAAAACCCACTTGATGGTGCGGAAGCGACCGTGGACGCTCTGGGGATAGATCTGGCGCCGGGCTTCGTAGAGCGGGATGTCGTCGTCGCCGCTCACGACCACGGGGGCCTTCTTGTCCTCGGACTTGGTGGACAGGGCAGTCATCATCTTCACCGCGGTTCGCCGGTCAAGACGGACCGGCCATACGTGTCGGGGCCGAGCCCCTCGGGCGCAGACGCGAAGACCCCCGTCTCCGTTCTGCTGCACTACATTCATATCTTAGAATGTAGATGTGATCCCCAAAGCAAAAGGTCGCGCCGACGTTTGGTCGCGCGACCTTTTGGCATCTGCGCCTCTCGGCCAATCCGGGCGGTGCGCGTGTCCGCCCGGAAGACTGGCCGGTGGGCGCGTCCGGGGCGGAAAGCCCCGGACTTCAGGCTCAGCGTCCGCCGCCCAGCGAGTGGACGTAGACGGTGAGCGCCTTGATCGTGGTCGGGTCGAGGCGCGCGTGCCAAGCCGGCATCACGTTGCCGCGTCCGTTGGTGACACCATACTCGATGGTGGCCTTGTCGGAGCCATAGAGCCAGATGCCGTCGGTGAGGTTCGGAGCGCCCATCTCCTGGTTGCCCTTGCCATCCTCGCCGTGGCACGCGGCGCAATTGCCCTCGAACACTTCCTTGCCCTTGGCGAAATCTGCGCCGGGCTTGGCGATGCCGGAGAGGGTCCGCACATAGTCCGCCACCGCCGAGATTTCCGGCTTCTGCAGGATGCCGTCCTTGCCGAAGGCCGGCATGCTGCCCTGGCGGGTGTCGGGATCGTTGGCGCGAATGCCGTGCTCGATGGTCGTCTGGATCTGCTCCAGCGAACCGCCCCACAGCCAGTCGTCGTCATTCAGGTTGGGGAAGCCGGTGGCGCCGCCGCCGCCCGCGCCGTGGCAGGGCGCGCAATTGTCGGCAAAGGCCACGCGGCCCTGGGCCCGGGCGAGGGAGAGCAGCGTCGGCGTCTGCTCGATCTGCTCGAGCGAGGCGTTGGCGAGCTTGGCTGCGCTCTCCGACCGGATGGCGTTGAGATCGGCGATCTGCATCGCCACCGCCGAGCGCGAATGCCAGCCCAGAAGGCCCGGCGTCGCGGAGGACACGAGCGGCCACGCCGGATACAGGATCCAGTAACCGATCGCCCAGACGATGCAGGCGTACCACACCCACAGCCACCAGCGCGGCAGCGGGTTGTTCAGTTCGGAGATGCCATCCCATTCATGACCGGTGGTCGAGACGCCGGTTGCCTGGTCGACCTTGCCGTGGGTGTCGTTGGTCGTGCTCACGGGATCAATCCTCTTTGAGCGGAATGTTGGCGGCGTCGTCGAATTCCTTCTTCCTCGCTTTAGAGGGCCAGAAGGCGTAAGCGACCACCAGCAGGAAGGCGACGACGAAGAGGATCAGGCCCCCCGTCTGGGCGAAGGCCGCGAGACCGAGATAGGTGTCGTGCATCGATCACCTCACATTCGCCTGGTTGTCGTAGAGCTTGAAGTCGACGAGCGTGCCCAGCATCTGCAGATAGGCGATGAGCGCGTCGGCCTCGGTGAGTTCGCCGGGATTGCCGTCGTAGTCGCGGCCCTGCGCCTTGGGATAGCGCTTCTGCAGGCCGTCGGAGTCGGCCGCGTCGGTGGTCGCCTGGGTCTTCAGGTCATCCTGCGCCTTGGCGATCATCTCGTCGGTGTAGGGCACGCCGAGGACCTGCTGGACCCGCATTTCCTCGCCGATGTGTTTGGCGTTGAGCTTGGTCTTCGCCAGCCAGGGGTAGCTCGGCATGATGGAGGCCGGCACCACGGAGCGCGGGTTGTTCAGGTGCTCCACCTGCCACAGGTCCGAATACTTGCCGCCGACGCGGGCAAGGTCGGGACCGGTGCGCTTGGAGCCCCACTGGAACGGGCGGTCGTACATGCTCTCGGCCGCCAGCGAGTAGTGGCCGTAGCGCTCCACCTCGTCGCGCAGCGGGCGGATCATCTGCGAGTGGCAGTTGTAGCAGCCCTCGCGGACGTAGATGTTGCGACCGGCCAGCTCGAGCGGGGTGTAGGGACGCATGCCCTCCACCTTCTCGATGGTGCTCTTCAGGTAGAAGAGCGGCGCGATCTCGACGAGGCCGCCGATGGAGATCATCACCAGGATGCCCAGCATCAGCCAGTAGGAGTGCTTCTCGAAGATCTGGTGCTTGGACCAGATGGAGGTGCCTTGGGTTGCCATGCTCGCCTCCTCACTCGGCCGCCTGCAGGGCGAGCTCGCGCTCGGCTGCGGTCTGGGGCGTGGTGATGGTCTTCCAGATGTTCCAGGCCATGATGAGAGCGCCCGTGAGGAAGAGGATGCCGCCCAGGGCACGGATCACGTAGAGCGGATGCATCGCCTCGACCGTCTCGATGAACGAGTATTCGAGGAAGCCGAGCTGCGTGTAGGCGCGCCACATGAGGCCCTGCAGGATGCCCGCGACCCACATCGAGGAGATGTAGAGCACGATGCCGAGGGTCGAGACCCAGAAGTGCCAGTTGATGGCCTTGACCGAATACATTTCGCGCTTGTTCCAGAGCCAGGGCACCAGGCAGTAGATGGCGCCGAAGGAGATGTAGGCCACCCAGCCCAGCGCGCCGGAGTGCACGTGGCCGATGGTCCATTCGGTGTAGTGGCTGAGCGAGTTCACCGCCTTCACCGACATCATCGGACCTTCGAAGGTCGACATGCCGTAGAAGGCGACGGCCACCACCATCATGCGGATGACGGGATCGGTGCGCAGCTTGTCCCAGGCGCCGGAGAGCGTCATGAGGCCGTTGATCATGCCGCCCCAGGAGGGCATCCACAGGATCACCGAGAAGGTCATGCCCAGCGTCTGCGCCCAGTCCGGCAGCGCCGTGTAGTGCAGGTGGTGCGGGCCGGCCCAGATGTAGATGAAGATCAGCGCCCAGAAGTGCACGATGGACAGGCGGTAGGAATAGACCGGCCGCTCGGCGCGCTTCGGGATGAAGTAGTACATCAGGGCGAGGAAGCCGGCGGTCAGGAAGAAGCCCACCGCGTTATGGCCGTACCACCACTGGAACATGGCGTCCTGCACGCCGGACCACAGGATGTAGGACTTCGGCGAGAAGACCGACACCGGGATGGTGGCGTTGTTGCCGAGATGCAGGACCGCGATGGTGATGATGAAGGCAAGGTAGAACCAGTTGGCCACATAGATATGCGGTTCGTTGCGCTTCAGCAGCGTCACCAGGAACACCAGCAGGTAGGTGACCCAGACCACGGTGAGCCACAGGTCGGAATACCACTCGGGCTCGGCGTATTCCTTGCCCTGGGTGATGCCGAGCAGGTAGCCCGTACCGGCAATGACGATGAAGAAGTTGTAGCCGAGGATCACGAACCAGGGGGCGAGGTCGCCGGCGAGGCGGGCGCGCGAGGTCCGCTGCACCACGTAGAAGGACGTGGCGAGGAGCACGTTGCCGCCGAAGGCGAAGATCACCGCCGAGGTGTGCAGCGGCCGCAACCGGCCGAATGAAATCCAGGGCAGATCGAAGTTGAACAGCGGGAAGGCCAGCTGCAGCGCGGCGATGACACCCACCAGAAATCCGGCGATGCCCCACACCACGGCGGCGATGGTGGCGAACTTCACCACGCCCATGTTGTAGTTGGGCTTGCCGTCGATGAACTGTGGCACCGGGCCGGCCGGGCGGTTCATGTAGCGGTTGCCGATGGCGAACACGGCCGCGATGCTCGCCGCGGCGAACAGGTAAGCGTGGAACGCGAATTCCGGCGTGTAGGCCTTCGCCGCCACGACGATCGAGAAAAGGGCGAAGAGGGAGAACACCCCGATGAGAGCGCCCTCACCCCACCTCAACGACTTCGCCGGGGGCTGGATTGGAGCTTGCAATGTTGTCATCTGTGGACCCTTCACGCCGGAGCGCAGAACTACACCCGGGGGACTAGGACGCAGAACAACGCCCTAGGACCGTTTTTCACCTTGACGCAGGTCAAAGGCTATGCCCGTCGAAATACGGATGTGCGCTGTGGCGGGCCGTCGCAAGTCGGCAAGCCTATTGCCGCAGTGCAGCGGACATCAGGTCGCATAGCCATCGTGCAAACGCTGGACGCGCGAGCCTGGAACGCCTCCAGGCTCCACCAGAAGGGCCACTATTTTCCACAGCCCGATTTCCGGCAAGCGCCAAAACTTCGCGGCCACATGCCGCACGGCTTTTAGTCCAGAGTTTGCCGGAATCTCGCCACGGCTATGGCCATCGCGACCAGCATCAGCACCACCAGCGCGCCCGCATCCGTGGTCAGGTCGGAGAAGCCGGACCCTTTCAGAAGGATGCCGCGCACCATCCTGAGATAGTGGGTCAGCGGCAGCCCCTCGCCGATCCATTGCGCCCAGAGTGGCATCCCCGAGAACGGAAACATGAAGCCCGACAGCAGGATGGAGGGCAGGAAGAACATGAACGACATCTGCACCGCCTGGAGCTGGTTCTGCGCCAGGGTGGAGAAGGTGTAGCCGATGGACAGGTTGACGACGATGAACAGCAGCGTCGCCACCGCCAGCAGGATCGCGCTGCCCTCCAGCGGCACGCCGAAGAGAATCATCCCCGCGCCCATGATGAGCAGCGCCTGCAGGATGCCCACCAGCACATAGGGCGTGATCTTGCCCAGCATGATCTCCACCGGGTGGATGGGCATGGAGAGCAGGCTCTCCATGGTCCCCCGCTCGATCTCGCGCGTCACCGACAGGGCGGTGAAGATCAGCATGGTCATGGTGAGGATGGTGCCGAGCAGGCCCGGCACGATGTTGAGCTGGCTGGTGCCGGCGGGGTTGTAGCGCCGGTGCTGCACAATCTCGAACGCGGCGCTGCCCGGCGCATCCACGAATCGCTCGCGCACGAGGGCCGAATTGACGACGCCGGCAAGCGCGGCCAGCGCGTTCGCCGAGCCCACCGGATCGGTGGCGTCCGCCGCCACGAGAAGCTGGGGCGTCTCCCCCCGCCGCAGCGACCGCTCGAACCCGGCCGGAATCTCCACGAAGAACAGCACGTCGCCCGAGCGGATCATGTGCTCGGCATCCTCCGCGCTCTTCACCTCGCGCACGAAGGCGAAGAAGGCGGTGTTGCGCAGGGCTGCGAGGATGGCGCGGCTCACCTCGTTGTTCTCGTGGGTGAAGACGGCGGTGGGCAGGTTGCGCGGCGTGGTGTTGATGGCATAGCCGAACAGGATCAGCTGCAGCAGCGGGATCATGATCATCGTCGCGAACGTCACCCGGTCGCGGCGGAGCTGGATGAACTCCTTCACGATCATGGCGCCGACGCGCGTCAGGAAGCCGCCCCGCGCGGCGCGGGCGCTCATCGCAGCTCGTCCTTGGAGCGGCGCATCAGGTCAATGAAGACGTCCTCCAGCGTCGGCGCATCGGCGCGGAACGCGAGGCGCTCGTCCGAGCGGAAGGGCGCGAGGGCCGCCTCCAGCGCCGCGCCGTCACGGCCGGAGATGTGCAGGGCCGTGCCGAAGGGCGCCACCATGTCCACCCCCGCGCGCTGGGACAGATCGCGGGCGAGGTCACGGGCGATGCGCCCGGCCTCCTGCCCAACCTCCCCCTTGACCTCCACCGTCACGGTGGTGAGGCCGGCGGCGGCGATGACCGATTGCACTGTGCCCTGGGCGAGGAGCTTGCCATAGGCGATGTACGCAATCTCGTGGCAGCGCTCCGCCTCATCCATGTAGTGGGTGGAGACGAGGACGGTCAGCCCCTCGGCGGCAAGGTCGTGGATCTGCTCCCAGAACTCGCGCCGCGCCTGGGGATCGACGCCGGCGGTGGGCTCGTCCAGCAGCAGCAGGTCCGGGCCGGGCAGGATGCAGGCGCCGAGCGCCAGCCGCTGCTTCCAGCCGCCGGAGAGCGCGCCGGCGAGCTGCTTGCCACGCCCCTCAAGCCCCAGCCGCTGCAAGGCCGCGCTCGCCGCCGCCTCCGGCTGCGGCACGCCATAGAGGCGGGCGACGAACTCCAGATTCTCCCGCACCGAGAGATCCTGATAGAGCGAGAAGCGCTGGGTCATGTAGCCCACGTGCTCGCGGATGGTGCGGGACTCGGTGAGGATGTCCATGCCGAGGCAGGTGCCCCGCCCCGCGTCCGGCGTCAGCAGCCCGCACAGCATGCGGATGGTGGTGGTCTTGCCGGAGCCGTTGGGGCCGAGGAAGCCGTAGATCTGCCCCCGCCGCACGCGCATGGTGAGATTGTCCACCACACGATGCCCGCCGAAGCTCTTGGAGAGGCCCTCCACCTCGATCACCACATCCGGATCGAGCACCGGCGCCGCCGCCGTGCTCACGGTGCGGCTCCGAGCGTCACGTTCACCGGCTGGCCGGGCTTCGCTTTGGCGGGATCGTCGGGCCGCGCTTCCACCATGTAGACGAGCTTGGAGCGCTCCTCCCGGCTGTAGATCACCGGCGGGGTATATTCAGCCTGCGCCGCGATGAAGGACACCTTTGCGGTGAACGGCGCGCAGCCGTCGCAGGTGACGGTGACCGGGGCACCGGCCTTGACCTTCGGCAATTGCGCCTCGGGCACGAAGAAGCGCACCTTCACCAGCCCCGGCGGCAGCACGGAGACGATGGGCCGGCCCTCCGGCACCATCTCGCCCGGCCGGTAATAGACGGTCTGGACGGGGCCGTCCGTCGGAGCCTTCACGCTGCGGCGGTCGAGCCGGATCTGGGCCGCCGCGAGGTTCGCCTTCGCCGTCTGGGTGGCCTGCTCGGCCGCCTCGATGTCCTGGGTGCGCGCGGCGATGCGGGCGGCCGCGATGCGGCGCTGCGCCTCGTCCAGGGCGGCCTGGTTCTGGTCATACAGGTGCTGGGCGGAATCGAGGTTCGCCTGGGAGGAGGCGCCCTTGGGCACCAGCGTCTTCTGGCGATCCAGATCGATGCGGGAGAGGTCGAGGGCCGCGGCGGCGCGCCGCTCGGACGCTTCCAGCACGGCCACCTCCTCGGGCCGCTGGAGCGGCGAGCGGGCATTGGCGAGGCGGGCCTCCGCCTCCTTGAGCTGGGCGGCGGCAGCGTCCCGGTCAGCGGTCTGGAGATCGTCCTCCACCTTCGCCAGCACCTGCCCGGCCTTCACCTGCGCCCCCTCCTCCACCAGGAGCGCGGTGACGCGCCCGGCCTCGGTGGGACCGATGAACACCTGATCCCCCTCCACATAGCCGGAGAAGCCGCCTGCCCCGTCGCCGTTGCAACCGGCGAGGCCGAGCGCGGCGGCGAGGGCGAGGGTACGTGCGAGCATGGCGCACAAAGCGGGAGCGCGTCTCACGTCTCTCTCCATCCAAGGCCACGCAGGATCATGTCGCGATGGGCGGCGAGGAACTGGCGCACATCGAGCGGGTCGAACGCGCCGAACATGCTGTTCCACACCACCGCGACGATGGCGGGGGCGATGACGAGCTGGGGGAAGCGGGCGGGAATGTCGCTGTCGATCTCACCACGGGCGATGCCCCGCGCGACGATGGCGCGAATGAGCGCGAGGCCGCGCACCACCACTTCCCGGTGATAATAGGCGGCCAGCTCCGGAAAGCGCGGCCCTTCGGCGATCATCAGGCGCACCAGCGCCTGCGCCGGCGTTTCCAGCACCCGCTGGGCGAGCAGCTCGATGAGCAGGTCCAGAAGCTCGCGGGTCGTCCCCGGAAACAGCGCCACCATGCCGCCGGCATCGGCGAGGACCGGCGTCAGGGTCTCCTGCACCAGCCCGCGGAACAGCGCCTCCTTGTCGGAGAAGTAGAGATAGAGCGTGCCCTTGGCGACGCCTGCCCGGCGCGCCACGTCGTCCAGCCGCGTGCCGGCAAAGCCGTGGGCGGCGAACTCCGCCAGCGCCGCATCGAGGATGGAGCGGCGCCGCTCGCCCTTGTCCATGACCGGCGCGCGCCGCCGCCGGGCCTGTGGCTCGGGCGGGCTCTCGCGTGGGTCCGAAGGGCTTCGCGCCATGGGCGCCTCGCTATGACTGACGCGTCAGTCACTAACATCGGTTGGGGGTCGCGCCAAGCGCAACAGTGTCGCGTCGCGCCGGCCGGGGTGGCGGCGGCGCAACAGCCCAAAAGGATCGCAGAATCGGGAGGTATTTTGAAACCGGGCCATTAAGGTTAACAGAAGGTTGACGGAGCCAAGCCCGGCAGCTTGAGGCATTATCTTTTTGTTAACTCCGCTCGGACCCCCGGCAATGTCGAAGCGCGTTTCGCTCCTCAGCCTTCCTCTGGCGCTGGCCGCATGGGTCGCGCTTCTGGGCGCAAGCGTCCCCGCCGCCGCGCAGGACGCCCGCGGGCAGCTCCGTCTCGCAAACCTCGCCGCCGCCTTCGCGCCGCGCCACCTCGCGGATGGGCGCTACACCTCCGCCCCGTCCGGCTATGTCCGTTTCTGCGCCGAGAACGGCACCGACTGCCGCGCCGCCGGTCCCCTCATGCCCGCGATCCGGCTCGATGCCGAGCACAAGGCCGAGCTTGAGCGCGTCAACCGCACCGTCAACGAGGTGGTCCAGCCCGAAACCGACCTCGACCATTACGGCGAGACCGAGCGCTGGGCCTATCCCGACGACGGCCGCGGTGATTGCGAGGACTATGTGCTCGAAAAGCGCCGCCGCCTCATCAACGCCGGCTGGCCGACTTCTGTTCTGCTCATCACGGTGGTGCGCGACCACGAGGGCGACGGCCATGCCGTGCTCACCGTCGTCACCGACAAGGGCGACCTCATCCTCGACAACCAGGAAGCCGAGATCCACACCTGGACCGACACGGGCTATCGCTTCGTCAAGCGCCAGTCGAAGGAAGATCCCTCCCAGTGGGTGTCCCTCGGCGAAACCCGGGTGCCGCCGGTGGTGGGCACCGGCCGCTGACAGATTGACCTTCAAAGGGTCGCCTCGCCGGCTTCTGCCTCAGCGAGACGAAAACGGGCCGGAACCGACGCCGCGGTTCCGGCCCGTTTTGCATTGAAATACGGCGGACCCTCAGTCGATGCGCTTGAGGCCGGCCGCATACTGGGGCCAGCGGTGCTGGTAGCCGGCCGCCGTCGCGATCAGCCGCTCGGCCGCAGCCTCATCCAGCGTGCGGGCGACCTTGGCCGGAGCGCCGACAATGAGCGAATAGGGCTCGAAGGTCTTGCCCTCGGTGACCAGCGCCATGGAGCCGACGAGGCAGTGATCGCCGATGACCGCGCCATTCAGCACGGTCGCGCCCATGCCCACCAGCGCCCCCTCCCCCACCGTGCAGCCATGCAGCGTCACATTGTGGCCTATGGTGACCTTGGGGCCGAGCGTCATGGGATAGCCGGGGTCGGTGTGGAGAACGCAGTTCTCCTGGATGTTCGTGCCCTCGCCGACGACGATGGGCTCATTGTCGCCGCGCAGCACCGCGCCGAACCAGATGCTCGCGCCCTCCTTCACGATCACCCGGCCGATGAGCACGGCGGTGGGGGCGATCCAGAAATTGCCGGAGGCGGGCAGCTCCGGGGCGATGCCGTCGAGGGCATAAAGCGGCATGGGGTTCCTCCAGAAGATCGGTCGGTGGCCGGCGTGGCGGCCGGGCGCGCCAGCCCCTGCCTATCGCCATCGGCGCCCGCATGCTAGAGGCGCCCAACGCCTCCCCTTCGCGCTGGCCGCGCCCAGCCGACTTGCAGAGCCCAGCCGACCGAGACCATGTCCCTGCCTCCTCCGCTCCCCCCGCCCCTCGCGAAGCTGCTCTATGACGGCTACCAGCTCCAGTTGCGCGAGCAGTATGAGGACGCGGCGCGGGCCTATCGCAAGATCCTGAAGTCCGTCCCGGATCATGCCGACGTCATCCAGCTGCTCGGCATCTGCCGCGCCCGGCAGGGCCGAGAGGCGGAGGCCATCGAGCTCTATCGCAAGGCGCTGGCGCGGCGGCCGGACGATCCCAAGCTCCATTATAATCTCGCCCTCGCTTACGGCGCGCTGAAGCGCACGGCCGAGGAAGTCGCCGCCATGGGCGAGGCCTTCGCACGCGACCCGACCCTGCCGCTCGCCGCCAACGTGCTGTTTCCCGCCCGCCGCGCCACCTGCGACTGGCGCGGCCACGCGCGGCTTCTGGAAAACCTGCGGCTCGGCGCCATCGGCCAGAGCGCGCCCTCCATTCCCTTCCTCACGCTCTATCTGGACGACCCCGCGATGCATCTCGCCGGGGCACGGCGCTGGGTGGAGGCGGAGAAGACGCCCGCGCGGCCGCTCGTTTTCGATCACTCCGCCCGGCGCGCCGCCACGGGCCCGATCCGCGTCGCCTACGTCTCGGCCGACTTCCGCATCCATCCCACCACCCACCTCATCGCCGGCCTGCTGGAGCGGCACGACCGCAGCCGGTTCGAGATCACCGCCATCTCCATCGGTCCGGACGACGGCTCGCCCGAGCGGGCGCGGGTGAAGGGGGCGGTGGACCGCTTCCTCGATGTGGAGAAGGCGAGCACCGAGGACATCGCCCGGCAGATGGCCGGGCTCGGCATCGACATCGCCGTCGACCTCATGGGCCACACCCAGGGCGAGCGCATGGCCCTGTTCGCCCATCGCCCGGCGCCGGTGCAGGTGGCCTTCCTGGGCTATCCCGGCACCAGCGGAGCCAGCTTCTTCGACTACGTGATCGCCGATCCGGTGGTGCTGCCCTTCGCGGATGCGCCCTTCTACAGCGAAAAGATCGTCCAGCTGCCGCACTGCTACCAGCCGAACGATCCCGACCTGCCTGTCGCCGAGCCGCCGGGACGCGCCGCCTGCGGGCTGCCCGAAGACGCCTTCGTGTTCGTCTCCTTCAATGCAGCCTGGAAGCTTGATCCGGAGGCCTTCTCCAGCTTCGCCCGCATCCTCGCCGCCGTGCCGGGATCGGTGCTCTGGCTGCTGGAGGGGCGGGCCGGCACAGACGACAATCTGCGCCGGGAAGCCGAGCGGCGCGGGCTCGACCCGTCGCGGCTCGTCTTCGCGCCGCGCGTGCCGCTGAAGGAGCATCTCGCCCGCATCGGCCATGCGGACCTCTTCCTCGACACCTTCCCCTACACCGCCCACACCACCGCCAGCGATGCGCTGCGGCGCGGGGTGCCCATCGTGACCCGCACCGGCCGCTCCTTCGCCTCGCGGGTGGCGGACTGCCTCATGCGTCAGGTGGGCCTGGGTGATCTCGCGACGACCACGCCTGCGGCGTTCGAGGCGCTCGCCATTTCGCTCGCCCGCGATCCCGCGGCGCTTGCCGAGGTGCGCGCCCGCCTCCAGGCGGGACTGCCCGCCTCGCCGCTGTTCGCCGTGGACCTTTATGCGCGCCACATCGAGAGCGCCTACGAGACCATGGCGGCGCGGATGCGCGCCGGAGCGCCGCCCGAGGCGTTTGCCGTCGCGGCGCTCTGAACAGAAAGCTCAGCCGGCGACCGGCGCGCCTTCGGCCTTCCCCTGGCCCGGATCGCACTCCGGCGCCTCGGAGAGGGGCACCCGGCCCCGGCTGTCTCCCTCCTCCCGCGCCTTGTCGGCGAGCAGCGCATATTCCAGCCGGAGGCGCTCCAGCACCTCCTCGTCCAGGTCTTCCAGGTCGAGCAGGCTCTCGCGCGGGCCATCGAGGCGGGCGATCAGCTCGTCCAGCTTGATCTGGAGCGCGGCCGTGTCGCGGTTCTGGCTGTTCTGGATCAGGAACACCATCAGGAAGGTGACGATGCTGGTGGAGGTGTTGATGACCAGTTGCCAGGTGTCGTTGAAGCCGAAGATCGGCCCGGTGAGCCCCCAGACCACCAGAACCAGCACCGCGATGATGAAGGTGACGGGCTTGCCCGCCCATCGCGACACGGCCTGCGACACGCGGGTGAAGAACGGGCGCGGGGCGCGGCCGGATTCGACCTTGCGCCGCAGTTCGCGGATGTCGTCCTGATTGCTCATGTGTGATGCCTCCGCGGGGCCGTACAAAGACGGGGCGCCGCGCACCGGATGCGCTCGTCATGGAAAGAACGCAGCGAGGGAACGAACGGCCGCGCCGGCGGTTCCGCTCATGGCTGCGCTGGCGCTTGATGGACACGCGCGCCGCCCGGAGGCTTCCATGACCGTTCAGATGATCCTGCTGCCGCTTTTCGTCCACGTGGCCCTGGTGCTCGCCGTGCTGCTGCGCGCCGTGCGCTCCACCGAGGTGACGGCGGACGGGCTGCGCGCCGGCCTCGCCGCCGTGCTGTTCTACACCCTGACCTGCCTCGCCCTGTTCACCCGCAAGGCGGACGTGGCCTTCGTGGTGCTGGCCTGGATCTTCGTGCTGCTGCGCCTCGCCGCCGCCTTCCCCCAGATGCTCTCCCCCAAGCTGCGGGCCGAGCGCGGCATCGGCGGGGTCAGCCTCGATCTTGCGAGCCTTGCCGTGCTGACCCTGATGTGGGTGCTGTTTGCGTTCGCCATCCTCCTCGCCATCTGACAGCGGGGCGGTTGACAGGCGGGCCGCGGCAGCCGAGGAGTTGAGGTCTTTGCAGACCGGGCGCCCGGCCGGGCGCCCCACTGGAACTTGCGATGACCGATCCCGCCCGCCACGTCCTCGCCTTCGGCGGCCATGAGGTTCTCTTCGTCATGGCGACCAGCCAGGAATACGGAGAGCACCTGAAGGCCCGCATCGACCCGCTCATCACCGGCGTCGGCCCGGTGGAGGCGGCCGTGGAGACGGCGCGGGCCCTCGCCATCCTGCACCATCAGGGCCGTCATCCGGACCTGGTGGTGACGCTGGGGTCGGCCGGCTCGCGGCGGCTCGATCACGCGGAAGTCTATCAGGTCGCCCGGGTCGCCTATCGCGACATGGATGCCTCGGCGCTCGGCTTCGAACGCGGCAAGACGCCCTTCCTCGACGAGCCGGTGGTGGTGGAGCTGCCCCACCGCATCGCCGGGGTGCCGGAAGCCTCCCTCTCCACCGGCGGGGCCATCATCTCGGGCGCGGCCTATGATGCCATCGCCGAGGACATGGTGGACATGGAAACCTTCGCCGTGCTGCGCGCCGCCCGCCGCCACGGCGTGCCCCTCCTCGGCCTGCGCGGCATCAGCGACGGCAAGGCCGAACTGACCGGCTATGCCGACTGGACCGAATATCTCCACATCATCGACGAGAAACTGGCCCTCGCCCTGGACCAGTTCGCCCGCCAGCTGACCGCGGAGGGGCTCGCCCCCGCCGCGAAGCAGGCCTGACCCGACAACCAGAAGAGCCACCGTGACCCCTGCCGCCCGCCTTTCCGCCGCCATCGAGATCCTCGCCGACCTCTCCGCGCGCCGCCGCCCCGCCGCCGACGCGCTGAAGGACTGGGGCCTCTCCCACCGCTTCGCCGGATCGGGCGACCGCGCGGCCATCGCCGGCATCCTCTACGACACCCTGCGCCGGCGCGCCTCCGCCGCCCATGTGATGGGATCGGAGGAGCCGCGCGCCCTGGTGCTCGGCATGCTCGCGCTCATGCGCGGCCTTTCGGTGGACGATATCGCGGCGCTCGCCGATGGCGGACGCTTCGCCCCGGCCCCCCTCTCGGAGGCCGAGCGCGCCCGCCTCGCGGACCCAAGCCTCGAGGGCGCGGCGCCCTTCGTGCGCGGCGACTATCCCCAGTGGCTGCACGCCTCGCTGCGGCATGTGTTCGGCGAGAGCGTGATCGAGGAAGGCGCGGCGCTGGCCGCACGCGCCCCGCTGGATCTGCGCATCAACACGCTGAAGGGCGAACCCGAGGCGGTGAAGGCGGAACTCTCCCACCTGCACCCCGAGCCCTGCCGCTTCTCGCCCCTTGCCCTGCGCATCAAACTCGACTCCGAAGGCAAGCAGCCCCCCGTCTCCGCCGAGCCGGCCTTCCTGCGCGGCGAGGTGGAGGTGCAGGACGAGGGCTCCCAGCTCGCCGCCATCCTCGCCCGCCCCATCCCCGGAAGCCAGGTGCTGGACCTGTGCGCCGGCGCCGGCGGCAAGACGCTGGAATTCGCCGCGCTGATGGACAACAAGGGCCAGATCTACGCCCACGACAGCGACATCCGCCGCCTGAAACCCATGCACGAACGCCTCGCCCGCGCCGGCGTGCGCAATGTGCAGGTGCGGAGCCCGCGCGGCGCCGAGGACGTGCTGCACGACCTCGAAGGCAAGATGGACCTCGTCCTCGTGGACGCCCCCTGCACCGGCACCGGCACCTGGCGGCGCAACCCCGACGCCAAATGGCGCGTGCGCCCCGGTGCGCTGGCCCAGCGCACCGCCGAGCAGGCCAAGATTCTGGAACAGGCCGCCCATTATGTCCGCCCCGGCGGCCGGCTGGCCTATGTCACCTGCTCGCTGCTGGACGAGGAGAACGGCGCCCAGGTGCGCGCCCTCCTCAACAAGCGCGAGGACTTCTCCCCCGTCGCCCCCACCGAGGCCGTTCTGGCGCTGGGCGCCTCCGGCCCCGCGCTGGCGGAAGCGGCACTGGCCAGCCGCGAGGGCCTGCTGATGACCCCGCGCCGCACCGGCACGGACGGCTTCTTCGTGAGCGTGATGAAGCGGGCGGGGTGAGGCGACGCGCGGCCCCTGTCGGCCTCGAATGAACTTTCAGCGCAAGCGGGGCGTTGTCCGCGCGAATGCCACTGCGCTGAAAGGACAGGCCATGGGTCTCATCCGTCTGCTGCTCCTCGTGGTCGTCCTCGTCGGCGGCTACTGGGCCTATTATGTCTATGCCTCCGGCGAGCCCTATGACGAGATCGGCACCGCCATCAATTCCCGCCTCCCCGAACAGGCCCGTTCATTCGGCTGCGCGGAGCTGAAGCGCCGGCATTCCGGCGCCGTGAACGCACCCGCCGGTTGCGAGGCCTACTGGACGCGCATCTGACCCGCGCCGCGGGCTCATACGAGCCCTGCGCGGCGCTTGACTTTTGGAATCGGCGCTTTGCGGTTAAAGGAGGGGCGAAATTCGCCCTCTCGCCCAAGGCTTCACCATGACCGCCGCGCCCGCCACCTCCCAGGACACCGTCCTCATCATCGATTTCGGCAGCCAGGTGACGCAGCTCATCGCCCGCCGGGTCCGCGAGGACGGGGTGTATTCCGAGGTGGTGCCGTTCCAGAAAGCGGAAGAGGCTGTTGCCCGCCTCAAGCCCAAGGCCATCATCCTCTCCGGCGGCCCGGCCTCGGTGATCGAGGGGCAGAGCCCCAAGGCGCCGGATGCGGCGTTCGCGGCGGGCGTGCCGGTTCTGGGCATCTGCTACGGCGAGCAGTGCATGGCGGCGCAGCTCGGCGGCGCTGTGGAGGCGGGCCACCACCGCGAGTTCGGCCGTGCCGAGGTGACGGTCCAGAAGTCCGTGCCCCTGTTCGACGGCGTCTGGCGCCCCGGCGAGCGCCACACCGTGTGGATGAGCCACGGCGACCGCGTGACCCGCCTGCCCGAGGGCTTCGAGGTGGTGGCCACCTCCGAGAACGCCCCCTTCGCCGCCATCGCCGACGTGTCGCGCAATTATTACGGCGTGCAGTTCCATCCCGAGGTGGTGCATACGCCGGACGGCGCGCGCCTTCTCTCCAATTTCGTGCGCAAGGTGGCGGGCCTCGAAGGCACCTGGACCATGGGCGCCTTCCGCGAGCGCGCCATCGCCCGCATCCGCGAGCAGGTGGGCACCGGCCGGGTGATCTGCGGCCTCTCCGGCGGGGTGGATTCCTCCGTCGCGGCCGTGCTCATCCACGAGGCCATCGGCGACCAGCTCACCTGCGTGTTCGTGGACCACGGCCTGATGCGCCAGGCGGAGGCGGACGAGGTGGTCTCCCTCTTCCGCGGCCACTACAACATCCCCCTCGTCCATGTGAACGCCGCCGACCTGTTCCTGAAGGAACTGGAGGGCGTCGAGGACCCGGAGGTGAAGCGCAAGACCATCGGCCGGCTCTTCATCGATGTGTTCGACGCCGAAGCCAAGAAGGTGGGCGGCGCCGATTTCCTCGCCCAGGGCACGCTCTATCCGGATGTGATCGAAAGCGTTTCCTTCGCCGGCGGCCCCTCCGTCACCATCAAGAGCCACCACAATGTGGGCGGCCTGCCCGACCGCATGAACATGAAGCTGGTGGAGCCCCTGCGCGACCTGTTCAAGGACGAGGTGCGCGCGCTCGGCCGCGAGCTGGGCCTGCCGGAGAGCTTCGTCGGCCGCCACCCCTTCCCCGGCCCCGGCCTCGCCATCCGCTGCCCCGGCGCGGTCACGCAGGAGAAGCTCGACATCCTGCGCAAGGCCGACGCCATCTATCTCGAAGAAATCCGCTATGCCGGCCTCTACGACGTGATCTGGCAGGCCTTCGCCGTGCTCCTGCCCGTGCGCACCGTGGGCGTGATGGGCGACGGCCGCACCTACGACCACGTGCTGGCGCTGCGCGCCGTCACCTCCGTCGACGGCATGACCGCCGACTTCTACCCCTTCGACATGACCTTCCTCGGCCGCACCGCCACCCGCATCATCAACGAAGTGAAGGGCGTCAATCGCGTGGTCTACGACGTGACGTCGAAGCCCCCGGGGACCATCGAGTGGGAGTGATTTGCCCAAGGCACGCAATTTTACGCGACCACGGCCCTAGGCGGTGGAGCAGGCCGACGCCGCGGGTGCCGTGGCGAGGGATCTCCGCATCCCGCCGCTAGAAGCGCCACGCCAGATTGGCCTGGACGGCGTTGACCGTCACGCTGTCCGCGAACTGGCCGACATAGGCCATGCCGAAGCGGACCTGTTCGCCGATGCGCAGGTCGGCGCCCACCTTCACCAGCGCGGTGTTCTGCGCCAGCGGCACGCCGGCGACGGTGAAGTTCGCGCTCGGGACGCTGAGGAAGGCGAGCCGGGCATCGGGGGTGAGGTCGCCGAAGGCATATTGCCAGGCGAGCGAGGCATGGGGCTCCAGTGCCATGCCGCGTGACAGCTCCACGGTGCTCGCCAGCCGGAGGCCGAGCGAGGAGTAGCCGACGCCCATCGAGTTGGACGCACCGGACAGGCCGGCCGACGCGCCCGTCTCGGTGAAGCCGTCGGTGTTCAAGTGGACATAGGCAAGGCCGGCGAAGGGCTCCAGCGCCAACTGCTGGACGGCGAAGCCGTAGCCGACCTCGGCGAACACCTGCCCGGTCCCGCCGGAATAATCGGCGTTCGCCCGCTGGAAGAAGCCGGGATAGGCGATGGTGCGCGAAGCGTCGATCTGGTTGAAGGCGTAGCTTGCGGCGAGGCGCAGCTTCCATGGCCCGGAGCTGGTGCCCGCATAAAGCGCGACCAGCATGCTGTCGGTGTTGGACTGGCTCGCCAGCGCATCCATCTGCGCATTGGAATGCGTGTAGCCGACCGCCGCACCGAGCAACCAGTTCTCGACCTTCACGTCGGCGCCGGAAATGATCCCGCCGATGTTGGCATCGACGTCGGCGGTGTCGCGGCCACCGCCATAGGCGCTCCACCCGCCGAAGGCCTGCGCCCAGATGGTGCCGTTGAACGCGGGCTCGGCGGACGGCTGCGCCTTGGTGGGGAACGGCACGCCGGACGTGGTCGGCGCGGCATAGGCGAGCGCCGGCCCGCCAAAGCCGAGCGCGGCCGTCGGGCCGCCCTGGCCGGCATAGGAGCCTTGGCGCAGGCGTCCCAGCAACGCGTCGCGGCTGTACGCGCTGTCGCCCAAGAGAACCGTCTGCGTGCTGGCATAGGCCTCGCCGGAGAGGGCGGTGAGCGCGCCGGGCAGTTCGGCCACGGTGAGGCCGTAGAGCGGGCTGAGCGCCGTGGGAAGGGTCGTCAGCAGGCCGTTGGTGGTGGTGTTGATGACGCGATCAAGGGCACCGCCGACCGCGCGCTGGTTCGGCGCGTTGCCCGCCTTGCCGGCGAGATCGGCCGCGACCGTCATGGTCACCACGTTCGGGGCATAGGCCACGCTCGCGTCGAACAGCGCCGGCAGGCCGGGGGTGACCACATGGTCGAAGGTGCCGGTGATGCCGTCCGTGGCGACGATGAGCGTCGTGGTCGGGGCGAAGCTGGTGTCGAGGAAGGACGCCTGCAGCGTGCCGTCGAGCCGTATGGTGCCCGTCACCTCCAGGAAGTCGCTGCCCTTGTCCGTCACGCGCGCGGCGTAGGTGCCCGTCGCGGTCTGCACGAAGGTGCCGCTGAGGAGGTGTGTGATGGTCGGGCCGGTGCCGCTCACGCCGAGCCAGCCGGCGTTCTCGAATCTCTTGTCCGGCCCCGCCGTCGCAGCCAGCCGGCCATCGATGATGCCCGCGTTCACGATCACGGTGCCATGGCTGTCCGGGCCCGTGCGCAGGGCATCGGCCTCGACCGTGGTCTTCAGGATGCCGTAGTTCAGGAAGGTGCCGTAGTCGCCATGCAAGTCCACCGCCGCCCCGGCGATGCCGGTGGCGGTGATGGTGCCCTTGTTGGTCAGCACGCCATAGGTCTCGCCACGCATGCCGATGCCGCCGTTGCCGGTGACATTGATGGTGCCGCTGTTGATGATGTCGTCGCCCTTCATGCCTGACAGAGCGGCGGCATTCTCGCCCGCGAAGTTCAGGGTCCCGATGTTGCGGATCGGGTTGTACATGCCGGGAATGGTGGCGATGAAGCCGTTTATGGTGGTCGTGCCGCCCGCGGTCGAGACATAGATGCCCACGACATTGTCGCCATAGGCCGAGTTGGACGACACGACAGCGCCGGGAATGTCGATCTCGTACCAGGTCACCACGCCGAGGGCGTCGATGTGCATGACCGCGGGATGCACCACGCCGTCCGCCGTCACCCAGTTGGTGACGAGGTTGTATTCGCCGGAGCGGCCGGCCCCGGTGATGCCCTCGAAATGGGTCGCGACGGCGCCGGGGTGGTCGTAGGTCTGATAGGTGCCGGTGGTCTGGTCGTAGATGTAGCCGTGCTCGGCGTGCAGCCCGCCGCCCACCTCGACCTCGCCATAGCCGCCGGCGATCTTGTCGCCGTAGATGCCATAGGCGGTGGTGCTGACCGCGCCTGGTATGTTGTTGGTGGTATAGGTTTTTGTGTCGATATTGTAGATGAAGGCGTTGCCGGTCGCGAGCCGGGTGTCGTAGTCGCCGACCACCTGGTTGCCGAAGTTGCTGTGGGCAATGGTGTAGAGCGTGTCGGCGCCCGGATAGGCCAGCGGCGTCAGCGTCTGCCCCGGCGCCGCGGCGGCGTCGTAGAGATAGCTGAGGTCATACGGGGCCGACGTTTCGGTCTGGTAGCTGCCCACCACACGCAGGATGCCGCCGGGGGTTCCGAAGCTCGGCCCATAGGGCGACGAACCGATGGCGCCGGGATAGTTGACCCCGTTGTTGGTGGCTTCCGGCATGGGCGACCAGGTGCGGCTGGTCATGTTGTAGTAGAGGCCGCCGGTCTCGGTGCTGCCGGGAATGGTGTAGTTGCCGACGATGTTGTCGCCGCGAATGCCGGTGAGGAACGTCCCGTTCGTCCCGTAATTCAGCGTCTCATAGGTCGTCGGCGAAGACGGCAGGGGCTCGGCCAGCGCGCTCTGCGCAAGGCTGCCGGCACCCAGGCCCATGGCGACGAGCCCGAGTGCGCGTGTGCGCGACACGTCGCAAAAAAACGATCGAATTGTCATGAAATGCCCCGCCGCCCCGGCTCAGGGCAATGGCAGGCTATCCCAGGGTAACTGGAATAGCTATTTCACATTTCGATCTTGTTTCGCCGGAGCAATCCCCGCGCAAGCCACGGTTGGTCATGTGCTTCCAGCGCCGACATGGTGCCCCGCGCTGCTCGATCGAAATTCATGCAGAGGCGGAGGCAGGGCACCAAGTCGCCCTGAACCGGTTGCAGTCAGCCTCGTCGAGGCTCGAAGCCGAAGCGTAGCGGGCGCACGATCTGCTCTGCCAGCGCCTCGCGGTCCGCAGCCGTCTCGCCAGCCTTGGGGCGGTACCAGATCGACATCCAGTTGATGGCGCCGAGCGCAGCCTTGATGGTGAGCGAGGGAGATTCGCTTATCGCGCTGCCGTCTTCCAGAGCCGTGTCGAGCATGGAACGAAACAAGCGTTCGTAACGACGGCGCATGTCCATCACGGCATCCAGGGTGCGCCGCTGGGCCGGGGTGGTGGCCGCCAGCCGGTGCATGTGCACGCCCTGCACCACAACCGCGATGTAGGTATGGTTCTCCATCGACGCCAGCGCGTGTGCCTTCAGCATTCGAGCAAGGCGCGAGCCAGCCGTGCCCGGCATCGCCGACGCCGTTTCCACCGCGGCGAACAGGCGATCCATGCCCTCGCGGTGCACGTCGAAGAAGAGGTCCGTCTTCGAGGCGTAGTAATGATAGATACGGCCCTTGGTGGCGCCGAGGCGGCGTGCCACGTCGTCGATGCTCGTGGCGGAGAACCCCTGCTCCATGAAGCACGCGGCCGCCGCCTCGAGGATGTCGGCATTGCCGGTGCCGTCGCTCCGGATCTCCAGCGTGCTCCCGCCCGCCATCGCTTCTCCCCCCGTGCCGGCGCCCGTCTTGCCCGTGGCCGTCTTAGTCGTGGCCGTCTTGGCTTTGCCAGCGTTGCCTTTTCCTGCCATGTCCTGCCCAGACCCTTGCTAAGTGCGCCTGCACGCTAGGCTGCCGCGCGCCCGCAGCCTAGCGAACGATTGCAAATCCTTCACCCGGATGAGGTGGCTGGACAAAGCCCCTCTCAAATGCATACTACCGAGTATGTTGTAAGCCAACGTCCCGCCCGTGCGCGATGCCGCCGCAGGACAAGCCGGAACAGGTCCCGATGTCCCTTCCCATCCCCTCCCCCGGCGCTCCGCCTCTCGTGAGCGGCTGGCTCGACGTGACCCAACCTCTCGTCGATCTGTTTGCGGACGCCATTTCCGACCATCAGTTCATCCATGTGGACCCCGAGCGCGCAGCGCGGGAGAGCGCCTTTGGCGGCACCATCGCCCACGGCTTCCTGGTGCTGTCCCTGCTGTCGAAGCTCGGCGCCGAGGTGATGGAGCTGCCCGGACCGGGCGAGGTGGGCATCAACTACGGCTTCGACAAGGTGCGCTTCCTCATGCCGGTGCCGGTGGGCCAGCGCATCCGCGGCGTGTTCCGCGTCGCGGCGCAGGAGCCCAAGGGCGGCGGCATCCTCAATCGCTTCGACGTGACCGTCGAGCTCGAACACGCCGCCAAGCCGGCCCTCGCGGCGGAATGGCTGGTTCTGATTCTCAAGGGAGACAAGGCATGAGCATCTCGTTCGAGGGGCGGGTGGCCATCGTCACGGGCGCCGGCGGCGGGCTCGGCCGCGCGCATGCGCTGGAGCTCGCCCGCCGCGGCGCCAAGGTGGTGGTGAACGATTTCGGCGGCGCCCGCGACGGCACCGGCGGCTCTACCGCCGCGGCGCAGGCAGTGGTGGACGAGATCCGCTCCGGCGGCGGCGAGGCACTTGCGGACGGCGGCAACGTCACCTCCGCTTCGGACATGGAAGCGATGGCAGCGGCGGCCCTGCAGGCGTTCGGCCGCATCGACATCCTCATCAACAACGCCGGCATCCTGCGCGACCGCACCTTCGCCAAGATGGATATGGCGGATTTCGCGGCCGTGGTGGCGGTGCATCTGCTCGGCTCGGCCAACGCCACCAAGGCGGTGTGGGAGACCATGCGCGCGCAGAAATACGGCCGCGTGCTGATGACCTCCTCCACCTCCGGCGTCTACGGCAATTTCGGCCAGTCCAACTACGGCGCCGCCAAGGCCGGGCTCATCGGCCTCATGAACGTGCTGCATTTCGAGGGCGAAAAGTACGGCATACGCGTCAACGCCGTTCTGCCCACGGCCGCCACCCGCATGACCGGCGACATGATGGACGAGCAGACCCTCGCCCATCTCGCACCCGAGAATGTCACGCCCGCCGCCCTCTACCTCGTGAGCGAGGAGGCGCCGAGCCGCACCGCTTTGCTCGCCGGCGCGGGCACCGTGGCACGCATGGCGATCGTGGAGACGGAAGGCGTGTTCCTGCCGCAGAGCCAGCGCACCCCCGAAGCGGTGGCGGCCGCCTTTGCCGATCTCGCCCGGCTGGACAATGCGATCGAGACCGCGGCCGGCCTTGCCCATGTGGAGCGCATCATCGCGCGCGCCAAGGCCGCAGCCATCGCGGCGGCCTGAAGGGAGCTTCCATGAGCGAGCCTCGCCCCGCCCCCGAGGGGCGGACGGCGTTCCCGCGCCTGTATGCCATGCAGACGCGCTGGAACGACGTGGACCGCTACGGCCACATGAACAACGTGGTCTATCTCGAATATTTCGACAGCGCCCTCAACCGGGCGCTGATCGGGGCGGGTGCGCTCGACTTCGCCGGCACCGGGCCCATCGGCATCGTCGCCAAGGTTGGCTGCGACTACTTCTCCGAGGTGAGCTACCCGGACGAAGTGGAGGTTGGCGTGCGCATCGAGCGCATCGGCAGCTCCAGCCTCACCTGGGGCTTCGGCCTGTTCCGGTCCGGCGCTCCCCTCACAGCCGCGGTGGGGCGCACCATCCATGTCTATGTGGACCGCGCCAGCCGCCGCCCGCAGCCGCTCAGCCCGGAGCTGAGGGCCCTCGCAGCAACGCTCCACGTTCCCCGGAAGGATCCCGCATCATGAGGGAAGCCGTCGTCGTCTCCACCGCCCGCACGCCCATCGCCAAGGCCTATCGCGGTGCCTTCAACGACACCAGCGCCCCTCAGCTCGCCGGCCACGCCATTGCGAGCGCGCTCGCCCGCGCCGGCATCGAGGGCGGCGAGGTGGAGGATGTCATCATGGGTGCCGCCCTGCAGCAGGGCACGACGCACATGAACATCGGCCGTACCGCCGCGCTGCGCGCCGGCCTGCCCGTCCAGGTGCCCGGCCAGAGCGTCGACCGCCAGTGCGCCTCGGGTCTCATGGCCATCTCCATCGCTGCCCGGCAGATCGTCGGCGAGGGCATGGAGATCGCGGTCGGCGGCGGTGTCGAGCAGGTCTCGCTGGTGCAGAACGAGCGCATGAACGTCTTTGGCTGGCACGACGCCTGGCTGGATGCTCACGTGCCCTCGACCTACATGAGCATGATCGAGACCGCCGAGATCGTGGCCGCGCGCTACGGCGTCTCCCGCGCGGCGCAGGATGCCTATGCCCTCCGGTCCCAGCAGCGCACGGCGCAGGCGCAGGCCCGCGGCGCTTTCGACGACGAGATCGTGCCCCTCGACACCGTGAAGGTCGTCACCGACAAGGCCACGGGCGAGACCCGCCGCGAGGCGGTGCGCCTCACGCGGGACGAGGGGAACCGCGCCGACACGACCGCGGAAGGCCTCGCGGCGCTGAAGCCGGTGTTCAAGGGCGGCATCGAGGTGGCGGAAGGCCGATGCGTGACCGCGGGCAACGCCTCTCAGCTCTCTGACGGTGCCTCCGCCTGCGTGCTGATGGAGGCCAAGGCGGCCGAGCGGCGCGGACTTTCTCCGCTGGGCATCTACCGCGGCATGGCGGTGGCGGGCTGCGCGCCGGAAGAAATGGGGATCGGCCCGGTCTTCGCTGTGCCGAAGCTGCTGGCCCGTCACGGCCTGACGGTGGACGACATCGGCCTGTGGGAGCTGAACGAGGCCTTCGCTGCCCAGCTCCTCTATTGCCGCGACCGGCTCGGCATTCCCGACGACCGGCTGAATGTGAACGGCGGCGCCATCTCCATCGGCCATCCCTACGGCATGTCCGGCGCCCGCATGACAGGCCATGCCCTCATCGAGGGCCGCCGTCGGGGCGCACGCTACGTGGTGGTCACCATGTGCGTGGGCGGCGGCATGGGCGCGGCCGGCCTGTTCGAGGTGGCGTGAGTTTCTCCCGAGCAGCCTGAAGGCCCCGGAGCAATCCGGGGCCATTTTTTGGCCGCCTCAGGATCAGCCCCGTGCCGAAAGGCCGATGCGCCTGTCGAGCCAGGCAGGGCGTGGGAGAGGGGCGTGGGCCGCCGCATCGGCATCAAGGCGCATCTGCACGTGGGCAGGAAAGGGCGCGGCCCGTGGCGCGCCCGCGGCGCGGGAGACATGCATCAGCACCTGTTCGCACAAGGCGAGCGCCACGCCCTCGGCATCGATGAGCCGCATGAGGATGTGCATGCGCTTGGCATCCGCCGCCAGCACCACCAGCTCGACCGAAAGTGCCGTGCCCTCGTGGCATTCGTGAAGGTATCCGATCCGGCTGTCGAGCGTGTAGAGTGTTGCGGCCTGCGTGGTGCGATAGTCGGCGTCCAGCCCCAGGCGCTCCATGTAGGCCGTGGCGGCATCGGAAAAGACGATGCCATAGGCGAAATCGCCCATATGGCCGTTGTAATCCACCCATTCCGGGCGGACGCGGTCAGCCAGAATGACGATGCCGGAAACGGCAGCCTTCTGCTGCGAATGGTCCACGGCGGCTCCCTCCCTCACTGAAGACGGGGAGGCCGCGACGGCCTCCCCGGTCCTGCACGAAGCCCATTTCTCCTGCGCCGGCATCCAGGGGCTGCGGGCGCCCGACCCGTTCCGTCCGGAGAGACCCTCAGCCCTTCACCAGCGGGCAGGCGCTCTCCTCGATGGGGCGGAACGCTTCCTTTCCGGGGATGGTGCGCAGAACCTTGTAATAGTCCCACGGCCCCTTGGAGTCCTTCGGCGCCTTCACCTCCACGAGGTACATGTCGTGCACGAGGCGACCGTCCTTGCGCAGATAGGCGTTGCGGGCGAAGAAATCGTTGATGGGAGCCTCGCGCAGCTTGGCCATCACCTGAGATCCGGTGACGGTGCCGGCCGCCTCGGCGGCCTTCAGGAAATTCGTCACCGCCGAATAGACGCCCGCATGCACCATGGTCGGCATCCGGCCGTTCATGCGCTGCGCATACCGCTTCGACCAGGCACGCGTCGCGTCGTCATAGTCCCAGTAGAAGCCGGTGGTCAGCGTCAGGCCCTTGGCGATGTCGAGCCCGACCGCATGCACGTCGGTGAGGAACAGCAGCATCCCGGCGATGCGCTGACCACCCTGGGTGATGCCGAATTCCTGCGCCTGCTTCAGCGCCGTCATGGTGTCGCCGGAGGAGTTGGCCAGCGCCACCACCTTGGCGCCGGAGGCCTGCGCCTTCAGCAGGTAGGAGGAGAAATCCGAGGTCTCGCGCGGGTGCCGCACGCTGCCCACCACGGTGCCGCCCGCCGCCTTCACGGCCTCGCTCGTGTCCTTCTCCAGCGCATGGCCGAAGGTGTAGTCCACGGTGATGAAAAACCAGCTCTTGCCGCCGTCCTGCGTCATGGCGCGGCCGGTGCCGTTGGCGAGGGCATAGGTGTCCCACGTCCAGTGGGCGGTGGAGGGCGAGCATGCCTTGCCCGTCAGCTCCGAGGAACCCGCGGTGGAGACGAGGAATGCGGTGTCGGTGTTGCGCGTCACCTCCTGCACCGCCATGGCGACCGAGGACGTCGGCACATCGATGATGGCCTTCACGTTCTGCTGGTCGATCCAGCCGCGCGCCAGGCTGGCGCCCACGTCCGGCTTGTTCTGGTGGTCGCCGACGATGACCTCGACGTCACGGCCGAGCAGCTTGCCGCCGAAATCCTCCACCGCCATCTTCGCCGCAGCGACGGAACCGGGACCGGCGAGGTCCGCGTTCATGCCGGACATGTCCGTGAGCACGCCGAGACGCCAGGTCTCCGCAGCCGCCGGACCGCCGGACAGGACGAGCGCCGCCAGAGCGGCGCGGCCGAAAAATCCGCGCGTCATCAGATATCCTCCCTTGGGTGCTTTTGGGGACGCGGCGGTTTGAGCCCGCCGTCGTTGCTTGACCGGACGACCCGCTAGCTGGTCGCCTCTGAAACCAGCCTGGACAGCAGGAACTGGTCGGCCTCGTAGGCCGCGGCCCAGTTGCCACCCGCCGAGCCATCAAGCGCGCGCTTGGTCATGGCGAGGGCGAGGGGTGGGCAGGCCGCGATCTCGCCGGCCCACGCCCGCGCGGCGTCGAGTGCGCCGCCCTGCGGTGCGCCCCTGTCGGCAAGGCCCATCGCCACCGCCTCGGCGGCGGAGACGGTCTCGTCGCAGAAGAGGAGCCGCTTGGCGCGGGCCGGCCCCACCAGAGCGGAGAGCAGCGGCAGGCCGCCCCAGCCCAGCGTCATGCCGAGGCGCACCTCCGGAAAACGGAAGAAGGCGCCGTCCGCCAGAACCCGGAAGTCGGCCGCCAGCGCCAGGATCGCGCCGCCGCCGATGGCCGGCCCCTCCACCGCGGCGATCACCGCCTGCGGCAGGCGGCGCCAGCGCTCGGACATGCGTCCGCCTGCGGCCATGGCATGATGGCGCGCTGCGATGTCGTCATCCGGCCGCCAAAGGGCGTCGTCCTTGAGGTCCACCCCGGCGGAGAACCGGGTGGGCGTGCCGGCAAGCACCACGACCCGCACCGTCGTGTCCGCTTCCAGCTCCGCCGCGGCGGCCGTGAGCGCCTCGATGGCGGCAAGGCTCAGCGCATTGGCCTTGCCGCCGCGGTCGTAGCGCACGACGGCGATGGTGCCGGCCCGCTCGATCTCCACGATTTTCATGGCGCCGCAGGCCCTCCGAACAGCCCGTCCTTTACATACTACTGAGTATGTTGCATAAGGATTGAGCCTTTGCAACAGGCTCCAAGGGCGTCACGAATACGCCGGCCAAGGGGGAGGACGAGGATGAGCGAGCGGGAAGCAGCGCTGTCGCGCGACCATGCGGTGCTGCGCGCCATGCTTGAGCGCCGCGCGGCGGAGCGACCGCAGGCGCCCTTCGTACAATTCTGGCCGGGGCCTGCCGAAACCTGCACCTGGAGCTATGCGGAAACGCTCGCCCGCGTGCGCCGGCGCGCGGCCACGCTCGTCCGCCATGGCGTCCGGCGGGGCGACCATGTGCTCTGCTTCATGGGCAACGGGCCCGAGTTGCTGGCCACCTGGTTCGCCATCAACTACCTCGGCGCCGTCTACGTGCCCCTCAATACTGCGAGCCGCGGCCGGCCACTGGAGCATATCCTGAACGATGCCGACGCCCCGCTGATGATCGCGGAGGCAAGTCTTCTGCCCCGCCTGCGGGAGGTGGCGCCGGGCAAGCTCTCCGTCGTCCTCACGGTGGCGGGCGCGCCTGAGCCGGTGCCGGGCCTCGATGTCGTGGCCCTTGAGGACCGGGACGATTTCGCGCCCGCCGATCTCGACATCGACCGCCCCATCGAGCCGTGGGACACCCAGGCCATCATGTACACCTCGGGCACGACGGGGAGCCCGAAGGGCGTGATCTCGTCCTACACCCAGCTCTACACCATGGGCCCCGACGCGTTCGCCGTCGCGGACGACGAGCGCTGCCTGATCTGCGGCCCCATCTTCCACTGCGGATCGACGCTCTACGTCTACGCCCAGCTCGCGCGCGGCCTTTCCATCGGCATGATGCGGGAGTTCCGCACCCAGGACTTCTGGCCCGCCGTACGTGAGACCGGATCCACCTACGTGCTGCTGCTTGGCGTGATGGCGAGCTTCCTCCTGAAGGCCCCGCCGGCCGCGACCGACCGTGACCATCCCCTGCGCCGCGCCTTCATCACGCCCTTCGGCGAGGATGGTCCTGCCTTCGCCGAACGCTTCGGCGTCGAGGCCTGGACCATCTACAACATGACCGAGATCGCGAGCCCCCTCCACGCCGGCCCCGGCATCACCGAAAAGGGCATTGCCGGCCAGCCCCGCCCCTGGTTCGAACTGCGCATCGTCGACGAGCACGACCTCGAGGTGCCGGAGGGTGCGACCGGCGAGCTCGTCATCCGCGCCCACCGGCCGTGGGCCCTGATGAAGGGCTACTACAACAATCCCGCGGCCACCGCCGAGGCGATGCGCAACGGCTGGTTCCACACCGGCGACGGCTTCCGCCGAACCGCCGACGGCAACTTCTTCTTCGTCGACCGGCTGAAGGACGTCATCCGCCGCCGCGGCGAGAACATCTCCTCCTTCGCGCTGGAAGCCGAGGTGCGCACCCATCCAGCCGTGAAGGAATGCGCCGCAGTGGCCGTGCCCAGCGCTCTCAGCGAGGACGAGGTTCTGGTGGTGGTGACGCCGGTGGACGGCGCGGCTCTCGACGCCGAGGACCTCATCCGCTTCCTGGCCGCCGGCATCCCGCACTACATGGTGCCGCGCTATGTCAGGCAGGTGGAAGCGCTGCCCAAGACCGCAAGCGGCAAGGTGCAGAAGCACGAGTTGCGCGCCGCCGGCGTCACCTCCGACACCTTCGACCGGGAAGCCGCGGGCATCCGCATCGGCCGCGGCTCCTGACGGCGGAAAGGCAGACCATGGCAGGTTTCGTCTTCAACACCACGCGCTCCATCGTGCTCGAGCCCGGCGCCGCGCGCCGGATCGCAGATCTGGCCGGCCCGCTGCTCGGCCCGCGCGTCGTCCTCGTCACCGACAAGAGCCTGCGCGCGGCCGGGCTTGTCGCTCCCGCCCTCGCCTCACTCGCTACCGCCGGGATCGCGGTCGCCATTTTCGACGACGTGGTGGCGGACCCGCCGGAGGCGAACGTCGCCGCCCTGACCAACCTCGTCGCAGCGCACCGGGCGAGCGGCCTTCTTGCCATCGGCGGCGGATCGCCGATGGACGTGGCGAAGGTGGCGGCACTGATCGCCGGCAGCGGCGAAGCGCTCGCAGACATCTACGGCGTCAACCGCGCCCGCGGGCCGCGCTTGCCGCTGGTGCTGGTGCCCACCACCGCCGGAACCGGCTCGGAAGTCACGCCCATTTCCATCATCACCACGGGCGCCGCCACGAAGATGGGCGTCGTGACGCCGCATCAGCTGCCCGACATGGCGATCCTCGACGCCGAGTTGACCCTGAGCCTGCCTCCGGCGGTGACGGCCGCCACCGGCATCGACGCCATGGTTCACGCCATCGAGGCCTACACCTCCGCCTCCCCGAACAACAATCCGCTGTCGCGCACGCTCGCCCGGCAGGCCTTGGGGCTGCTTGGCGGCGCCATCCGCATCGCCACCTTCGACGGCGCGAATATCGCGGCGCGCAGCGACATGCTGCTCGGCTCGCTTCTCGCCGGGCAGGCATTCGCCAATTCCCCAGTCGCCGCGGTGCATGCGCTCGCCTATCCCATCGGCGGGCATTTCCATGTGCCGCACGGATTGTCCAATGCGCTGGTGCTGGCCCCGGTGCTGCGCTTCAACATGCCCGCCGCCGCCACGCTCTACGGCGAGATCGCCGCGGACGCCTTCCCCGAGCTGGCCGACGTGCCTGCGACGGAGCGGGCCGCCGCGTTTGCCACGGCATTGGCGGACCTGGGCAGGACCCTCGGCCTGCCCCCCGGGCTCGCCGCCGTCGGCATCACCCGCAACGACTTGCCGCTTCTGGCCGCGGAGGCGATGAAGCAGACGCGCCTGCTGGTCAACAACCCGCGCCCCGTCACCGAGGCGGACGCTCTCGCCATTTACGAAGCCGCCCTGTAGACGCGCGGACGGCGCCTTCGATGTCGCTGTGGCCGTCGAGACGCCGCGCGAGCGCGCGACCGTGATACGCGAAGCTCTCGACCGCGCCCCTTTCGACGTCGATCCGCTCAGTCTCGCACGGCATGAAGCACTGCAATCGGGCGACATCACCCGCGTGCGCGATGCTGCGTCAAAGCGGATGCGCCTGTGCCCTGACGACAAAGAACCCGCCCGCATTCAGAAACTCTGACGTGACCCCCTTTTCTCATCCAGCCATAACGAGAGTCCTAGGTTGATTTGAGCCTTGGTGGTGGTGGGTGGCAAGAGGCGTCCGCGCGGAGCCTCCAGGCTGCGCAGCGCGGTCGCCGGACTCTCCGGATAAGGCGC
>NZ_JAYRPE010000074.1:0-29712 GCF_041911315.1 Xanthobacter sp. | reverse complement strand
GGTTCGAGAAAGAGGGCGGCGATTATCACGCCGCGGTGCGCGCCGCCTTCCTCGCGCGGGCGCAGGCGGAGCCGGCGCGCTGCGCCCTCATTGATGCCTCGGCCGATGCCGATGCGGTCGCCGCCGCCATCGCCGACGTGGTGGCGGCCCGCCTTGGGCTGGGTGCCCAAGACCTCGCGGGTGCCCAAGACCTCGCAGGGGCCCAAGCGATCGCAGGCGCGGGCGCATGAGCACGGAGATCGCCGGCGACGTTCTGCCGGGTGCGCCACATCCGCGTGAGCAGGACCGCCTGTTCGGCCATGCGGCGGTGGAGGCGGACCTGCTCGGCGACTTCCGCGCCGGGCGCCTGCCCCATGCCTTGCTCATCGGCGGGCCGGAGGGCATCGGCAAGGCGACGCTGGCCTATCGCCTCGCCCGCGTGGTGCTGGCCGGCGGGCCGGAGGCTGGCGCCCATGACCTGAGCCTGTCGCCGAGCCATCCGGTGTTCCGGCAGGTGGCCTCCATGAGCCATCCCGACATGCTGGTGCTGCGCCGCGCGCCGGAGGCGGGGGAAGAGAAGATCCCCACCATCATCCCGGCCGAGATGGTGCGCCGGGTGCGCAGCTTCTTCGGCGCCACGGCGGCGGCCGGCGGGTGGCGCGTGTGCATCGTCGATGCGGTGGACGAGCTGAATGCCTTCGGTGCCAATGCCTTGCTGAAGACGCTGGAGGAGCCGCCGCCGCGCGCGCTGTTCCTGCTCATCACCCACGCTCCCGGCAAGGTGCTGGCCACCATCCGCTCGCGCTCGCGCCTGCTGCGGCTGCGGGCGCTGGGGGAGGGCGACGTGCTGGCGGCGCTGGACCATCTCTCCACCGAGCTCGGCGACCTCAACGCCGCCGAGCTTCCGGCCGCCGCACAGGCCTCCGGCGGCAGCGTGCGTCGCGCTTTGACGCTGGCGCGGGGGGAGGGGATGGAGGTGCGCCTCGCCACCCTCAAGGCGCTGGATCAGCTGCCCCGGCCCCGCCCGGAAGACCTGCACGCGCTGGGCACGCGGCTTCAGGGCGACCGCGCCGACGGGCTCGATCTCTTCGTCGAGGCGGTGAGCGACTATGTGGCCGCGCAGGCCACGCACGCGGACGTGCCCCGCCATCGCCTTGTCCGCCTCGGCGAGGTGTGGGAGAAGGTGCGGCGCAGCGCGACCGAGGCGGATGTCTTCAATCTCGATCGCAAGGCGCTGGTGTTCCGCATCTTTGCCGATCTGGCCGAGGCCGTGCGCTGAAGCTGCCGCAAGCTGAAGCCGCAGTCCCGGGGGTCGGAGAAATCGTCCGAGCCTTCCGATGTCCGTCAAGCCGCCGTTCTACATCACCACCGCCATCTCCTACCCCAATGGCGTGCCCCACATGGGCCATGCCTACGAGGCGATCGCGACCGACTGCATGGCGCGGTTCAAGCGGCTCGACGGCTATGACGTGCGCTTCCTCACCGGCACGGACGAACACGGAATCAAGATGCTGCAGACCGCGCAGCGCGCCGGCGTGACCACCCGCGAGCTGCTCGAGCGAAACGTTCCCCGCTTCCAGGCGATGGTGGAGACCTTCAACCTCTCCAACGACGACTTCATCCGCACCACGGAGGAGCGGCACCGCATTTCCACGCAGGCCATCTGGGAAAAGATGGCGGCGAATGGGGATATCTACAAATCCACGTATGCAGGCTGGTATTCCATCCGGGATGAAGCCTACTACGCGGAAAGTGAGACAACACTGAACGACGCCGGTGTCCGGCTCGGCCCACAGGGGACGCCCGTGGAATGGGTGGAGGAGGAGAGCTACTTCTTCCGCCTCTCGGCCTATCAGGACCGACTGCTCACTTACTATGCCGAAAACCCGGGGTTTATAGCGCCTGACACCCGCCGAAACGAGGTTGTCAGTTTCGTTTCAGGTGGCCTTCAGGACCTCTCCATCTCCCGCACCACCTTCGACTGGGGCATCCCCGTTCCAGGTGATCCCAAGCACATCATGTATGTGTGGGTGGATGCGCTGACGAATTACATCACCGCGCTCGGGTATCCGAACGTGGATGGAGACTTCGCGAAGTACTGGCCGGCGGACGTGCATGTCATCGGCAAGGACATCATTCGCTTCCATGCGGTGTACTGGCCGGCGTTTCTCTGGTCCGCCGGGCTGGAGGCGCCGAAGCGCGTGTTCGGACATGGCTTTCTCTTCAACCGCGGAGAGAAGATGTCGAAGTCGGTCGGCAACGTGATCGATCCGTTCGATCTCGCGGCCACCTATGGTGTTGATGCCATTAGATATTTCTTCCTGCGGGAGGTGGCGTTCGGCCAGGATGGCTCCTACAGCCACGAGGCCATCGTCAACCGCATCAACGCCGACCTCGCCAACGACCTGGGCAACCTCGCCCAGCGCTCGCTGTCGATGATCTCCAAGAATCTCAATGGCTTGGTGCCTACCCCCGGCCCCCTCTCGCCGGAGGACGAGGCCATGCTCGCCCTCGCCGGCGGGATGCTCGAAAAGAGCCGCGAGGCCATGGAGGCGCAGGCTATCCACTTGTTTCTCAACGCAGTTTGGGCCGTGGTCGCGGAAGCCAACCGCTACTTCGCCGCCCAGGCCCCCTGGGCCCTGCGCAAGACTGATCCCGCCCGCATGGAGACGGTGCTCTGGGTCACCGCCGAGGTGATCCGGCAGGTGGGCATCATGGTCCAGCCGGTGATGCCGGAGAGCGCCGCCAAGTTGTTGGATCTGGTGGCGATTCCCGCCGCGGAGCGGGGCTTCGACCGGCTCGCTCCGGCCTTCCGCCTGCCCGCCGGCCTGGCCCTGCCGACCCCTGTCGGCGTGTTCCCGCGCTATGTGGAGCCGGAAGCCGCCACCTGAGCCCCGGAATGGGCGGGAACCGGAAATATCTTAACCTTGCTAGGGTTTTGTAGTTTACAGCAGGCGGGGCTGGGGGAACTGGAGCGGTGGGAATGACGGGCGTGAGATGGGTTTCGGTGGCCGCGGTGGCGCTGGCACTGGCCGGCTGCTCCAGCAGCTACGACCGCGCTCCGGCGCCTTCTCCCAACTATGATCCCATCCCCCCGGCCATGCCGACTCAGATGCCCCCGCCGGTGCCGGAAGGCCCCGCCGTGCCGCGCATCGAGGTGAAGCTCGCCGGTGCCGACGCCACCCTCGTGCGCGCCCGCATCGCGACGTCACGGCGTGCCCGCCAGTACAACATCACGGTCGATCAGCCGGCCCAACTCATTGCCGAAAAACGGCTTCCGCCTGATGAGGCGATGAAGCGCACCAACGGCCAGAGCCAGGATGCCGCCTTCCGGCTGGACTACATCTTCAACACCTCGGGCGGGAACGTCACGGTGTCGCTGGAAGCCTCCATCGTCACCAATCCCGGCCGCCCCGGCGAGCGCGTGCAGCCCATCACCATGCCCGCCCCGGACGCGGACGCCCTCAAGGAAGAGATCAGCGCGGCCCAGTAGCCGCGCGACTCACTGCTGGCGCGGGGTGCCGGCGAGGCGCTCCATGGCGATGACGGTGGCGAGCGCCGCGATGGTCTTCACCACGGCACCGGGGATGAAGGGCAGGAAGCCCTTCTCCAGCGCCAGCATGGGGCCGACCTTGGTGGCGAGCCACCCGGCGCCCATGACCATCAGCACCAGATGCCCAAGGGCGAGCGCGCCGAAGAGCGGCAGCGGCCGAAGCCGCGCCCAGCTTTCCTGCAGCCAGCCCACCAGCAGCGCCGTGACGAGAAAGCCGACGACGAAGCCGCCGGAGGTGCCGGTGAGCATGGCGAGCCCGCTCCGCCCGCCCGAGAACACCGGCAGTCCCATCAATCCGGCCAGCAGATAGATCGCGACGGTGAGCCCGCCGAATTGCCAGCCCATGAGGGCGGCAAGCGAGATGAGCACATAGCTCTGCAGCGTGATGGGCACCGGCTGGATGGGGATAGACAGCTGGGCGCTCCAGGCCAGCAGGGCTACGCCTACGACGAGCAAAGCGATCGCCCAGACGTTGGACGCATCGGCGAGCCGGGCGAGCGCAGGGCGGAACGGGGGCTGGGTCTTGAGCATGAAGGGTCTCGCCATGGGACGAGCCGGCCCGGCCCGTGTCGGCCCCCGCGATACCTTTGCCGGAGCAGTCCGGCAAGGCCCGGCCGTGCGCTGTGCGCATGGCCCGGCGCCTCGACGGGGAGGGCCGATGCGCTTATGTGAAGCGCGGAACGTCCGTAGGATCATCATGCTCGTCGACAGCCACTGCCATCTCGATTTCCCCGATTTCGCCGCCGAGCTGCCGGACGTGGTGGCGCGCGCCGAGGCGGCTGGCGTCACCCATCTCGTCACCATTTCCACGCGGGTGCGCCGCTTCAACGAGATCCTCGCCATCGCCGAGCGGTTCGACAGCGTGAGCTGTTCCGTGGGGACCCACCCCCATCAGGCGGGCGAGGAAACCGATGTCACGGTGAAGGACCTGGTGGACCTCTCCCGCCATCCCAAGGTGGTGGCCATCGGCGAGGTGGGGCTGGACTATCACTACGACCTCGGGCCGCGCGAGGCGCAGGAGCACGGCTTCCGCACCCACATCGCAGCGTCGCGCGAGACCGGCCTGCCGCTGGTGATTCACGCCCGCGAGGCGGATGAGGACGTGGCCGCCATTCTCGAGGAGGAGAGCGCCAGGGGCGCCTTTCCCTTCCTGCTGCATTGCTTCACCGCCGGGCCGGAGCTTGCCCGCCGGGCGCTGGCGCTGGGCGGCTACATCTCCTTCTCCGGCGTCGTGACCTTCAAGAAGAGCGAGGATCTGCGCGCCATCGCCTGCGATGTGCCGGCCGACCGCATTCTGGTGGAGACCGATTCCCCGTTCCTCGCGCCGATTCCCCATCGCGGCAAGCGCAACGAGCCCTCCTTCGTGCGCGAGACGGCGAAGGTGCTGGCCGAGGCGCGGGGCGAGCCCTTCGAGACCTTCGCCGCCGCAACCACCCGGAATTTCTACACCTTGTTTTCCAAGGCCAGGCGCTGAATCGTCCAGCGCTGAACGAGGGAGGAGACGTGGTGAACCACGATCGCTACGATGACGCCTATATCCGCTCCCTCCTCTCCGAGGTGAAGACGATCGCCATCGTCGGCGCCAGCGCCAATGCGGCGCGGCCGTCCTATTTCGTAATGAAGTACCTGTCCGAGCGCGGTTATCGCGTCTATCCGGTCAATCCGGGGCAGGCGGGCAAGACCGTGGTGGGGCTCACCTTCGTCGCGTCGCTGAAGGATGTGCCTGAGGCCATCGACATGGTGGACGTGTTCCGCGCACCCGAGCATGTGCCCGCCGTTCTCGACGAGGTGCTGGCGCTCGATCCCCTGCCAAAGGTGTTCTGGACCCAGCTTGGCGTCCGCAACGACGAGGCCGCCGCCCGCGCTGAGGCCGCCGGTCTCAAGGTGGTGATGAACCGCTGCCCGAAGATCGAATATGGCCGCCTTTCCGGCGAGATCGGCTGGACCGGCGTCAATTCCCGCACCATCTCCGCCCGCCGCCCCCAGCGGCTGGGCAGCGGGGTGCAGCGGCTTTCCATCGCACCGCGTGGACCGAAATCAATCTAATCGGTAGAAGTACGGAATTATCTATCGAAGCCCGCCGGCATAGAAGGTTGGCACTGACGGAGAAAGCGCCCATGTCCGACGACAAGACCCCCGCCGCCCCGCACGAGCCGGGTTTCGCGACCCTCGCGATCCACGCCGGCGCCCAGCCGGACCCCACCACGGGCGCGCGGGCGACGCCGATCTACCAGACCACCTCGTTCGTGTTCGACGACGTGGATCATGCGGCGTCCCTGTTCGGGCTGCAGGCGTTCGGCAACATCTACACCCGCATCACCAACCCGACCAATGCGGTGCTGGAAGAGCGCGTCGCGGCGCTGGAGGGCGGCACGGCGGCCCTTGCGGTCGCGTCCGGCCATGCGGCCCAGCATCTGGTGTTCCACACGCTTCTGACGCCGGGTGACGAGTTCATCGCCTCGCGCAAGCTCTATGGCGGCTCGATCAACCAGTTCTCCCACGCCTTCAAGAGCTTCGGCTGGAACGTGGTGTGGGCGGACCCGGACGATGTGTCCTCGTTCGAGCGGGCGGTGACGCCGAAGACCAAGGCGATCTTCATCGAATCCATCGCCAATCCGGGCGGCGTGGTGACCGATGTTGCGGCCATCTCCGCCATCGCCAAGAAGGCGGGCGTGCCGCTCATCGTCGACAATACCCTGGCGACGCCCTATCTCTGGCAACCCATCAAGGACGGTGCCGACATCGTCGTGCATTCGGCCACCAAGTTCCTGGGCGGGCACGGCAATTCCATCGGCGGCGTGATCGTGGATGCGGGCACGTTCGACTGGTCGGCCTCGGGCCGCTACCCCTTCCTGACCGAGCCGCGGCCGGAATATTCCGGCATGGTGCTGCACGAGACCTTCGGCAATTTCGCCTTCGCCATCGCCGCCCGCGTGCTGGGCCTGCGCGACCTCGGGCCGGCGCTGTCGCCTTTCAATGCCTTCCTGATCCTCACCGGCATCGAGACGCTGGCCCTGCGCATGCAGCGGCATAGCGAGAATGCGCTGAAGGTGGCGCAGTGGCTGGCCGCGCACCCCAAGGTGTCCTGGGTGAGCTATCCCGGCCTTGCGACCGACAAGTATCATGCGCTGGCGCAGAAATACCTGCCCAAGGGCGCCGGGGCGGTGTTCACCTTCGGCCTCAAGGGCGGTTATGAGGCGGGCGTGAAGCTGGTGTCGAACGTCGAGCTGTTCTCGCATCTCGCCAACATCGGCGACACCCGCTCGCTCATCATCCATCCCGCCTCCACCACCCATCGCCAGCTGACCGACGACGGCAAGACGGCGGCGGGGGCAGGGCCGGAAGTGGTGCGCCTGTCCATCGGCATCGAGGACGTGGCGGACATCATCGGCGACCTCGATCAGGCGCTGGCCAAGATCTGATCTGGGCGAAGATCTGATCTTTGATCTGCGCGGGCTCCCAAGGGCCCGCGCGGTTTTTATGAGGGGATGACGTTCAGCCGGACGGACCGTCCCCGTCGCCATAGACTTCCCGCGTCAGCTCCAGCCAGGCGCGGGCGGCGTGGGAGAGATAGCTGCCCTTCCGCCAGACGATGGCCATGTGCCACTCGGTGCCTGGCTCGGCGAGTTCCGACAAACGCACCGCCGGCGTGCGGCGCTGATAGGCGATGGTCTTCGGCAGGAAGGCGACGCCGAGGCCCGCGCCCGCAATCTCCACGATGAAGTCGATCTGCCCGCTGCGCGCGGCGATCTGCGGCGCGAAGCCGTTGCGGGCGCAGGCGTCCTCCAGCACTTGATTGAGCGCAAATCCGCCCTCGAACAGGATGAAGGGGAAGCCCGCGAGATCGGCCATCGTCACCCGCTCCCGCCCCGCCAGAGGGTGGCTCACCGGCAAGACGGCCATCAGCGGCTCGCACCGCACGCCCTGCCCATCGAACCCCTCCTTGGCAGGGAGCAGGGAGCCGGCCAGCTCCACCTCGCCCTCGATTAGCATTTCCTCCAGCCGCTTCGAGCCGTGCTCGGTGAGCCGGATCTCGATGCCGGGATAGCGGGAGCGGAAGACGGCGAACAAGGGCGCAAACAGCGTGCTCGCCCCAAGCGGCGGCAGGCCGAGGCGCAGGCTGCCGCGCCTGAGGCCCCTCAGATCCTCCAGCTCGGCCACGAGGCCTTCCCGCTCGGCCAGCAAGGTCAAAGCGCGGCGGTAGACGATCTCGCCCGCGGCGGTGAGCTGGCTGCGATGGCCGATGCGGTCGAGCAGCGGAACGCCGAGTTCGTCCTCCAGCTGCTTCACAGCCTTGGAAATGGTGGGTTGGGTGGCATTGAGCACCTTGGCGGCCGGCGAGAAGCCGCCCTGCCGCACCACCTCCACGAAGGCCCTGAGCGTCCGAAGTTCCATATGATGCCTATATGGAATGGTCTTTATGCAATCAATTCATTTTCATCATGCTGCGGTGCATACTATCTTACTGGCATCGGCACTGGAGGTGCCAGCCATGTCCCAGAATCGCTCTGCCCCCAATCATTTGCTTCGTACCGTCCGCCTCGCGCTGCATCGCAGCATGATTGCTCAACTCGCCGTGCTCGCCGGTTTCTGGATGGCGGGAGAAGGTGTGGTGCGGCTGGTGAAGCTGCCGGTGCCGGGTGGCATCGTGGGGATGGTCGTGGTGCTGGCGCTTCTGGCGAGCGGCTGGCTGCGCCCGGCAAGCGTGCGGCGCGGGGCGTCCTGGCTACTGGCGGAGATGCTGCTGTTCTTCGTGCCGGCCGTCATGGCCGTGCTCGACCACAAGGAACTCATCGGCCTCGACGGACTGAAGATCGCCGCGGTGATCCTGCTCGGCACGGTCACGGTCATGGGTGGCACCGCGCTCGCCGTGGACCTGTGCTGGCGCTGGACCCAGCGTCTGTCGGGGGAGGCGCGCCATGTGGATGCATAACCCCCTGTTCGCCGCGCTGTTCTGGTCGGCCGTCACCATCGGCTCGTATCTTGCGGCGCGGGCCATCGGCCGGCGCTGGCGGTTCTGGTGGACCTCGCCGCTGTTGCTGACGCCCATCGGCGTCGGTACCGTGGCGCTCAGCCTGCATGCCGGCTACGGCGAGTACATCGCCGGCACCCGCTGGCTGCTGCTGATGATGGGGCCGGCGACGGTGGCTTTCGCCATCCCCATCTATGAGCAGCGCGCGCTCATCCGCCGCTATTGGCCGGTGCTGCTGGTGGGTGTCGCGGTGGGGAGCACCCTGGCCATGGGGACGGCGCTGGCCCTCGCGCATCTTTTGGGACTGAGCGATTCCATCGGCCTCAGCCTGATGCCGCGCTCCACCTCCACCCCCTTCGCCATGGTGGTCTCCGGCGACATCGGCGGCGTGCCCGACCTCACCGCCGTGTTCGTCATCCTCACCGGCATCTGCGGTGCGGCCTTGGGCGAGGTGGTTCTGAAGGTGATGCCGCTGCGCTCTTCGCTGGCCCGCGGCGCCCTGTTCGGCATGGGCGCCCACGGTGCGGGCGTCGCCCGGGCGCACCAGATCGGCGGGGAGGAAGGCTCCATCGCCGGTCTCGTGATGGTGCTGGCGGGCCTGTTCAACGTGATGATCGCGCCGCTCGTCGCGGCGCTGGTCTAGGCGGCAGCGGTCACGGCCTTCGTGGTCTCGGGAGTGCCGAGGCCGCTCACATGCACCACGGCAAAGATCAGGACGATGGTCGCCCCGAACTGATGCGCCAAAGCGATATCGATGGGCACCTGATGGATCAGCGTCAGAATGCCCAGCGTCGCCTGCGCCGTCACCAGCGCGAACAGAATCCACGCCCGCTTTGCCGCCCGCCCGCCGCCCCGCAGGGCATCGAGCGCGTGGACGAGCGCCAGCGCCCACAGGGCGTAGGCCACCATGCGGTGATCGAACTGCACCGTCAGCGCATTCTCGAACAGGTTGCGCCAGAAGGGCGACATGGCACCGAGCTGTTCGGCGGCGGGGATGAAGTGGCCGTCCATGAGCGGCCAGGTGTTGTAGGCCATGCCGGCATCAAGCCCGGCCACCAGACCGCCGGCGAAGATCTGCACCAGCACGAGGACCACCAGCACACGCGCCGTCAGCCGCACCCGGCCCGTCACCGCCTGCCGCGCCTCGCCGGCGAGCGATCGCGCGACGGCGACGATGGCGGCGAGGATGATGCAGGCGAGGGTCAGATGGACCGCGAGGCGATACTGGCTGACGGAGACCCGCTCCGTGAGCCCCGACGCCACCATCCACCAGCCGACGGCACCCTGCAGCCCGCCGAGGGCGAACAGGCCGAGGCACTTCGCCAGCAGCGATCCGCGCAGCACGCCGCGGAAGGCGAAATAGAGGAAGGGCAGGAGGAAGGCGAAGCCGATGACCCGGCCGAGCAGCCGGTGGCCCCATTCCCACCAATAGATGCGCTTGAACGCCTCCAGCCCCATGCCCTTGTTGAGGATCTCGTACTGGGGAATGGCCTTGTAGCGGTCGAACTCCGCCTGCCAGTCGCCCTGCGACATGGGGGGCAGGGCACCGGTGACAGGCTTCCATTCCGTGATGGAGAGGCCGGATTCGGTGAGGCGCGTCGCGCCGCCCACGACGACCATGGCCACGATCAGCGCCGCGACGAAATAGAGCCAGATGCGGACAGCCTTGATCCCGGGGCGGGGGCGGTCGGCGATCAGGGGTGCGGCTTCGGCGTGCGACATGTGTTTTCGGCTCCGCGTGCGCGGTCTTGCTGCGTGGCCCCCCAGGATCGATCCGTTATAGAGAGCCTGTGTGCCGCGCAAGGGAGCGGGTGCCGCATGCCGCTTCGGCACGCAGGCCCTCCTCGTGGCCAGGGAGTGATCGCGAATGCCCCAACGCCTGCGCAAGCTTATCGGTACGGTCCTGATGCTGGTGCTGGTCGTCGTCTGGGCGCTGATGGCCATGGCGTTGGCACAGGGGCGGGTGACCGAGCTGCACTGGGCGCTTCAAACCGTCTGCTACGTGCTTCTGGGAAGCCTGTGGGTTCTCCCGGCGGCTCTCATCATTCGCTGGATGGAGCGTCCAGACAAAAAATGAGGCGATACAGCCTCTTGTGTCAGTTTCTTTAGGTTTCAGACGAGCATTCGCCCTGCCTGGTTGAGGGCGAAACGCAAAAAGGCCCGGCTGGGCCGGGCCTCTGTCGCGCGATCGCGAAGGGTGGATCAGGCCGCGCCGGCGAGCCGTTCGGGCATTTGCGGCGGCTCGATATCCTGGGCGTCAAGGGATGGCACGGCGAGGTGATCCTCGCTCTCCGGCGCCTCTTCCACGGTCCGGCCGGAGGCGAGGCAGAGCATCACCACCCGACCGAATTTCTTCTCCGCGAGGGCGTCGAACGTTTCGACGGCGGCTGTCGGCGGTGCATCATCCGCATTCAGGCAAACAACGAGCGGATCAAGGCCGGCGATGCGTCGCCCGCCGCGGGCCGCCGACAGGCTGGGGGCGGCGACCACCACATAGTCATAAGTCCGCTTGAGAGCTTCCAGCACCAAAGCGAGCCGTTCCGCCCCCACCACGGCAGAGCCGGAGAGCACGTCCCGGCCAGGCGGGATCACGTGGGCCCGGGAGCGGGCGTCCCGATGGATGGTCTCGCCGAAGCCTGCGACGCCGAACAGGAGTTCGCTCATGCCCGGCGCCCATGGGTCGGACACGAGGGCGGCGAGGCTCTCGGCGCTGCCATCCAACGCCACCAGAGCCACCCCGGCATCCTCAGAGAGGCGACGGGCCAGGGAGACCGCGCAGGTGGCGGATGCCTCGGGCAGGTCGTCGGAGGTGAGCAGAATCAGGCGCGTCGACCCGCGCGAGGTTGCGAGATGGGCGGCGAGGCGCGCGACCGCCGCATCCGCCTCGAGGCCGGCGCCTTCCGGGCCGCCGATCCAGGTGATGCAGTGGCTGTCATTGAGCTCGACCGGAAGGACGGCGCCATCCACCATGCCTTCGGCTTCCGCCGGGCGGTTCACGGTGCGTCGCGCAATGACCAGCAAGGCAGCGACGGCCGCGAGCAACCCGAGGGCGAGTGGCCCGGGCGGCTGGGGCACGAAAGAGGCACGCCCAGCCTCGCCCCGGCGTGCCGCCGGCAGCAGGGAGGGCTCCTCCTGCGCCTCGCGCGTGGCGCGATCGAGGGAGAGGAAGGCGGAGACGTAGGCATCGGCCGCCCGCACGGCGAGGCCGGGCGTTGCCGCGGTGACGGTAAGGCGCAACGCGCGCCCGCCCTGGGCCGGCGACACCTCCAGATTTTCCATGAGGCGCCACGCGGCGGCGACGCTCTCGGCGCGTCCTTCGGTGCCAGCGCGGGTGATGCCCAGCCATCCGGTCAGGCCCCCGGCGGCGATGCGGCGCACGTCATCATCCGGCAGTTGGCGCACGGCGTCATAGGCCAATTCCCGCGAGCCCAGCATCTGCGCCACGCCGCGCATGGCGCCGGCGGGCGGCTGGGTGCCTACTTCGAACGCGAGGGTGGTGGTGGCGGAGAAGCGCAGCGGCAGGAAGCTGGCGAGTGCAATGAGGGCGAAGACGATCCACGCGGCCTGCCAGAGGCCCGGGCGCCACGCCAGCCGCGCACGCCGAAGCCCGAGATCGGGCCCCGCCGTGTCGGCCTGCGTCATTCCAAGGTGCGTCGTCTCCAGCTGAGACATGCGCGGCCCTCCCGCGACTCGGACGCAAAACGCGCGAGTCCCACCCAGAGAGCCAGATCATGGTTTATGGAGTGTAAACGGGATTACCTATCTTCCCACACGGCTGCACGCTTGGCGAGTACCGCCGAGATTCCTTCGTCCGCATCGCGCGCCAGCATGTTCTCCGCCATGACGCGCGAGGCGTAGGTATAGGCGTCGTCGAGGCCCAGCTCCACCTGCGCGTAGAAGGCGGCCTTGCCGAGCTTCACCGGCACCTGCGACTTGTCCGCGATCTTGCGGGCGAGGGCCTGCGCTGTAGCAAGAGCGTCGCCGGCCGGCACGACGCGGTTGACGAGGCCCATGCGCAAAGCGTCGTCCGCCTCTGTCCAGTCGCCGAGCAGAAGCATCTCCATGGCGTGCTTGCGCGAGAGGTTGCGCGAGAGCGCCACCATGGGCGTGTGGCAGAACAGGCCGATATTGACGCCCGGCGTGCAGAAGCGCGCCTTGTCTCCGGCGACCGCGAGGTCGCAGCTCGCCACCAGCTGGCAACCGGCCGCCGTCGCCATGCCCTCGACCGCCGCGATCACCGGCTGGGGCAGGCGAACGATGGCCGTCATCAAGGTCGCGCAGCGCTTCAGCACATCCTCGAAATAGGCGCGGCCGCGGTCCGGGTCGGAGCGATGGGACTGGATCTCCTTCAGATCATGCCCTGCGGAATAGACAGGCCCTTCCGCCGCCAGCACCACGGCGCGCGCGGAGGAGTCCGCCGCGACCTCGCCCAGCGCGGCCGTGAGCGCCGCCATCATCGCCTCGGACAGGGAATTGCGCTGCGCCGGCCGCGACAGGGTGAGCGTCACCACGCCCGCATCGTCGGAGCGGGAGACCGGGGCGGGGAGCGGGGCGTTCACGGCGGCGGCAGTTGCGGGCACGGTATTTCCCTTGGTGTTTCCGGATTTGACGTTCCGGCCGCTATCCTATTCACAAGCGTCGGCCGGCGCGAGCCGGGGCAGGGACGGGGAATGGACGGGATGACTGCGGCGCGCGATGCGGTGATGACGGTGAAGGATCTGGAGACCTTCCTCGCGGCCGAGTTCCCGCAAGCCTTCGGCCTGGGCCGAGCGCACCATGTGGAGCGCGTGGGCCTGAAGACCGCGACGGTGCGGCTGGATGCCGATGAGAGCCATCTGCGCCCGGGCGGCACCATTTCCGGTCCGGCCATGATGGCGCTGGCGGATGTGGCGGTCTATGTGGCGCTCCTGGCGCAGATCGGGCCCGTCGCGCTCGCGGTCACGACGAATCTCTCCATCAACTTCCTGCGCAAGCCGGCCCCGGGGCCGCTCTTCGGCGACGCCCGCATCATCAAGCTGGGCAAGCGTCTCGCGGTTGGCGAGGTGGGTATTCGGGGGCCGGGGGACGACGAACTGGTCGCTCATTGCGTCGCCACCTATTCGATCCCGGATCGGCCGAAGGCCTGATCGACGCCAAGGCAATGCGAAAACGCGGGAATTTTGATGGTGTTATTGCACCATTTTTATAACCATTTGTTTTTGCATATGTTTTGTGGCCTCGGATGCGTTGACGTGCGCGCTGTGCTCCTCTAGAAGCACCCCATCGTCGGACGCCGTTCGGTCCTCATGGGCTGGGCCGTCCGACTTCTCATTCGGAATGATCCCATGACGACGTATTCGGCCAAGCCCGCCGAAATCGAGAAGAAGTGGGTGGTGATCGACGCCAGCGGCCTTGTTGTCGGCCGGCTCGCGACCATCATCGCCATGCGCCTGAAGGGCAAGCACCTGCCCATCTACACCCCCCACGTGGATTGCGGCGACAACGTCGTCGTGGTCAACGCCGAGAAGGCGGTGTTCACGGGCCGCAAGAAGGACCAGAAGGTCTACTACCATCACACCGGCTATGCGGGCGGCATCAAGGAACGCACCGCGAAGTTCATTCTCGAGGGCCGCTTCCCGGAGCGCGTCATCGAGAAGGCGGTGGAGCGCATGCTCGCCCGCGGCCCGCTCGGCCGCAAGATCATGGGCAACCTGCGCGTCTACAAGGGCCCTGCCCACCCGCACGAGGCCCAGCAGCCGGTCGCCCTCGACGTGGCGGCTCTCAACCGCAAGAACGTGAGGAACTGACATGGCCGAGGTTCTCCAGTCCCTCGACGCTCTCGGCGCAGCGACCGTCTCGGCCCAGCCCGAAGCCCCCGTTCATGTCCAGAAGCTGGACAAGTTCGGCCGCGCCTATGCCACCGGCAAGCGCAAGGACGCCGTGGCCCGCGTGTGGGTTCGCCCCGGCACCGGCAAGATCACCGTCAATGACCGGGACATCGAGGTGTATTTCGCCCGTCCCGTGCTGCGCCTGATGATCAACCAGCCGTTCCAGGTCGCCGCCCGCGAAGGCCAGTATGACGTGGTCGCCACCGTCTCCGGCGGCGGTCTGTCCGGCCAGGCCGGCGCCCTGCGTCACGGCCTCTCCAAGGCGCTCACCTATTACGAGCCCGAGCTGCGCAGCCCCCTCAAGAAGGGCGGCTTCCTGACCCGCGACAGCCGCGTGGTCGAGCGCAAGAAGTACGGCCGCGCCAAGGCCCGCCGTTCGTTCCAGTTCTCGAAGCGCTGATCGCTTCGGTTCACGGTTCGAGGTTTTCGAGAGCGGCGGGGCCAGTCCCCGCCGCTTTCTTTTTGGCTTCCCGCTTCCCCGGCGCTCAGTCGAACCACTCGTCCTCCGGGTCGAAGGCGGGGATCGGGATGTTCAGGATGCGCATACGGCCGATGGCGCGATGCCGGCAGCCCGGCTTGATGAAGATGGACGTGAGCGGCGAGACCGGCACGCGCTCGCCGTCGAGCTCCATCTCTCCTTCGCCTTCGAGGATCACGTAAATCTCGGTCATGTGCTTGTGGTAGTGCACCCGCGCATCCTCAGTGATGTCGGTGAGGTGCACGGTCGCCAGTCTGTTGTCGTCCGTCCCGAATGCACGGCGGGCGAAACCGCAGGGGCAGGGCACGGCCGGGATCTCGTCCAGGCGAGAGATCATGTAGTTCGGCGCGGCGGTCATTGGCGGCTCCCTGAAGCACATGCCGTGCGGCTTGAGTTGCCGCCGGGGGCTGCCGATGCAGCCTTCTGGCTCAGGGATACGTGGCGCCGTCCCTCGTCGTCAAACGCGCCGGCCGACGAACGCTCGGGTGCCGCAAACGGAAATGGCCGGGTTGAGGCCCGGCCATCGTCTCAAAAATCGCTATACGTCTCAGAAGCTAGGCGTGTCGCCATCCAGCGGGCTCCACTGACCGTTGTTGGTCGAGTCGCCGGGAGGGCCGGAGCCGTATCCGCCGGTCAGGTCGGGCGGGAACACGTAGTCTTCGTTGCGGTCGTCGCCGATCTTGACGTCCGGACGAATGGCGGGGCCGGGGCCGGGGTCAAGGTAATTGCCCTGGGGGATGACAGGCAGCTGGATCACGCGGGGCGTCACCACGATGCGCTGCTGCGAGCTCTGGGCCACCGCCTGGACGCCGGCCATGGCGATGAGCGCGAGCAACACGCCGCCCGCCAGCCCATTCGTCCCCAAGCTAATCTCTGCCATTGCAGCGCCCCGCATCGGCCGGACCCCAAAATCTCCCGGCTGCCGCCTTGAAGCATGTTCGAGGCGGCGTGTGAAGGGGCTCGATCGGCGCTCGTGGCGCGCAAGGTCCGGCACCCGGTCACATGGCGAAGGCGGGTGGACTCGGCTAGCGTCGCCGTATTGGGAGAGGCAGTGATGCAGACGATCAAATCCCTCAAACGGACGGTCTTGGCGGGCGGCCTTGCGCTCGCGGCCGTGTTTTCCACCAGCCTTCTGTCGGCGCTGCCTGCGGCCGCCGTTCCGGCGCGGGTCATTCTCCTGCGGCACGGAGAGAAGGGCGGGCCGCTCCAGCTCTGCAGCGTCGGCCAGGAACGCGCCCGCGCCCTGGTGGATTATTACCTCGGCAAGAACGCCAAGAAGTCGCTCCTGCGGCCGGGAGAGGTGCCGACCGCGATCCTCGGGCTCTCGCTGCACACGCTGGAAACCATCTATCCGGTCGCCGATTCGTGGAAGCAGCCGGTCGTCTTCTATTCGGTGATGCCGGAGATGGTGGACGGCAAGCTGATCATCCGCCAGGACAAGCTCGCGGAGCGCAACCGGCAGGCGGTGCATGACGTGTTCACCAAGCCGGAATGGGCCGGCGGCACGCTGATCATGGACTGGGAGCACGACCACATCGCCCGCCCGCGCCTCGATATCGAGCTGACGCCGGCGCAGCGGGCGAAGGTGCAGGAGAAGCACCCGGGCAGGCCGGTGCCCACCAAGGCCACGACCCTCTTCGACCTCATGGACCTCGCCGGCATCAAGATGCCGGACGACTGGCCGGGCGACACCTACGACTATTTCTGGATCATCGATTTCGATCAGCAGACCGGGCTGCCCTCGGCCTTCACCATGATCAAGCAGGAGTTCGGCCCGCCGTACGAGAACCTGCCCCAGAACGATTGGGGCACGCCCGAGAACATTTCCGCGTCCGCCGGCTGCACCAAGTGAAGCCGGCGGATTGCATGCTCGAGCCCCGACAGGCTGTGTGAACCGCGACAGCCCTGTCGCCTTCGAGCCAAGCCGGCGTCGGCTTGTCGTCGTCGGCAGGTCCTACTTCTTGACCTTCCGCAGCATCATCTCGATCGCAGTGACGGATTCCGACACGTTGAGCCAGTTTTCCGCCTGCTCGTCGTTCTTGAATTCCCGGCCGAGATTGATGGGTTCGTCGTGTCCTTCCACGTGAAGAAAACACGCCCACTTGCCGCTCGGCAGTTGCTCGACCGTAACCTTGTGGTCGGACATGCTGTGTCCTCGCCTTGTCCTTGTTGCTTCGGGGGCGACAGCCAGAACAGGCAGACCGTGGCCCTGAATCCATGATGCAATTGGCCTGCCATGCAGAAGAGGCAAGCGACTTGACGTAGCGTCCGTACCGCGACACCAACGGCAAATGTCGGCTGGCTGCCATTGCAAGCCAGGCGCATAAGGGGTTCTCTCAGGCTAGGCTGGAGCGGGTTCTGTGGCAGGGAGAGTCCATCTGGACAGGATCATGGAACGACCCCACGACAGGCGTCAGGATCGCCCCCTCGCCAGGGACGGCAGCGAAACGTTCGGGCCCGTCCTTCAGCTGGCGCTGAGGTTCGGCACGCTGGCATTGCTGTTCGGCTGGTGCTTCACCATCGTCCAGCCGTTCCTGACCTCCATTCTGTGGGGGCTCATCATCGCCATCGCCTCCCACCCGCTGTTCCTCCGCCTGTGCGCGGCCCTCAAAGGCCGGACGGCGGCGGCCGCCACGCTTTTCGTCCTGCTCGCGCTGACCTTGCTGGTGCTGCCGGCGATGCTGCTGACCGACACCCTCGTGAACAGCCTGAAGCTTCTGGCCCACCACATGGCGGATGGCACGCTGCGCCTGCCGCCGCCGCCGGAGGCTGTCCGCGGCTGGTTTCTCGTGGGCGATCCGCTCTACAGCTTCTGGATGCTCGCCTCGACCAACCTCGATCAGGCGATCAGCTCGATCGCCTCCGAACTCACCTGGGCCGGCAAATGGATGCTTGGGTCGGCAACCGGCGTGCTGCTCGGCATACTGGAATTCATCGTCGCCATTTTCGTGGCCGCGGTTCTGATGGCCAATGCGACCAGCGGCCAGCGCATTGCGGGCGATGTCGTCACCCGCCTCGCCGGCTCCGGGGGGCTGGGCTATGCCGACCTCGCGGTGCGCACCATTCGCAGCGTCAGCAAGGGCATCATCGGCGTCGCGCTGATCCAGTCGCTGCTGGCGGGGCTGGGCTTTCTCGCCGCCGATATTCCGGCCGCCGGGCTCCTCGCACTGCTCTGCCTCATCATCGCCATCGTGCAGTTGCCGCTGGCCATCGTTCTGGTGCCGGTGGCGATCTACGCCTTCACACTGCTTGATCCGGTGCCGGCGGTGATCTTCGCCGTCTGGTGCACGGGCGTGTCGCTCATAGAGCACGTCCTGCGTCCCATCATGCTGGGGCGCGGCGTGGACGTGCCGATGCTGGTGGTCTTCATCGGCGCGATCGGCGGGCTCCTGTCCTCCGGGGTGCTGGGCCTGTTCGTCGGCCCCGTGGTGCTGGCGCTGGGCTACACGCTCATCCTGCACTGGCTGGAGGCGGAGCCTGTCCGCTCCGCGGAGGTGGAGGAACGCCGCATCGACAGGCCGGCTGCGGAATAAAAGTCGCGAAATGGTGATTCTGGCTGATAACGTGACGGCTGGGATGGTATAGATGCGGCCCAGGTAAGGCTGATGGACAAGGTTCTCAAACACCTCTCCTCCGGCCGTCTGCTCCGGTTTGTCACGAGTGCACTCATCCTCGCCATCGTGGGGATGCAGTCCTTTGCTCTGTGGCGCTCCTACCAGGAAACTTGGCACGACGGCGAGCGCTATACCGCGAACACAATCTCTGTGCTCGCGGGAGCGATCGAACGCGACTTCCTTCTGGTTGAATCCAGCCTGACCGGTCTCGCCGAGGCACTGCGCGAGCCGACGCTGATGGCGCTTCCTGCGGCGCTGCGGCAACGCGTCCTGTTTCGCCGTGCGGGCGATGCCAATGACTTCGGCGTCATGCTCGTGCTGGATGCGCAGGGCAATGTCCTGTTCGACGATTCCGAAGAGGACCTGAGCGGCATCAATTTCGCCGATCGGGACTACTTCCGTGTGCAGAGGGACAACCCGAACGCCGGCGTCTACGTCAGCCGGCCCTTCCTGTCCCGGCTCTCGAGCCCCGAGCGTGCCATTGGAATCAGCCGGCGGATAAATGGATCGGACGGGTCATTCGCGGGTGTCGTGGTGGCCTCTATTCGCCTCGTCTATTTCCAGCAGATGTTCGAGCGGGTGAAGCTGCCACCCGGCGGCATCGTCCGGCTGACCCGGACCGACGGAACCGTCGTCCTGCGCTACCCTTCTACCGATGGCCGGGGCAATGCAGGAGATGAGGTGACGCCCGACGTCCTCCAGAGGCAGGCGTCAGCGATGCCGGACGACTGGAGGGTGGAAACATCACAGATCGATGGCCAGCGCAGGTTCCTGCGGACGATGTTGGTCAAGGGGTATCCGCTCTCCGTGACCGTTGGCGTTTCTGCGCGCCAGCAGTTCGGCGGGTGGTATCTGCGGGCAGCCATCACTCTTGCGCTCACGCTCACGGTATCGCTTCTGCTGGCGCTGACCGTCGCGGCGCTCTCCACCTCCCTGCGCCGCAGCCGGGAGATGGAGCGCCAGCTGGAGCGGATGGCCATTACGGACTCCCTCACTGGCCTGCCCAACCGACGGGCGCTCGACCTCACGCTGGAGGTGGAAATGCAGCGCTCCCGGCGTGAGCAGCGCGAGCTTGCTGTGCTGATGATCGATATCGACCACTTCAAGCGGGTGAACGACACGCACGGCCACGCCATGGGCGACGCCGTGCTCGCCGAGGTCGCCCACCGCGTCCAGCGTGCGGCGTGCCGGCCGGGGGATTTCGTCTGTCGCTATGGCGGGGAGGAATTTGTCGTCGTCCTGCCGGAGACGCCGTCGGCGGGGGCGGAGCTGGTGGCCGAGCGCATTCGGGCGGGCGTCGCGGCCAACGCTATCGTGACCCATGGTTTGGCCATCGAAATCACGGTCAGCGTCGGCATCGCCGTCCAGAGGGCGGACGACGGGCCGGGGGAGTTGATCGCACGGAGCGATACCGCCCTCTATACGGCGAAGAGGGCCGGGCGAAACCGCGTGGCCCGGCTGGAGGCTTTTGCCGCCTGAGGCCGGTCTGGCACGTCAGTCTTCCGCGCCGAGGCCCCGGCGTGCCCGCTCCAGTTCGGCGGCATAGCGCTTCAGGACGTGGGATTCGCCCAACAGCCCCAGGAGATGGCGGTTGTCGCGGTCGTCCACCACCGCGAGGTCTTCCGCCTTTGCGGCATCGAAGGCGAGGGCGGCTTCCTTGACGTTCATGGCCGTGAGCAAGATGTGGTCGCGTTGGGTCGCCAACCCCGACACCGCCGTCTCGCCGGGCTCGAGACTGGCGTAGGCCTCGGACAGGCGGAGCAGCCCGCCATAGCCGCCGGCCGCGTCCACCAGCACGACGATGCGGGTTGAGCCCAGCGCGTAGCGGGCGCGCAGGGCGTCCAGGGTGCCGTCCTGCGGGAAGGTGGGGAAGTCGGTGCGCATCATCTTGGCCACCGTCAGGTCGCGCATCCAGCCCACGTCCTGCGCACCGCGGATGGTCTCGCCGCGCAAATGCAGGCGCCAGGTGGAGAAGGAGTAGCCGAACGTTTCCCGCACGGTCAGGGATGTGACGACCGCCGCCGCCATCACGAAACCGGAGAGGGAGATGTCCCGCGTCATCTCCAGCACGAGGAAGCTCATGGTGAGCGGCCCGCCGATGACCCCCACCGCCAGCGCGCCCATGCCCACAACCGCCGCCACCGATGGGTCGAGGTGGAAGCCCGGGAAGGCGACGGCCAGCAGCCCGCCGTAGAGCTTGCCCATCAGCGCGCCGAGGAAAAGCGAGGCGAAGAACAGGCCGCCGCGAAAGCCGGAGCCGATGGAGAGGGCGGAGGCGAGGATCTTCAGGCCGAACACGATGGCGACGGAAGCCGTCACCGCGCTGCCCACCTGGGTATGGAGCGCGCCGTGGCCATCGGAGAGCACCTGCGGGCTGTAGAGCGCCAGCGCACCGATGCCTATGCCGGCCACCATGGGCCGCAGCGGCGCGGGAATGCGGCTCATGCCGAACAGCGTCTCCACCGTCGTCACGAGCCGCATGATGACGATGGCGACCGCCGCAGCGGCGAGGCCGAGGAAGAGGATTGGCAGGATGTCCACCGGCCCGAGGTTCGGGTCGAGGGGCATGTGCAGCGGCTCCACATGGGCGCCGAGCAGCCGCGCCGTCATCACCGCCGAGACCGTCCCGGCGAGCACCGGGGCCGCGGCGGGGATGGAATAGGAGCCGATGACGATCTCGAAGCCGTAGAAGGCGCCCATCAGCGGCGCATCGAAGGCCGCGCCGATGCCGGCCGCCGCGCCCGCGCCGACGAGAATGCGCAGGTCGTTGCGCCGGAGCTTGAAGGTCAGCCCCAGCCGGGAGGCGATGCCCGAGCCGATCTGCGAATAGCCCGCCTCAAGCCCCAGCGATGCGCCGAAGCCGTTGGACACCATGGTCTGCAGGGCGACGATGATGCTGTCGGTGAGCGACATGCGCCCGCCATGCAGCGCATTGGCCTCGATAGGATCGACGAAAGGGTGCCTGCGCCAGCGCTTCAGCGCCAGGGCGATCACACCCATGGCCGCGCCGCCCACGGCTGGGACGAGGATCAGCCAGGGCGAGGCGAGGGCAGGGGAGGAGGACAGGCGCTCGCCCGGTGCCAGCCAGTAGAGAACCTCGTGCATCCACTGGGTGGTGACGCTCATGAGGCTGGCCGCAACCCCGGCCAGCACGCCCATGACGGCGGCGATGAGGACGAGCGAGGTCTCCCGCGCCCGGACGATGGACTGCGCCTGATCGACGAGGCGCCGGAGCGCCGCCCGTTCGTCAGGAGCCGGTGCGCGCCCGGTCTCGGGGGAGGGCGCGTCCATGCCTCAGCCGAACGTGTTGGTGCGGGGGAACCCCTTGGGTGGCAGACGGCCCGCCGAAGCGCGCTCGCCCTGCCACTCGATGAGATCGGTGACCGTCCAGGTCCGCCCGGAGGTGTCCTCCCAGGTCAGGCCGGTGGCCATCGGGAACACCTTGAGGTCGCTGAGGCCGCCATCCTTGTAGCGTTGCAGGCGCACGCCACGGCCGCGCGACATCTCGGGGATCTGGTTCAGCGGGAAGACCAGCATCTTGCGGTTCTCGCCGATCACCGCCACCCAGTCGCCATCGACGAAACGCACCGCCAGCGCCGCGTCCGGCGGGTCGGTGACGAGCACCTGCTTGCCCTTGCGGGTATTGGCGAGGCAATCGTCCTCCGGCACCACGAAGCCGCGGCCCTGCTTCGACGCCACCAGCAGCTTGCGCCCGGCCTGATAGGCGAAGACGGAGACGATCTCCGCCTCCTGCTCCAGGTCGATCATGAGGCGCACCGGCTCGCCATGGCCGCGCCCGCCGGGGAGCTTGGAGGCATCCAGCGTGTAGAACCGGCCGTTGGAGGCGAACACCATGACCTTGGAGGTGGTCTCCGCGAAGAAGGCGTGGCCGTGGCTGTCGTCGCCCTTGAACTGCAGGTTCGAGACGTCCGCCACATGGCCCTTCAGCGCGCGGATCCAGCCCTTGGCGGAGACGACGACGGTGATCGGCTCGCGCTCCACCAGCGCCTCGGTGAAGGCGTCCTCGTGCACGGTCGGCGCGGCGGCAAAGGTGGTGCGGCGCCGGCCCAGTTCGGTCTCGGGACCGTAGGTCTTGCGGGTCTCGCGGATTTCCTTGGAAATCGCCTTCCACTGGGCCGTTTCGGAGGCGACGAGGCGGTTGAGCCCGTCCTGCTCCTTGGAAAGGGCGTCGTGCTCCTTGCGGATCTCCATCTCTTCCAGGCGGCGCAAAGAGCGCAGCCGCATGTTGAGGATGGCTTCCGCCTGAACGTCGGTCAGCTCGAAGGTCTGCATCAGCGAGACCTTTGGCTCGTCCTCCTCGCGGATGATGCGGATCACCTCGTCGAGGTTGAGATAGGCGATGAGGTAGCCGCCCAGCACCTCAAGCCGGTGGGCAATCTGGTCGAGCCGGTAGCGCGAGCGGCGCAGCAGCACGTCGCGGCGGTGGTCCAGCCACTCGCGCAGCGCCTCGGCCAGCGACAGCACCTTGGGGATCTGGCCTTTGACCAGCACGTTCATGTTGAGCGGAATGCGCGCCTCAAGCTCGGTGAGCTTGAAGAGGCTCTCCATGAGCACCTCGGCATCCACGGTGCGGGTGCGCGGCTCCAGCACCAGGCGGATGTCCTCGGCACTCTCGTCGCGGACGTCGGCGAGCAGGGGCAGCTTCTTGTCGGTGAGCAGCTCGGCGATCTTCTCCACGAGGCGGGACTTGGCGACGCCGTAGGGGATTTCCGTCACCACCACCACATAGCCGCCGCGGCCGGTGTCCTCCTTCTCCCAGCGCGCGCGGACCCGGAACGAGCCGCGGCCGGTCGCATAGGCCTCCGCCACGCCGACCGGGTCCTCCACCAGCACGCCGCCGGTGGGGAAGTCCGGGCCGGGCACGAACTTCAGCAGGTCGAACGCGAGCGCGTCCGGATGGTCGATGAGGTGGAGCGCGGCATCCAGCAACTCCGCCGCATTGTGGGGCGGGATGGAGGTGGCCATGCCCACGGCGATGCCTTGCGAGCCGTTCGCCAGTAGGTTCGGGAAGGCGGCGGGCAGGACTGCCGGCTCTTCCTCCGACCCGTCATAGGTCGGGCGGAAATCCACCGCGTCCTCGTCGATGCCATCCAGCAGCAGCCGGGCGGTCTCGGTGAGGCGGGCCTCGGTGTATCGCATGGCGGCGGCGTTATCGCCGTCCACATTGCCGAAATTGCCCTGGCCATCCACCAGCGGATACCGCTGGGCGAAGTCCTGGGCGAGGCGCACCAGCGCGTCATAGACCGACTGGTCGCCGTGCGGGTGGAACTTGCCGATGACGTCGCCGACCACGCGGGCGGACTTCTTGAAGCCCTGCCCGGGATCCAGCCGCAACTGTCGCATGGCGTGGAGGATGCGCCGGTGGACAGGCTTCAGTCCGTCGCGCGCGTCGGGCAGCGCGCGGTGCATGATGGTCGAGAGGGCGTACGCGAGGTAGCGCTCTTCCAGCGCCTCCTTCAGCGTAACTTTCTCGATGTTCCCGTCGCCGGGCGGAAGTGTGCGGGTGGCCATGCCCCGCAGTACCTCGCGCGCAGGCGCGCGACAAGCCCGCGCCACCGGCCCGGCCGCGTCCGGTCCCCTGCGATCCGCAGCCGCGCAAGCCGCGATCTCGCCGCAAGACTGAATGGATCGTCAAGTCTGGGGCGTGCTGCTGCGTAATACGGCACGCATGTACCGGAGAAGGCCATAATCTGCGGCAAAGCACGCGCTTAAGATGTCACTCCCGGAACAAAATCCCGCCCCTGCGACGTTTCAGCATCGATCCGCGAACATTTCTCTACGTTCGCGTCAAGAGGAGAAGGTCCATGAAGATTGCAACTCTTGCGGCGGGGGGAGTCGTTGCGTTGGCGCTTCTTGGTACGGCCCCTTCTGCATCGGCCGGATCACTTGCCGGTAGCGCGGGAAGTTTTGCCGGCGCCGCCCATGAACAGGCGAAGGTCGAGGATGTGCGCTGGGTCCGGCGCTGCTGGCAGGTGCGCCGCTGGTGGAACGGCCGCCCGCATTGGGTGACGCGCTGCCGCAACGTCTGGGTCGCGCCCCGTTACTACCGCTGGTGATCGGCGCTTCGCCGCCACGATGCCAGGAACGCCGCGCGGGCTTCGGAAAAGCCGAGCCCGCGCGGCTCCAAAGCCCGCACCAGCAGGAAATGGCCGGTGATCGCCAGCGCCGATTCTACATCCTCGCTGGCGGGTGGTGTGCCGGTCCGGAGAAAGGGCGGCAGGGGAAAGAGGCGATCCTTGTAGGGTGCCCCGGCTTCTCGGCACACCGCCCGCCCGCTCTTCGGCGAGACATAGATGAGATCTTCGCGCTGGCCGGTTGCCGCGCACGTCTCCAATTCCAATCCGAATCCCAGCTCCGACAGCATGGCCAGCTCGAACCGCGCCACCAGCATACCGGCCGTGTCTGCCTCGCTGAACGCATCGAGAATGGCCCCGAGGGTAAGGAAAAGCTCCTCGTGGGGATCTCTCTCCGGCAGCAGGTGGAGCAACTGGGCCATGTGGGTGAACCCGAAGGCGGCGTGGGGCGCCTCCATCAGCATGCCGGCGCGGACGACCGAGGCCTCCAGAGCGTAGTTGCCCATGTGCTCGTCGAGCCGGGCACGCCATGTGGCGCTGACCGAATTGCCGGGTTGGAGGACGGGGGCAAGCCGGCGCGATCCACCACCCCGCACCATGCCGAGATGACGGCCGCGATGGCGCGTCAGCAACTCGACGATGGCATTGCCTTCGCCGTGCCGCCTGACCCCAAGCACGATGCCCTCGTCCGTCCACTCCAACGATGTCCGCTCCCGTGTGGCGTTTCCTTCCCCCAGTTGAGGCGCGGACGGCTCCGGGCGCAACTCCGGCGCTCCGGCACGCCAGCCTTAACAGGGCGGAAACCTAAAAACGGCAGGATGCGCCCATGCAAAGCCGCTCGCGCCTCCAGACCATCCTTGCGACGCTCGCTCTCCACGTGGGGGCTGCGGCGCTTATCGGATACTTCGCCTATCATGCCTATATCGGCGACCACGGGCTCCTCGCGCGTCGCAACTACGAGCAGGAGACCAAGGCGCTCGAATCCGAGCTCGCCGGCCTCAAGGCGCAGCGGCAGGCGATGGAGAACAAGGTGTCCCTTCTCGCCCCCAGCCAGCTCGATCCGGACCTGCTGGACGAGGAGGCGCGGCGGCAGTTGAACTTCATAAATACGAAAGATCTTGTGCTGCTTCGCACCAAATGAACTATAAATTGGTTCATGAGGTATTTGAACCATATTCAAGTTCAACCCTTGATCCGCAAGAGTTTGCAACGTGTTGCGTTGCAGCATCGAAAATTTCCCGCTTTCAGGCGGCTCGGCTGTGCGTTAGAGAGGCGCAGTTCCAGAGCTTCCTGAGGATGCCGATGGCCGCCAAGAAGACTTCCCCCCGGACCGCCGTGCCGTCCGGCCCGGTACCCTTCACCAAGGATCAGGACCTCGAAGCCTATCGCGAGATGCTGCTCATCCGCCGCTTCGAGGAGAAGGCCGGCCAGATGTACGGCATGGGCCTCATCGGCGGCTTCTGCCACCTCTATATCGGCCAGGAAGCCGTCGTCGTCGGCATGCAGATGGCGATGAAACCGGGCGATCAGGTCATCACCGGCTACCGTGACCACGGCCACATGCTGTCCACCGGCATGGATGCCAGGGGCGTCATGGCCGAGCTGACCGGCCGCCGCGGCGGCCTGTCCAAGGGCAAGGGCGGCTCGATGCACATGTTCAGCATCGAGAAGCAGTTCTTCGGTGGCCACGGCATCGTCGGCGCGCAGGTGTCGCTGGGTACCGGCCTCGCCTTCGCCGACCGCTACCGGGAGAACGGCAACGTCTCCGTCACCTATTTCGGCGACGGCGCGGCCAACCAGGGCCAGGTCTACGAGAGCTTCAACATGGCCGAGCTGTGGAAGCTGCCGGTCGTGTACGTGATCGAGAACAACAAGTACGCCATGGGCACCGCGGTTTCCCGCGCCTCCGCCCAGCAGGACTTCTCCAAGCGCGGCACCTCCTTCAACATCCCCGGCGAGCAGGTGGATGGCATGGACGTGCAGGCGGTGAAGGCTGCCGGCGAACGGGCCCTCGCCTTCGCCCGTGAGGGCAACGGCCCCTACATCCTCGAGATGCAGACCTACCGCTATCGCGGCCACTCCATGTCGGACCCGGCAAAGTACCGGTCCAAGGAGGAGGTGCAGAAGATGCGGACCGAGCACGATCCCATCGAGCAGGTGCGCACCCGTCTCCTCGACGGCCACAAGGTGACCGAAGACGATCTCAAGAAGATCGATGCCGACGTCCGCGAGATCGTCAACGCGGCTGCCGACTTCGCCAGCAGCGATCCGGAGCCCGATGTCGCCGAGCTCTACACGGACATCCTGCGCTGAGGCCCGGCTCGTGGCCGAACTCTTCCATGTGATCGCCGGGGCGGCGCTGCTGGCCGCCATCGGCGCTTGGGTCGTCGCCGTGCGCGGCGGCCGCTCCGCCCTTGCCGCCGAGCGGGCGGCGGGGCGCCCCGTCGGCACCGGGAGCTACCTTCTGCTTGCGCTCTGGCCCTTCGCCGTCGGTCGCTCCGGCGCCGCCGAGGATGCGGACCGGGTGCGCTCCGGCAAGGCGGCCATCGCCTTCTTCGTTTCCGTGACCATCGCGATCGCGGCCATCTCCGCCTACACCAACCTCACCTTCAAGCGCGATCACGCGGCCCCGGCCGGCGCCACGCCGTCCGTCCCCGCTCCCGCGCCGAGCAAGAGCTGACAGCCATGGCCATCGAAGTCCTCATGCCGGCCCTGTCTCCCACCATGGAGAAGGGCAACCTCACCAAGTGGGTGAAAAAGGAAGGTGACACGGTCAAGTCCGGCGACGTGCTCGCCGAGATCGAGACCGACAAGGCCACCATGGAGGTGGAGGCCGTCGACGAGGGCATCCTCGGCAAGATCCTGGTGCCGGAAGGCGCGCAGGACGTGGCGGTGAACACGCCCATCGCCACCATCCTGGCCGAAGGCGAGGATGCGAGCGCCGCCCCCGCTCCCGCCGCCAAGGCCGCCGAGAGCGCGCCGTCCCCGGCCGCAGCTGCCGCTCCCGTCACTCCGGCGCCCTCCGCCGTCGCGGCTCCGCCGCAGGTGACCGTACAGCCCGATCCGGAAGTGCCGGCCGGCACCGAGTTCGTCACCCAGACGGTCCGCGAGGCCCTGCGTGACGCCATGGCCGAGGAAATGCGCCGCGACGGCGACGTCTTCGTCATGGGCGAGGAAGTGGCCGAGTATCAGGGTGCCTACAAGATCACCCAGGGCCTGCTGCAGGAATTCGGCGCCCGCCGCGTGATCGATACTCCGATCACCGAGCACGGCTTTGCCGGTGTCGGCGTCGGCGCGGCCATGGCGGGACTGAAGCCCATCGTGGAGTTCATGACCTTCAACTTCGCCATGCAGGCGATCGACCAGATCATCAACTCCGCCGCCAAGACGCTCTACATGTCCGGCGGTCAGGTCCACTGCTCCATCGTGTTCCGCGGCCCCAACGGCGCGGCTGCCCGCGTCGCCGCCCAGCACAGCCAGGATTACACCGCCTGGTATTCCAACGTGCCCGGCCTGAAGGTCATCGCGCCCTATTCCGCGGCCGACGCCAAGGGCCTGCTGAAGGCCGCCATCCGCGACCCCAACCCCATCATCTTCCTCGAGAACGAGATCCTTTACGGCCACTCGTTCGAGGTGCCGAAGCTCGACGATTACGTGCTGCCCATCGGCAAGGCGCGGATCGCACGGTCGGGCAAGGATGTGACGATCGTCTCCTTCTCCATCGGCATGACCTATGCCCTTAAGGCGGCAGAGGAACTGGCGAAGCAAGGCATCGACGCCGAGGTCATCGACCTGCGCACCATCCGCCCCATGGACGTGGATGCCATCGTCGCCTCGGTGAAGAAGACCGGCCGCTGCGTCACGGTGGAAGAGGGCTGGCCGCAGTCCGGCATCGGCGCCGAGATCGCCGCCCAGCTCATGGACAAGGCCTTTGATTTCCTTGACGCTCCGGTCCTGCGCGTCACCGGCAAGGACGTCCCGATGCCGTATGCCGCGAACCTCGAAAAGCTGGCGCTGCCGTCGGTTGCGGAGGTGATCGAGGCGGTCAAGGCGGTGACCTACAAATGACCGCCGGAAAGAGGTCGGAGACCGCTCCGACCACCTATTACGACCTCGATCACGTGGCGCGCCACGTGCAGCAGGGACAGCACCGCGAAGTCATCGGCGGCCTCTGGGAAGAGGTCGGCCGGCTGCAGCGGGATTTCCTTGTAAAACAGGGGCTTAAGCCGCACCACCGGCTGGTGGACATCGGCTGCGGCAGCCTGCGCGGTGGGGTCAAGTTCGTCGCTTATCTCGATGCCGACCGGTATTACGGGATCGACCTCAGCGGTGATCTGCTGGAGGCCGGATACGCCCAGGAGATCGTCCCGGCCGGGCTCGACGCCAAGCTGCCGCGCGACCACCTGAGTGTGTCTGACAGCTTCGATATCGGTGGGTTCGGTGTGCAGTTTGACATGGGTATCGCCCAGTCAGTCTTCAGTCACCTGCCGATGCCGTATCTGGTCGACTGCCTCGCCCGGATCGCCCCCCATTTCGTGCCCGGAGGTATCTTCTTCGTGACCTGCTTCCTCGTGCCCGACGGCAAGTTCGGGCAGCAGGTGAAGCAGGGCAAGGGTGGGGTGGTGACGTTCCCGGACAAGGACCCGTACCACTATACCCAGGCACAGCTTTCCACGGCGCTCGCCGGCGATCCCAATTGGGAGATGAAGATCATCGGCGACTGGTCCCATCCCCGCCAGCAGCAGATGCTCGCCTTCGTCCGGCGTCGCTGAGGGTTTTTGTCTTTTCGAAAGGCCAAGAAGATGCCCATCGAAATCCTGATGCCGGCCCTGTCTCCCACCATAGAGAAGGGCAACCTCGCCAAGTGGCTCAAGAAGGAAGGCGACACGGTCAAGTCCGGCGACGTGCTGGCCGAGATCGAGACCGACAAGGCCACCATGGAAGTCGAGTCCATCGACGAGGGTGTGCTTGCCAAGATCCTGGTGCCGGAAGGCTCGCAGGACGTGCCGGTGAACCAGCTCATCGCCATCCTCGCCGGCGAGGGTGAGGACGTGGCGACCGCTGCCGCCGGCAAGGGCGCTGCCGCCCCGGCCCCGGCCGCAGCTCCCGCTGCTGCGCCTGCCGCGAGCCCGGCTCCTGCGGCCGCGTCCGCTC
>NZ_JAYRPE010000073.1:0-22044 GCF_041911315.1 Xanthobacter sp. | reverse complement strand
GGCATCAGCCGGCCGGCCTCCTCTCCGGCGGCGAGCAGCAGATGTGCGTCATCGGCCGTGCCCTCATGGCCCGGCCGCGCATGATCCTGCTCGACGAGCCCTCCATGGGTCTCGCGCCGCTGCTGGTGGAGGAGATCTTCTCCATCATGCAGCAGCTGAATGCCGAAGCCGGGGTCACCTTCCTCCTCGCCGAGCAGAACGCCGCCGTGGCGCTGCGCTACGCCACCTATGGCTATCTCGTGGAAAGCGGCCGCGTGGTGCGCGAGGGGCCGGCTGCGGCGCTCGCCGCCGATCCGGAAATCCGCGCCTCCTATCTCGGGCTCGATGCCTCCGCCGAGGCCGGCGGCGCGACCCTTGCCGCCCGTCGGCGCCCGCGCTGGCTCTCCTGACCTCCATGGCCGAAGGGACCCTTCCTCCCATGAACCATGCCCTCGACCATACGGCGCTCGCCACCGGACAGGCGGACGCGCCCCCCGGCGAGACGCTGCCCGGTACCCTCGTTGCTGCAGCCCTCCGCCACGCCACGCGCCCCGCCTTGCGCCACAAGACGGGCGGTATCTGGCGCACATGGACGTTCGCGGATTATCTCGCCCGCACCGCGGCCATGGCCCGCCTGCTCGACGGCGCGGGCTTCACCGGCGCGGGCCTGCTGGTGACCGTGGGCGAGAATCGGCCGGAGCTGTATGCCGCCGCCCTCGGAGCGCAAGGCCTTGGCGCCGCCGTGATCCCGCTCGGGCCGGAATTCCTGCGCCGCTTCGGTGCGCCGGAGGCCGAGCCCGCCCTGGTCCTGTGCGAGAATGAGGAGGCCGCCCGCGCGTGGCGCGCCGTGAGTCGCGCCAGTGCGCCGGTGCTGCGCCTCGACGAACTGGGGCCATCGCCGGAAGAGGCCCGCGAGGATAGCCTCTCCTGGTTCGCCTGGCGCGCCGCCACCGTCGACGGCGACGAGACCGCGCTTATCCTGCACACGGACGGCGCGGACGGTCCGCCCCGCCCTGTGGCGCTTTCCCACCGGCGCCTTCTTGCCGCCGGCAAGGCGGCGGCGTCGCGGCTGGAGCTTGTGCCGTCCGACCGGCTCATGGCCTTCCTGCCCGCCTCCGGCATCGCGGATGCGGCCGGCAGCCTGGTGCAGCCGCTCCTGTCGGGCTGCTGCGTGCATTGCGTGGAAGGACCAGCGAGCTTTCCCATCGATCTCAGGGAGGTGGCGCCCACGGTACTGCCCGCGCCCGCCCGCGTGTTCGAGCTGGTCGATCGCGATGCGGGACGCCGCCTGTCGGGCGGCGGGCCGCTGGTGCGGGCGCTCGCCCGTGCGGCGGAGAAGGGTGCTCCCGGCGCTGGCCTCGCCTTCGCTGCGCCGCTGCGCAACACCCTCGGGATCAGCGCCTGCCGGCTCGCCTTCGTCACCTCCGGCGAACTGGAGCCGGCCGCCGCCACCCGCCTCATGGCTTTCGGCCTGCCGCTGGACACGGACCTCTGCCTCGCCGAGGACGGCAGCCCGTTTTCCCGCGCCGGCACGCCGGCGGATACGGCGAGGCTGCTGCGGCGCGTGGAAGCCCTGCTGCGCAGCGAGCCTGGCATCGACCGCACCCGCGTCACCCGCGATGCCACGGGTCTGCGGGCGCGCATCGCGCTTGCTCCCTCCGGCGGCGACACGGAGGATGGCGCCGCCGCCCGCGCTCGTGCAGCCACGGCTGTGGACCGGGTGAATGCCGGTCTCGTCGCGGAGAACCACGGGCAACCTGTCTCCATCGTCGCGCTGGAGTTGGCGCCGGACGGTTTCGGCGCGCACGAGCTGACGCTGGACGGCGAGGTGCGCCACGCCATCCCCGTCCCCCTTGCGCTTGCGGCAGACGACGCCCGGACCGAGCGCGCCTCCCGCGTACAGGGAAGAGTGCTCATGGCGGTGAGCGACGTGGCGGTGGCGTTCGGCGGTGTGAAGGCCCTCACCGACGTTTCGCTGGCCATCCATGAAGGGGAAATCCTGTCCATCATCGGGCCGAACGGGGCGGGGAAGACCTCGCTGCTCAACGTCATCAACGGCGTCTACCACCCGCGCTCCGGAACCATCACCTTCGCCGGTGAGGCGCGGACCCGCATGCGCCCGGCCTTCGCCGCGCGCTCCGGCATCGGCCGCACCTTCCAGCACGTCTCCCTGTTCAAGGGCATGAACGTGATCGACAACGTGTTGGTGGGCCGCGCCGCCCGTTTCAGGGGCACGCTTCTCGGCAAGCTCCTGCGCCTGCCCTCCACCGCAGGGGAGGAGCGCCGCGAGCGGGAGGCGGCGGAGCGCATCCTCGCCTTCCTGGAACTGGAGCACCTGCGCAAGGCGCCGGTGGCAAGCCTGCCCTACGGCGTCCAGAAGCGCGTGGAACTCGCCCGTGCGCTCGCCACCGAGCCGCGCCTGTTGCTGCTGGACGAGCCCATGGCGGGCATGACCCACGAGGAGAAGCGCGACATGTGCGGCTTCATCCGCCGGGTCAACGAGAGCTTCGGCACCACCATCCTCATCATCGAGCACGACATCGGCGTGGTGATGGGCCTGTCCGACCGCGTCGTGGTCCTCAACTACGGCCGCAAGATCGCCGACGGCACGCCGGCCGAGGTGCGTGCCGACCGCGAGGTCATCGCCGCCTACCTCGGCTCCGCCGCCGTGGGCGAGGCCGCCTGAAGGAACAGCACATGAGCGATTTCTCCTTCTTCCTCGAAGTGGTGGTGGGCGGCCTGCTCTCCGGCGTCATGTACACGCTGGTGGCATTAGGCTTCGTGCTCATCTTCAAGGCCTCCGGCGTGTTCAACTTCGGCCAGGGCGCCATGGTGCTGTTCGCGGCCCTGACCTTCGTGGGCTTCCTGGAATTCGGCCTGCCCATGTGGGCCGCCTTCCTCCTTGCCCTTGCCGCCATGCTGGCACTGGCAGTTGCTATCGAGCGCACGGTGCTGCGCCCGCTCGTCGGGCAGGATCACATGATCCTGTTCATGGCCACCATCGGCCTGTCCATCTTCCTGGAGGGCTTCGCCCAGCTCATCTGGGGCACGCGGGTGCGCGGGCTGGATCTCGGCATCTCCGACGAGCCCGTCGAGATTGGCGGCATCCTGGTGTCCCAGTTCGACCTTTCCGCCGCGGTCATGGCAGCGGTGCTGGTGGCGGTGCTCTCGGCCTTCTTCTCCTACACTAAGGTGGGCCGGGCGCTGCGCGCGGTGGCCGACGACACCCAGGCGGCGCAGGTGGCCGGCGTGCCGCTCGGCTTCATCTGGGCGGTGGTGTGGGGGGCGGCGGGCTTCATCGCACTGGTCGCCGGCCTCGTGTGGGGCGCCCGGCTCGGGGTGCAGTTCGCCCTCACCCTGGTGGCGCTCAAGGCGCTGCCGGTGATGATCCTCGGAGGCTTCAACTCCATCGCCGGCGCCATCGTGGCGGGGCTCGTGATCGGGGTCAGCGAGAAGCTCGCCGAGATCTATCTCGGGCCCTTCGTCGGCGGCGGCATCGAGAACTGGTTCCCGTACGCACTCGCCATCGCCGTCCTGCTCATCCGCCCCGCCGGCCTGTTCGGCGCCGCCCGCATCGCAAGGGTCTGACCCATGTTCTACCGTGACGCCGGGGAGCTGAAGACTTCCTACGCCCAGGAGCAGGCCATCTTCCCCGTGGTCCTCGACCGCCGGGTGGTGATCGGCGTGGTCGCGGTCGGCGCGCTTGTCGTGCCGCTGGTGGCAGGGCCCTACTGGCTCGGTTCCATCCTGCTGCCGTTCCTGATCCTGTCGCTCGCCGCCATCGGCCTCAACATCCTCACCGGCTATGCGGGTCAGCTCTCGCTGGGGTCCGGCGCCTTCATGGCGGTGGGGGCCTATGCGGCGGGGAACCTCGTCATCCGCATGCCGTGGCTGCCGTTCCCGGTCTCCTTCGTGCTGGCGGGGATGGTGGCGGGCGCAGTGGGGCTCGCCTTCGGCCTCTTGAGCCTGCGCATCCGGGGCTTCTACGTGGCGGTGGCGACGCTCGCCGCCCAGTTCTTCATCGAATGGATCTGCACCCACATTCCGTGGCTGGTCCTGAACACCCCCTCCGGCGTCGTCTCCACCCCGACGCTCTTTTTATTCGGCTTCGGCTTCTCGTCCGTGCCGTCCCGCTACCTCGTCGCCTTCGTGACGGTCGTCGCCCTGGCCTTCGTGGCGAAGAACCTCATCCGCTCCTCCGCCGGCCGCGGCCTGATGGCGGTGCGCGACCACGAGACGGCCGCGGAACTGACGGGGGTCGACACCACCCGGGCCAAGCTCACCGCATTCGTGGTCTCCGGCTTCTATTGCGGGGTGGCCGGCGCGCTGTGGGCGTTCCTCTATCTCGGCAACGTGGAAATCGAGGCCTTCTCGCTGCATCGCTCGTTCCAGATCCTGTTCATGGTCATCATCGGCGGCCTCGGCTCCATCCTCGGCTCCTTCCTGGGGGCGGCCTTCATCGTGCTCCTGCCGGTAGCCATCGCCAACGCCGCGACCTTGTTCGGCGAGGCCCTGAAGCCGGACGTTCTGGCCAATCTGGAGCTCATGATCTTCGGGGCGCTGATCGTCGTCTTCCTCATCATCGAGCCGAGCGGCCTCGCCCGCCTCGCCGTGAAGGCGAAGGACCGCATGCGCCGCTGGCCGCTGCCCTACTGAAATCCGCCCCGCGGATGAACGACGCACACCAACGCGCACAACACCGGAGGAACCCGCCCATGACCAAGACTGTCGGCCGCCTTCTCGGGGCAGCGATGATGACGCTCACCCCCCTCGTCGCGCTTCCCGCTGACGCCACTGCAGAAGAGCTGAGGCTCGTCTTCGACATCCCGACCAATCATCCGCGCGTGCCCTACTTCACGGCCATGGCGGAGGATGTGGCCAGGACGACCTCGGGCCGGCTGACGATCGCCGCCAATCCGGGCGGCACCATCTATCCGGGGTTCGCCTCCATCGAGGCGTTGAAGGCCGGGAAGGCGGAACTCACCTTCGTCAATGCGGCGAATCTGGAGCGTCTCGATCCGCGCTTCGGCTTCGTCAACCTGCCCTTCGCGCTCGACGACACCGCCATGGCGCGGCCGGCGGCGCGCCGTGGCGTGGTGGACCTCCTCGACACGCTCGCGCAGAAGCAGGACCTGCGGGTGATCGGCCTGATGCGGGGCGCGGACCAGCTCTTCGTCTTCCGCGACAAGCGCGTCGCGACCCCGGCGGACCTAAAGGGGCTGAAGATCCGCGTGGCTGGGTCCGGCACGTACGAGGACATCATGCGCCGCCTCTCGGCGGAGCCGGTGGTGCTGCCCATCCCCGAGATGAAGCCCGCCTTCGAGCGCGGCGCCCTAGACGGGGTCTTCACCTCGCCCGGGGCCTGGACCTCGCAGCTCGGCATGGCCGCGCCCAAAGCCACCCACGCGCCGGGCCTCATGATGATCACCTACGTGTTGGTGGCGCGGAAGGACGCGCTTGAGCGTCTCTCCAGCGCCGATCGCGACGCGCTGCTTGCGGCCGCCCGCACCAACATCACCGAAGGCTGGGAGCGTATGGAGAAGGATGACGCGGCCATCTTAAAGGACATGGCAGCGAAGGGGGCCACCATTGTCACGGTAACGGATGTCAAGCCGTGGCGTGAAGCCGTCTCTCCGGTTGCCGTGGCGTTCTCCGAGCGCTTTCCGGATGTTTTGCGCGAGTTCCAGGCTCAGATAAGGCCGCGTGGCAACTGATGGAATACCAGGCCGGGCGGCCGTAGCCCGCTGTATTTCGTAATATCATGAAAGTAAAAAACTCGTAATCACTCCTAACATCTGAATTTATGAAATTGGAAACCATAGACAATGCTTGGACATATCATTGGTTGGTCGCATACTCGCTTTGGAAAGCTGGATGGCGAGACGATCGAGAGCCTGATCAGCGGGGTCGCTTCCTCGGCTCTGGCACATGCCGGGGTGGAGCCGGCAGAGGTCGACGAGATCGTCGTCGGCCACTTCAATCAGGGGCTCGACCCGCAGGGCTTCCCCGCGTCCCTCGCTCTGCAGACGGACCAAGCCCTTCGTTTCCGACCCTCCACGCGCGTAGAGAATGCCTGCGCTACCGGCTCAGCGGCTGTACGTCATGGAGCGACGCTTATTGCGTCGGGGCAGGCGCGGATCGTTTTGGTCCTCGGCGTGGAAAAGATGACTGCGAGCCCCGCTGAAGACGTCCGGAAAGCTTTGGTATCCGCCAGTTACGTGAAGCAGGAAGGTGGAGAAAATGCTTCTTTCGCAGGTTTGTTTGGACAGATTGCAAACGACTACTTCCGACGTTACGGCGACCAATCCGACGCGCTTGCTTACATAGCTGCCAAGAACCATAGAAATGGTGCCCATAATCCGCTGGCCCACATGCAAAAAGATCTTGGGTATGAGTTCTGCGCGACAGTTTCCGACAAGAATCCCATTGTGGCGTCTCCCCTGCGGCGCACCGACTGTTCAATGGTCTCAGATGGTGCAGCAGCCCTTGTTCTGGCCAGAAGCGATGTCGCCGCAACCCGGGAAACAGCCATTGGCCTCAAGGGGATGACGCAGGTGAATGACTACCTGCCCATGAGCCGACGCGACATGACCCAGTTCGAAGGAGCGGCGAAGGCGTGGCACGGAGCCCTTGAAGCGGCCAAGTTGACTCTCCTGGATCTCGACTTCGTGGAAACGCACGACTGCTTCACGATTGCCGAACTGATCGAGTACGAGGCGATGGGCCTCACGCCCGCCGGCGAAGGCCGCCGTGCGATTTTAGAGGGTTGGACGGAACCCGGCGGCAAGCTTCCGGTGAACCTGTCCGGCGGCCTCAAGGCCAAGGGCCATCCCATCGGCGCTACTGGCGTCTCTATGCACGTGATGGCGGCAATGCAACTCGCGGAAACGGCGCCTGGCATCAAGATCAGTAATGCGCGGCTTGGCGGGATCTTCAACATGGGCGGCGCCGCCGTCGCGAACTACGTCAGCATTCTGGAACGTACGCGGTGAATGCACCTGACCAGGAGGACGAGGCGATGTCATTTGAACTCATCCGAACACAGATCATTGACCGGGTGGGATGGATCACGCTTGATCGACCGGACGCACTCAATGCGCTCAATACCGCGATGGTGGGGGACATCGCGGGCGCTCTCGCCGCCTTCAGCGCCGATCCGGACATCGGTTGCGTGGTACTCACCGGATCCGACCGAGCCTTCGCAGCGGGTGCGGACATCAAGGAAGCGGTCGATCGCGTCTATCCCGAAACATTTCTCGAGGATTTTCTCGCGTCCTGGGATGCGATCGCCCGCATGCGCAAACCTCTCGTTGCCGCAGTCGCGGGTTATGCGTTGGGTGGCGGTTGCGAGGTCGTGCTGATGTGCGATGTCGTGATTGCTTCGGATACGGCGAAGTTCGGCCTCCCGGAAGTGAAGATCGGAGTCATGCCGGGCGCTGGAGGGACGCAGCGCCTCGTTCGCGCCGTCGGCAAGGCTAAGGCGATGGACCTCTGCCTGACAGGTCGCATGATTGACGCCGCGGAGGCGGAGCGCTCCGGGCTGGTGTCGAGGGTCGTGCCGGCTTCGAATTTGCGCGCTGAAGCGCAGGCCGTCGCTGAAGCGATTTCGACAAAATCTCTCATCAACACGATGGCCATCAAGGAAGCCGTGAACCGAGCCTTTGAGACCTCACTCTCCGAGGGGCTACTGTTCGAGCGCCGGACCTTTCAATCTATTTTTGCAACCCTTGATCAAAAAGAAGGAATGGCTGCGTTCGCGGAAAAGCGTGCACCACGGTTCCGTGGCAGATGAAATTGTTGAAATTATTATAAATAAATACATGAAGAGGCGTAATGAAGAAAAATCAAATCAAAATCGATATCCGTGATCTGAAATTCATAATTACGGCAGCAGATGCTGGAAGTTTTCGGAAAACAGCAGCAGTACTCGGGGTGCAGGAATCCTCCGTGAGCCGTCGGATTCGCGACGTTGAAGACCAGATCGGTGCATCCCTTTTCCTGCGGCACTCCGGGGGAATCAACCTGACGATGGCCGGCCAGCGCTTCCTTCATCGTGCCCGTCATGCCCTGGACCACATTCGGGACGGGGCTGCAGAAGTGGCTGCCATCGGACGGGCGGAAGGTGGATATCTCAAGGTTGGACTGTTTTCGTCCCTGTCTTCCGGATTTTTGTCAGCCTTGTTTCGAGCATATGATGCAAGACATGGATCAGTTCACATTGACTTCGTCGAGGGTGAAGCACATGAGCACATCAATGCCCTTCGCCAATTTCAGATCGATATCGCCTTTGTCATTGGGTTGAGCGATTTTGGCGAGTGCGACTCGGCTTACCTTTGGTCCGAACAGGTGCTGGTGGCATTGCCTGAAGGCCATCAGCTTGCTGCTTCAGAGTCATTGACATGGCGGGATCTCAGAGCTGAGAAAATCCTTCTCCGAGACACGCCAGCGGGCGCGCGGATTCAAGATTATGTTGTCCGGCGAATCCGGGAGGTCGAAGGTGAGCCCCGCGTCGAGGCGCAGCGGGTCGGGCGCTACAAGCTTCTCAATCTCGTCGCGTCCGGCCGCGGAACGACGTTGATCATCGAATCGGAACGCCTGGTGAAGGTCGCCGGGGTGATCTATCGCCCGTTGCACGACGAGGTGGTTTCATTCCATGCGGCGTGGTCGCCGAAAAACGATAATCCCGCGTTTCGAACGCTCCTCAGCCTTGCCCGGACGATGGCTCCCTCCTCGCAAGCGAACCAAGCGATTGCCCATCCGAAGGATCTGGAGGCGCTGCGCGCCGAGCCTTCGCAAATCCCCGATCCGTCGCGATGAAGCGCTCCAGCATGGGCACGATGAGCCTGACAGGGTCGGTGATTGGGCTCCCCTTCTCCTCCCCTAGGACCTGCGCATAGGCGACAAGATCCCGATGCAGCTTCGCCGGAAGCTCCAGCGTCACCTTCACAGGCTTGTCGTCGAGGATCTCGGAGAGTTTCAGCTTCGGCATATCAGCCTCCATAAGGTTCGATAACGAGGTCCCGTGTCACGATGACCCGCACCGGGTATCCCGGCTGGACGGTCAGCGTCGGCGCGATGTTGAGCTGGCGCTGGACGATCTGGCGGCCGGTCTGACTGATGCTATCGGAGGCCCCCTGGCGCAGAGCGCTGGCGAGGTCGCTGTCGCTGCCGGAGGTGCCTGCGCTCGCCCCGACGCTGAGGATGGTGGACAGCACGGCGGCCTTGAACAGTTCGCCCCAGTGATAGTCGACGCCATCCTCGAGCCCGGCATAGCCTTCGGCGTCGGCTCCAGGTTGCCGCTCCAGCACGATGGAGCGCCCATTGGGGAAGATCAGCCGGTTCCAGACCAGCAGCACCCGGCGCTGCCCGAAGCCGACGCCGTTGTCATATTGGCCGATGATGCGGGTGCCCTGAGGGATCAGCAGGATCCGGCCCGTCGGGCTGTCATGGATGTTCTCGGTCACCTGGGCGGTGATCTGACCCGGCAGGTCGGAGCGGATGCCGGTGATCAGCGCCGCTGGAATGACGGCGCCCGCCTGCAGGATGTTGGCCGAGGCCGGAGCCGCGACGCGGTCGGGGGACACGGTGCGCCGGTCCACCGCCTGGTTGAGGAAGGCCGTCTGCCGCTCTTGGGCCGTCGGGGTCGCCGCCGGCGGGACGAGGCCGAGGGAGGTCAGATCCGGGACTGGTGCCGCTGTCGCTGCCGACGCCGCGCTCACCTGTTGCGCCACGACAGGGCTCGCCGGCCGCGTGTTGGTCTGGGCGAACAGCCGTCCGGTGCGTGCCGCCTCGCTCTCCTGCTGCTGGCGCTGCTCCTCGGGGCTCAGAGCAGGATTGGGCATGCCTCCCATCGTTGGGATCGGCGGCTGGGCCGCCGTCTGTGCATTGAGGATCGGCCGGCCGAGGTCGCCTGGGAGCGGTGGCCCGAGCTTGGGGATGCCGGTGTAGTCCCTGGGCAGGCCGGCGAGCCCCTCCGGCGTCGCCTTGACGTCGGTGGCATAGAGTTCCTGGCCGGGTCCGTGGTCTTTCCGCGCCTGAAGCGCGTAGATCAACGCTCCGCCGATCCCAAGCCCTGCAACGAGTCCCAGTCCGGCCAGCACCTTGCGGGACAGGCGCGTCACCCGAGGCGGCTCGGGGCGCAGCCGCATGGCCGTCACCGCCTCGCCCGTCAATGGCTTGGCGTTATCGGCGTGGTCCGGCCCTTTCTCTTTCCCGGATTCGTCGCCGCTCATAGAACCGGCCTCCCGTCCGTGCGGGAGATGCGCACGCGCTTCTGGTCCTTGTCGGCACCGAAGCGCAGCTCGGCCGCGGCGAAGAGGCGGTCGACGATCATGTAGCTGCCGCGCACGCGATAGTTCACGAGCTCGGAGGTGTCGCCCTGTGGGCCGACGACGAAGAGCGGCGGCATCTCGCCTTGGGCGATGCCGCGGGGAAACTCGATGAAGACCTGCTGGCCGTCGTCGAAGGCGCGCAGTGGCCGCCATGGCGCCCGGTCACCGGTCACCTCGTAGCGGAAGTTCACTTTGGTCAGGTCGATGCCGGTGGCGACGGGCTGCACGACTGCCGCCTCGGCATTCTGGCGTCGGAGGGCGATGAGCTGGTCCTGGGGGTATTGCCAGGAGACCGAGGCCATATAGGTCTTCTCGGTGGAGCGCAGCTCCATGTGATAGGTGCGCAGATTGGTGTTGATGACAAGGTTGGTGGTGAGGTCCGGCCGCGTGGGCTTCACCAGGATGTGGACCTGCTTCGCGCCCCCTGCCCCGCTCTCGGTGTCGCCAATGATCCAGCGCACGGTGTCACCGGCGGCGACCGGCCCCGTGCCCACCAGTTGCTCGCCGGGCTGCAGGGCAATGTCGGTGACTTGGCCGGGCGCGGCATAGACCTGATAGAGGGCGCCCTCCACGAAGGGATAGACCTGCATGGAATTGATGAAGCCGTTGCGGACCGGCTGGACCCGGGCGGCGGCATTGGCCTGGTTGACGCGGATTGCAGGATCGGTCGCTTCCGGCTCCATCTTCCCGTCCTTGCCCACAGGCTTCAGTTGGCCCGGAAGCGGCAAGGGCTTCGGCAACTCGACGATGCGCACCGGTCCCGGCGGCTCGGCCTTGAAGACGGCGGGCGGGGCATCGTCATATTCGATCTCGGGCGGCTTCTCGAAGGTGGCACAGCCGGCGAGGGCTGACGTGCAGATGAGGAGAAGCGGCAAGCCGGATTTACGGAAAGTCGTAAAGGAGAGAGCCCGGAATGCCGGCCTCCTGGATGTGCGGATGGCCGGCGTCATTGGGCGAGCTCCTTCGACCAGTTGATGGCGTTGACGTAGATCCCGAGCGGATTGGCCCGCAGACGCTCGGCGTCCCGCGGCGCCTGCACCACGACGGTGAGGATGGCGCTCCAGCGGGCGGTGTCGGCGAGGCTGCCGTCCTGGTAGCGGCGCTCGGTCCTGGACGCGGCGGCGCACAAAGCGAGCGCCACCTGCGAGAGCCCGAGCTCGAACAGGCGGTTGCCGCGCCGGGACTGGCAGTAATAGTCCCGCTTCGGGGTGGCCCGTGCGAGGATCTCGATCTGCCGGTTGTTGAGGCCGAAGCGTCGGTAGATGGCCGTGATCTGGGGCTCGACAGCCCGCTCGTTCGGGAGCAGTAGCCGCGTCTGGCAGCTCTCGATGATGGCGGGGGCAATGGCCGAGCCATCGATGTCGGACAGAGACTGGGTGGCGAACACCACGCTGGCGTTCTTCTTGCGCAGGGTCTTCAGCCATTCCCTGAGCTGGCCGGCGAAGCCCGGATCATCGAGCGCCAGCCAGCCCTCGTCGATGAGGAGGAGGGTCGGTGATCCGTCGAGCCGGTCCTCAATCCGGTGGAAGAGATAGGACAACACCGCCGGCGCGGCGCTGGTGCCAATCAGCCCCTCGGTCTCGAAGGCCTGGACGGACGCCTGCCCCAGATGCTCAGCCTCGGCATCGAGCAGCCGGCCATGGGCACCGCCGATGCAATAGGGTCGCAGCGCCTGCTTCAGCGCGTTGGATTGGAGGAGCACGGCGAGGCCGGTCAGTGTGCGCTCTTCAACGGGCGCGGAAGCGAGCGACGAAAGCGCCGACCAGATGTGCTCCTTCACCTCCGGGGTGATCGAGATGCCTTCCCGGGTGAGGATCGCCGCGATCCAGTCCGCAGCCCACGTGCGCTCGGAAAGCTCATCGACGCGGGCCAGCGGCTGGAGCGCGATGCTCTCCTCGGCGAGACTTCCGCCCAGATCGTGCCAGTCGCCACCCATGGCGAGGGCTGCTGCCCGGATGCTGCCGCCAAAATCGAAGGCGAAGACCTGCGAGCCGGCATAGCGCCGGAACTGCAGGGCCATGAGCGCCAGCAGGACCGACTTGCCGGCGCCGGTCGGCCCCACCACCAGGGTGTGGCCCACATCCCCCACATGGAGCGAGAAGCGGAACGGGGTGGAGCCTTCGGTCTTGCCGTAGAACAAAGGCGGCGCCGCAAAATGCCCGTCCTGCTCGTCGCCGGCCCACACGGCCGAGAGCGGGATCATGTGCGCGAGGTTGAGGGTGGAGATCGGCGGCTGGCGGACATTGGCATAGACGTGCCCCGGCAGGCTGCCGAGCCAGGCGTCCACGGCGTTGATCGTCTCAACCATGGCCGTGAAGTCCCGGCCCTGGATCACCTTCTCCACCAGCCGAAGCTTCTCGTCCGCTATGCGGGGATCCGCATCCCAGACCGTCACCGTGGCGGTTAGGTACGCGATGCCAGCGTGGTCGGCGCCGAGCTCCTGCAGGGCGAGATCGGCATCCTCCGCCTTGTTGGCGGCATCGGAATCCACCAGCACCGAGGCCTCGTTGGTCATCACCTCCTTCAGGATGGCGGCGATGGACTTGCGCTTGGCGAACCACTGCCGGCGGATCCTGGTGAGGAGCCGGGTCGCGTCGGTCTTGTCGAGGAGGAGGGCGCGGGTGGACCAGCGATAGGGAAAAGCGAGCCGGTTGAGGTCGTCGAGGATCCCAGGCGTGGTCACCGTGGGGAAGCCCACGATGGTGAGTACGCGCAAGTGCTCCGTGCCCAACATGGGCTCCAGTCCGCCGGTGAGCGGCTGATCAGCCAGGAGCGCATCGAGATACATAGGCGTCTCGGGGACGCGGAGCCGTTGCCGCCGGGTCGAGACGCAGCCGTGCAGATAGGTCAGAGTCTCCGTGTCATCGAGCCAGTGGCACTCCGGCATGAAGGCTTCGACCAGCCGGAGCACCCGGTCTGTACGATCGACGAAGGCACTCAATGCTTCACGGGGATCGACACCTTCGCGCCCACGCCCCTCATAGAGCCAGCTCTCCGCCCACGCGGCATCCTCCGCCGGCGGGAGCCATGTGAAGGTGAGGAAATAGCTCGACTCGAAATGACTGCCGGCCTCGGCGAAGCCGGCCTTGCGCTCGGCATCCACCAATGCGGAAGCCGGATCGGGGAAGAGGCTCTCAGGATAGGCGCCCGCCTCGTGCCGCTGGGCTTCCACGAACAGTGCCCAGCCGGAGCCGAGACGACGGAAGGCACTGTTGAGGTGACCTGCCACCGCCACCAGCTCAGCAGGCACGGCAGAGTCGAGGTCCGGCCCACGGAAGCGCGCCGTGCGCTGGAAGCTGCCGTCCTTGTTGAGGACGACGCCTGGGGCAACGAGGGCCGCCCACGGCAAATAGTCCGCGAGCCGGCTTCCCTGACGACGATACTCGGCGAGGTTCATCATGGTGCGCCCCGCTCAGACCGACAGATTGGAGGGGGTGCGCAGATGCCGGCGCACCACATCGACGAAGAGCGGATCGCGCTTGGCGGCCCAGACGGCGGCGAGGTGCCCGACCGCCCAAAGGGCGAGGCCGACAAGCCAGAGCCTCAGCCCCAGCCCGACGGCGCCGGCGAGGGTGCCGTTGAAGATGGCGAGCGCCCGCGGTGCGCCGCCGAGCAGGATCGGCTCGCTGAGCGCCCGGTGGACCGGCACGGAGAAGCCCGGCACTTCGCCGATATCGGCCGGCATCAGACCAGCGCTCCGCCGCTGAAGGAGAAGAAGGACAAGAAGAAGCTCGAGGCGGCGAAGGCGATGGAGAGGCCGAACACGATCTGGATCAGCCGCCGGAACCCGCCCGAGGTGTCGCCGAAGGCGAGCGCGAGACCGGTCGAGATGATGATGATCACCGCGATGATCTTGGCGACAGGCCCCTGGATGGACTCCAGGATCGACTGCAGCGGTGTCTCCCACGGCATGGAGGAGCCGGAGGCGTGGGCAGCGGAGATCGCGCAGGCGAAAGCAAAAGCAGAAGCGCCAGCTCGCACTAGGCGGCGATCAATGGAAACACGGATCGGCATCACGGGGTGGTTCCTTCTTCGGTAGGAGGGACGGCAGGAGCGAGCCGATAGTCGCCGTCGGGGCCGAGCCCTTCGACGCGGGCGAGCTCGGTGAGCCGGCGCGCGGCACCACGGCCCGAGAGCACGGCGATGAGGTCGATCGTCTCGGCGATCAAAGCGCGCGGGACGGTGACCACGGCCTCCTGGATGAGTTGCTCGAGCCGTCGCAGGGTGCCTATGGCACTACCTGCGTGGATGGTGCCGATGCCCCCGGGGTGCCCTGTGCCCCAGGCCTTCAGGAGGTCGAGGGCTTCGGCACCTCGTACCTCGCCGATCGGGATGCGATCGGGGCGCAGGCGGAGCGAGGAGCGGACGAGGTCAGAGAGTGAGGCGACGCCCTCCTTCGTGCGCATGGCGACCAGATTGGGCGCGGCACACTGAAGTTCGCGGGTGTCCTCGATGAGGATGACCCGCTCGGAGGTCTTGGCCACCTCGGCGAGGAGGGCATTCGTGAGGGTGGTTTTGCCGGTGGAGGTGCCGCCCGCAACCATGATGTTGGCGCGGGAAGCGACACAGTGACGGAGAGCGCCCGGTGCATTCGCTTGATGATGTCGCCGCGCTCACCGAGGGCCCTCAGCGTGGCTTCGGCCTTCTCGTCGATCTCCCATTGGCCGGGACCGATCTCGTCAGCGAGCCCGAGGGCTTCGAGCTTGCGCAGCCGGCCGACCTTCATCGGCAGGAATGCATCCGGTCCGCCATCGGGATCGCGGGCCACGTCGATGACGCCTGCCTCGCGCTGATCCCGGAGCAATTGGCGATCGAGCTGGGTCCAGCCCTCAGACTCCACCTGCCGCTCGACGGCATGGTGGATGTCGAGGTCAGTGCGTAGGCCCAGTTCCTGGGTGACCAGATCCTGAGCACGGGCGCGCATGCCCTCCTTGATATAGTCCCGGGAGATGACGAGGTCCTGGCCATCGTCGGTCCGGGCCCGCACCAGGATATGCAGGTGGGGATTGTCGGTGTTCCAGTGGTCGACGCCGACCCAGTCTAGCTTGGTGCCGAGGTCCTTCTCCATCTGGCCCATGAGGTCGCGGGCGAAGGACCGGAGGTCCGCCACGTCCGCCGCGTCCTCGGGAGAGACGATGAAGCGGAAATGATGCCGGTCGTCGGTACAGCGCTCCGCGAAGGCGCGGCCGTCCCCCTCCTCGGCGCCCGGCCCGAACAGGCGAGCCTTCTCTCCGTCCCGGGTGACGCCCTCTCGCCGAAGATAGCTGAGGTGCACGGACAGCGGTGCAGCACGTGCCGTGTGCCGGACCACACGGGTCTTGATCACGACGACACGCGAGCGCCCGGTGAGCAGGCGGTTGGCGACGATGCTCGCGGTCCGCCCCCGGCCGAAATGCGATCGGCTGCCCGGCGAGATGCGTCCGGATCGAGAGACGTGCCCGCCGGCTTTCTGGGCCGCCGCGAGGGCCTGGGCGATGAAAGGGCGGGATCTCTGGGCACGGGTCGAGCGGATGCGGCCCGGGCGGACGCGGAATTCCCGGTCATCGGCCATAGTGCACGCTCACAAGGTGCAAGAACGCAAACGAGTGCAATGGCTTGAGCACTCGATGCACATTGCCGATCAGCGGCGCAATGTCCGTTTGGCAGGAAATTCCCCAATAGAAACAACCGCCCGACCGAAGCGCACCCTGCGCCCTTTTATCTCGCCATCGGTCGGTCGTTTCCCAGTCCTTCCGTCCCGCTGTTCGCCCAAACAGCAGAAAGCCCGACAGGGTGCGAATGCGTCTGTTCGTGATCATCGCGCACCTCCGGAGCCGGCGCGCGCGACGAACAGGCCCTCCGCGTGCGGAGCGATTGCCGAGACGTCGCGCACGTCAGGTGTCGGCCGAGCGCGATCCGCTGCCGTCGGATCTGCGGGAGAAGTGCCGATCGGCTGCACCACAAAGATGGGTGCTTGTGCCCATGACGGCGTCTCGACCGCCAGCGGAGCGACCCACTTCAGTGCAGACGGCTCGGCCTCGCCGCGCGCGATCTCTGGCACCAGCTTGTCGACATAGGCGCGCGTCTCCGGTGGCAGGGCACGCCCCCTTCGGGAGGTCTCGTAGCGGCCCGGCCCCGCATTGTAGGCGGCGAGGAAGCCGGGATTGCCATAGCGGTCGAACAGCTCTCGCAAATACGCCGCGCCCGCCATGATGTTATCGTGCGGGTCGTATGGATCGTCGCCAAGACCGTAATGGATGCGCAGTTCGGCCCACGTCTCGGGCATGATCTGCATCAGCCCCATGGCGCCGTTCGGCGACGTCAAGCGCGCATCGCCGTCGCTTTCCGCGCGCATCACGCTGCGGATCCAGACAGAGGGAATGTCGAAGCGCTCCGCGGCCTCAGCGATGAAATCGGCGTAGCGATCGACGGCGGCTGACACGTTCCGGGCCGCCTGCACTTCAGCCGCGGGGGCCGTCGTCGACCAGCCGGAGGGCACCCCGGAAAGGAGAAGGAGGACGGCGGCACGACGGCCGTTCTGCGCTCGCAGCAGTTGGTGCACGGCAGGCGAAATCAGTCTGGTCCGCTTCATGGCGGCCTCGCGAAGCTGATGATGGTTGAGGTGTGGCGGCGCTCAGCGGGTGGGCGCCCGCCAGACGAAATGCCCGTCGCCGGCCTCGTCGGTGTAGATCGGCATGGCGCGGCCGATCACCGTGCTGACGGGCAGTGGCCCGAAATACCGCCCGTCGAGACTGTCCGGCACGTCGAAGTTCATGAGGAAGAGCTCGCCTTCCGCGATGCGACGGCATCCGCGCCAGACCGGCAGAGGACGGCCCATGCGGTCGCGCTCCAGCGCCTCGCCGAAAGCCACGCCATCGACGGTGATGGTGCGATCCCAGCGGCAGACCTCTTGTCCGGGAAGCGCCGCCACGCGCTTCATCAATGGGACGCCCGCGCCCACATAACCGCGCTCCACCAGGAAACGGGCGAGCGCTGCCGGCGGCGTGATGGCGAGGAGGTCCGTGAGCTCGAGCCGGCGCGCGGGCTCAATGGCATAGAGGCCGATGGGTGCGCTGGCGGAAACGTTCCACACCAGCTTCAGCGGTGTCGGAACGAACGCGGAGGCCGCCACTCCCATGACAGAGAAGTACGTGACCATCACAGTGCCGAAGCGGGTCATGCCTCGCACTCCCGCCGCTTGAGCCACGCCGCATGGCGCTCGAGCGTGTAGGTTCGGGGCGTGTGACCGGCCGCCAGGCGGTTGTGAACGTGGCGCCAATGGTCCGGCGCCACGTCAGCTCCATGGATGCCGAGGGCTTCCACGGCATCCACGTGCTGGAGCACCTTCTCCACCTTCGGCCAGCCGTCGACGCGCAGCAGGATCTCGCCACCCGGTCGCACGAAGGGAAGCGTCTGATAGGCCTCGCCCGGTGCGACGGCGCGCACGACGTCCAGGCGCGACACCTCGGTGCCGAAGTCGTTCGCTGCCCAGCGAACGAAGGCGAAGATGCTGCCTGGCGCGAACGAGACGATGCGGCGACTGCGGTCAAGGGTTTGCGCATGGACCGGCCGGCCGAAGCGGATCCAGTTCTCGATCCGCTTCTCGATCCAGGTCAGTTCCACATGGGTGAGCGGGTCAGCGGTCGGTGCGGCGGGTGCTGGGGCGATGGGTTTGGGAACGGAGGATTGCGCAGGCTGGCTCATCATGACGCCTCTCCTGATGTCGGAAATTCTCGGGCGAGGAGATCGCGGAGCATGTCCGCGACGGTTTGGCCGCGACCGAAGGCGGCGATCTTGATGCGCCCGCGCAGGTCGGGCGTGATGTCGATGGTGAGCCGCGCGGTGAAGGCGCCGGATGAGCCATCACCTGCCGGCTTGGCCTCGGCGGCCTTGATCCAGCGCTCCGGATCGGCCGGGCGCGCGGCGAAGCCCTTGCGGATCGGTGGCGCGCTCATGGCAGGCGTCTCGGACCGGCGAGACCGGCGATCTCCGCCGCCAGCGCCGTGATCTCGCGCGCAGCCGGGCCATCTTCGTCGAGCTCGCTGACGAGCCGCCCGGACTGCGCCGACATGGCGAAGGCGACGCGCTGGCCGATGGTGGTTGCGAGCACTGGCGGATCGTGATCCGCCAGTGTCTCGGCGGTCTCGCGGGCGAGCACAGTGCGGGCGCCGCAGCGGTTCAGCACGAAGCGGGCGGCAAGCTCCGGCCGGTAGATGCGCGCCTCATTCAGGAGCGCGAGCATCTCCGCGGAGGCCCAACCATCGAGGGGCGACGGCTGCACGGGGATCAGCACCAGGTCGGCGGCGAGGAGTGCGGAACGCATCAGGGCAGCGACACGGGGAGGCCCGTCGATGACCACATGGTCGGCATGCCGCGCCAGCTCGGGGGCCTCCCGGTGCAGCGTGTCTCGTGCCAGCCCGACGACGCCGAAGAGGCGCGGCAGGCCCTCACGGCTGCGTTGCTGCGACCAGTCCAGTGCCGAGCCCTGGGGGTCCGCATCTATCAGCGTGACGCGCTTGCCCTGGCGCGCCCAGGCGCCGGCAAGGTGTAGCGCAAGCGTCGTCTTGCCGACGCCGCCCTTCTGATTGAGCAGCGCGACGATCATCGCGGGCCTCCCGATGTGTCGGCAGGCATCGTTTCGGGTCCGGAGAGAAGATCTGGAGCCTGAAATCCGTCTTTACGGAAAGACGGAAGACCTTCATCTTTAGAGGTGCGTGGATGGGCATGTTTTTGGGCCGGCTGAGCGCGGTTATCCACATCGCCCGCGCGCCTTTTAAATTTAGACTCTATGTTAGCCGGGGTACTGACCAGTGCCCCTTCGCCAGCGGTCTGGCGGTGGCGATGATGCCCTCCTGCGATCCAGGAACGCGGAGCGCGGTGCTCCGTCCGGATCGGCGACGGAGGCGAGCCATGGACGTCTATGCGGGACTGGATGTGTCGCTGGAATCGACCAGCGTGTGCGTGGTGAATGCCGAGGGCAAGGTGGTCCGGGAGGGGAAATTGCCCTCCGATCCGGATGCCATCGAGCTGTTCCTTGCCGAATGGGGCGTCCACCTGAAACGCGTCGGGCTGGAGGCCTTCTCGTTCAGCGCCTGGCTGTTCTCCGCCCTCGACGACAAGGGCCTGCCGGTGTTCTGCATCGAGACCCGCCACACCAAGGCGGCGCTGAACGCCATGCTCAACAAGACCGACAAGAACGATGCGCGCGGCATCGCGCAGCTGATGCGCACCGGCTGGTTCCGGGCGGTCCACGTCAAGTCGCGCGAGGCGCAGGCGCTGCGCGTGCTGCTCGCCGGCCGCAAGGCGCTGCTCGGCAAGGTCATCGACATGGAAAACATGATCCGCGGCGTGATCCGCCCGTTCGGGCTGAAGGTCGGCGAAGTGTCGACGGGCAAGTTCGAGGCGCGCGTGTGCGAGCTGGTCGCCGGCCTTGGCGAGCTCGAACAGATCATCGCGCCGCTGCTCGCGGCCCGCGCGGCGATGCGGTTCGAGTTCACGCGGCTGCATCGCATGGCGCTGGCGGCGGCCCGCAACGACAAGGCGGTGCGGCGGATGATGACGGTGCCCGGCGTCGGCGCCATCGTCGCGCTGACCTTCCGCGCCACCGTCGATGACCCCACGCGGTTCAAGAAATCCACGACCGTCGGCGCCCACTTCGGGCTGACGCCGCGCCGCTACCAGTCGGGCGAAACCGACTGGTCGGGCCGGATCTCCAAATGCGGCGACGAGGCGACGCGGGCGATGCTCTACGAGGCGGCGATCGCCATCCTCACGCGCATCCCCAAGAGCTTCAAGCTGCGCCTCTGGGGGCTTCGGCTGATGAAGAAGAAGGGGCTGAAGAAGGCGGCGACCGCGGTGGCGCGGGCGCTCAGCGTGCTCCTGCACAAGATCTGGGTCGACGGCTCGACCTTCCGATACGGCGCCGGCCTGAAGGGCGGCCGGCTCACGCGCGCATAATGGAGGCGTGAGCGATCCGGCCGCCCCCACCATCGGCGTCACCAGGTTCCGCCACGGCGGAGCGGCGTCTCCCGGGGAGACGGGGATTTGGGCGAGATCGAAACTTGACGTGCCGGCGGCCGCCTTCGGACGAAACCGCACGGCGCTTGTTAGCCTGACCGCCTGGTCTCCAGATCCCGGAATGTGGCGGACACCATGCCGACCACGGACGTTAGCGAGTGCTCCTCGGAGAGACATGCGCCGCACCTCAGCGTGACGAAGTTGGACGGGACCGGCCGCAGCGCGGACAGACGGCGGCGCCCGCGCGCTCCGGCGCGCGGCGGCGTGCGTCATCGCAAGTAAAAGCGGCTTTACGGATCAGTCTGTCGGTGGCAGACTGAAATGGAGAGGCGTTGTCTCCACAGCTTGTTGCTGAACAACAACAAGTTAGAGTCAGTACGTTAGAGTCTAAGTTAGGAGCGCGATTTTGCGTTTTCGGGCTTAGGGTTAACCCCTGTTTCGGTTCCTGAAAGCACGAGCGGCCGGTTCCTGATGGCACGTGGCGCCGGGTTCCCGATGGCACGAAGGGATTCACAGGTTGTCCACAGGCCGGCTCGAAGGCGAGCAGCGTGCGCACACCGGCGTCAAACTCCAGGAACAGGGTGTAGCCGGGCAGCGGCTGGCGGCGGATGATGTCCCGCAGCTCGAAGGCGAAGCGCTTGAAGGGCGAGAGGCTGCCCGATTTCAGGTGGAGATGGCGGAAGTCGAAGCGCCAGCCGGCGTGCTGGCGGCCGCCGTGCTTGCGCACCAGCCGGTAGAGCCAGCGGTCGAGACCACCCGTCAGCTCGAAATACGCCCGGTCGATGGTGAGGACGAGGGCGTCCTCCACGATGGCGCAATAGAACCAGTCGGGGACGATGAGCTCGATTCCCGCGGGCCTGCCATCCCGATCGGTGCGCTCCTTCCACTCGTTGATCCAGGAGAAGCGATGGCGCCGTCCCTCGGCCGGCTGGCGGATCGAGGTGGACACGGTGGTGGACTGCAGCCGGTCGAGCGCCGCCTTCAGGCGCTGATAGTCCCGCACCGAGGTGCCGCGCCCCACGAACCTGAGGATTTCATAGGGGGTGGCGGCCATGAAGCGCGACGTGCGCAGGCCGGCGTCGCGGGCCTCCACGATCTGGCTCGCCGCCCAGATCAGGATGTCGGCGTCCCAGATCGTCGCCATGCCGTGGTCAGGCACGGCCTCGACCCGGATGGAGACATCGCCCGCCGCAAAATCGATGGGCGCAATGCGATGGGTCTTGGAGAGGGAGAAGAAGGGATAGGCCATGAGATCCTGCGCATCTCGCGGCGCGAACGCGCCGGGAAGCGCGCGGAACAGATCGAGCTGTCCGCGCTCCAGCTGGGAGCGATGCCGCGCCGCCATGGAGAAGGGTTCCGATCAGCGTGCGAAGCGGTGGGGCTCGATAACGCTGGGCGGGGCCTGGCGCTTGGCCGGCAGGATCGAGCCGCGGGGATCGGAGGTGGAGGTGACGGCGCCGCGGGCGACCCAGGCCTGCAGGTCCTCGACGGAATAGACGACGCGACCGCCGAGCTTGCGATAGGCGGGGCCGGTTCCGTAGGTGCGGTGCTTCTCCAGCGTGCGGGGCGAGAGGCTGAGGAAGACGGCGGCTTCCTTGGTGCGCAAGTAGCGTGGCGGCAGCGGGACAGCGTCGGGTCGCATGGATCGAACCTCCGTGGGCGATCTCGGGCCGCTGGTCATCAGCGGCGGATGGCGATCACGGTGGCGAAGGGCAGCCGTCGAGGGGGATGGGGAATT
>NZ_JAYRPE010000072.1:0-130213 GCF_041911315.1 Xanthobacter sp. | reverse complement strand
TCCAGCGCGAAATCGCCGACATTCTCGACGGCCCGCCGGACCTCGCCCGCGAACAAGCCGGCCTCACCGACTCATCCCCGCCGCCGAACGTCGCCGCCATCGAGGCGACGCTGGAGCGGGCGAAGCGCGACCGGGAGCGACTCGGCGCGGTGAACCTGCGCGCCGACGTGGAGCTGGAAGAGGCCGAGGCCCAGCATACCAAGCTGACCACCGAGCGCGACGACCTGAACGAAGCCATCCGCCGCCTGCGCGCCGCCATCCAGAGCCTCAACCGCGAGGCGCGCGAACGGCTTCAGGCCTCCTTCGCGGTGGTGGACGGGCATTTCCGTAAGCTGTTCGACACGCTGTTCGGCGGCGGCGAGGCGCAACTGGTGCTCACCGATGCGGACGATCCGCTGGAGGCCGGCCTCGACATCATCGCCAAGCCCCCGGGCAAGAAGCCGCAGACGCTCATGCTGCTCTCCGGCGGAGAGCAGGCGCTGACCGCCATGGCGCTCATCTTCGCCGTCTTCCTCACGAATCCCGCCCCCATCTGCGTGCTGGACGAGGTGGACGCGCCGCTCGACGACGCCAACGTGGAGCGATTCTGCACCCTGCTGGAGGAAATGACGCGCCTCACGGACACGCGCTTCCTCACCATCACGCACAATCCCATCACCATGGCCCACCAGAATCGCCTGTTCGGGGTGACGATGGCGGAGCGGGGAATCTCCCGTCTGGTGTCGGTGGATCTGCAGAGCGCAGAGCGCCTACGGGAGGCTGTGTAACGCTTTGGAGCACGCTTGAGCGGGACCTTTCCGTCGCGACGGAGTGGCCCTCGCTGAAGCTGGCAGGCGCAAGCTTTCCGCGGCGGCAGCGCCGAGACGGCGAAGCACGATGTCGCAGCCACATTTTTCTCTTTTATTTTCAGCAGCTTGATACCATATACGGCCGCCTTGACACCCAATTTTGACGCAACTATGGTGCGCCGCGGTTCAAGGGAGAGGGCTGCGGTCCTCCACCGGAGCCAGGAACTCGCGCCATGTCCGGACCTGACGATACCTCCGCAGGAGGCAAAAGCGGACCGGACGGGGCGGGAAGCTCCCGGCCCAGCGATACCGAGCTCTCCGCAAGGCTTGAGCGGCTCAACACTTCGTTGGGCCACGTGCGCGCCAAAGCCGAGGTGCCGGCTCCAAAAGAGCAGGATACCTCGTCCAAATCGGGCGTCGCGCTTGCCTTCCGGTTGGGTGCCGAATTTGTGTCGGGCGTTCTGGTGGGGTCTCTCATCGGCTACGGCATCGACCGCTTCTTCTCGATCACGCCTTGGGGGCTGATCGTGTTCACGCTGGTCGGCTTTGCCGCGGGCGTGACGAACATGCTGAGGGCGTCCGGCGAAGGCCGGAAGATCGGCCCTGGCAAGTCCTGACGGGCGCCGCCTCGGCAAAGGGGCTAGGGCGCGGCGGGATCGGGTTTTCGGGACGGCGCGAGCCGTCCGGGTCATTGGGCCGGGTCCGGCGACGGATTTCGACCTGTTGATGCATTTGGCGGCTTCGGCCGTGATCTTGGGTTCAGCGGCCGAGGCCGCGATGGCAGGGGGCGCGTTCGGATGACCGTCGATCCGATCCACCAGTTCGAGATCAAGCGCTACGTTGACCTGCTGAACTTCAGCAGCGTGCAATTCTCGTTCACGAACGCCGCCGTGTTCATGTTCGGCATCGTGGCGATCATCTTCTTCTTCCTCACCTACGCCACCCGCGGCCGCACGCTGGTCCCGGGCCGCGCGCAGTCGGCGGCGGAGATGAGCTACGAATTCATCGCCAAGATGGTACGCGACAGCGCCGGCAACCAGGGCATGGTGTTCTTCCCCCTGGTGTTTTCGCTGTTCATGTTCGTGCTGGTGGCGAACGTGGTGGGCCTGATCCCCTACACCTTCACCGTCACGGCGCACCTGATCGTCACCGCCGCCCTGGCGTTGCTGGTGATCGGCACCGTCATCATCTACGGCTTCGTCAAGCACGGCACCCACTTCCTGCACCTGTTCGTGCCGTCGGGCGTCCCGGGCTTCCTGCTTCCCTTCCTGGTGGTGATCGAGGTCGTCTCGTTCCTCTCCCGCCCCATCAGCCTGTCGCTGCGTCTGTTCGCCAACATGCTGGCCGGCCATATCGCGCTGAAGGTGTTCGCCTTCTTCGTGGTGGGCCTCGCCTCCGCCGGCGTCGCCGGCTGGTTCGGCGCGACGCTGCCCTTCCTGATGATCGTGGCGCTCACCGCGCTGGAGCTTCTGGTGGCGGTGCTGCAGGCCTACGTGTTCGCGGTGCTCACCTCGATCTACCTCAACGACGCGATCCACCCGGGTCACTGACCCGGACGTCGCCTCGCCGTTCCGCCGTTTCCCCAACACTCGAGTTTTTGAAGGAGCAGTCCATGGATCCCGCAGCTGGTAAGTTCATTGGTGCCGGTCTCGCCTGCCTCGGCATGGGTCTCGCCGGCGTCGGCGTCGGTAACATCTTCGGTAACTTCCTCTCCGGCGCCCTGCGCAACCCGTCGGCTGCCGACGGCCAGTTCGCCCGCGCGTTCATCGGCGCGGCGCTCGCGGAAGGTCTCGGCATCTTCTCGCTCGTCGTCGCCCTCGTCCTGCTGTTCGTGGCCTGATTTCAGGTTCGCGACGGAAGAGGTCTCCCGGGCGCCAAGCGCCCGGGCGCAGTGATTGACTACCTGTGCTTGAGACACCCATGTCTTGACAGGTGCGAAGGCGGGCAAGCCATGATGAAGTCGTGGAAAGTGACTGTCGCGCTGGCGTTTGCGGGTGCGGTCCTGATGGGCGCTCCCGTCTCGGCGGCGAGCGATCCTGCCGGCAAGCCGGCCGTGGTTGCGCAGGCGGCCCCTCCCACCGGCGCCGCCGGGCACGGGACCCACGAGCCTGCCGCCGCAGCTCCCGGCACGGGACATGCGGATGCGGCCGGAGAGCACGGCAAGAAGAGCCACTTTCCGCCCTTCGACGGCACCACCTTCGCCTCGCAGCTGCTGTGGCTCGCCCTGAGCTTCGGCCTGCTCTATCTCTTGATGAGCCGTATCGCCCTGCCGCGCATCGGTCGCATCCTGGAAGAGCGCCACGACCGCATCGCCGACGACCTTGAGGAAGCGGCGAAGCACAAGGCCGACAGCGAGGCCGCCCAGGCGGCCTACGAGAAGGCCCTCAACGAGGCTCGCGCCAAGGCCAACTCCATCGCCGGCGAGACGCGCAACCGTCTCAACGCCGAGCAGGACGCCAACCGCAAGTCGCTCGAGGCGGAGCTCGCCACCAAGCTCGCTGCCGCCGAGGAGCGCATCGCCTCCACCAAGACCGAGGCCCTCACCCACGTGAAGGGCATCGCCGTGGACGCCACCGGCGCCATCGTCTCCACCCTCATCGGCACGAGCCCTGCTCAGCACGAGGTGGAACAGGCCGTCAACGGCGCCCTCGCCAAGAAGGACGCGGCCTGAGGGTCGCGACACCCGCGCACCTTCAAGGCAGCCGGGTTCTGGAATTTTGAACGCGCCTGACCGGTTCGCGTTCTCGACGAGACCCTGACGTTTCAACGTCGCGCAGGCCCGGACCGGGCGGACGCAGACGGACCCGAGGACCACGTTATGAACGAGATGTCACTGGCTGAACTTTGGGTCGCCATCGCCTTCGTGGTCTTCGTCGGCATCCTCATCTATGCCGGCGCCCACCGCGCCATCGCTTCCGCGCTCGACAGCCGCGGCCAGCGCATCTCCGCCGAGCTTGAAGAAGCCCGCCGGCTGAAGGAAGAGGCACAGAAGCTCGTCGCCGAGTTCAAGCGCAAGCAGCGCGAGGCCGAGGCCGAGGCCGAATCCATCGTCACCGCCGCCAAGGCTGAGGCCGAGCGCCTCGCCGCCGAGGCGAAGGCCAAGCTTGAGGACTTCGTGTCCCGCCGCACCAAGATGGCCGAGGACAAGATCGCCCAGGCCGAGCACCAGGCCGTGGCCGATGTGAAGGCCATCGCCGCCGAGGCCGCCGCCAAGGCCGCAGAGGTTCTGCTGGGTCGTGCAGCCACCGGCGACGTCTCCGACCGCCTGATTTCCCACGCCATCGGCGAGGTCAGGACCAAGCTGAACTGAGCGCAATCAGCTCCGTTCCTCCGGAAGGCCGCCACTGGCGGCCTTTTTCGTTTTCGAAAAGCTCGGCGACGCGACCGATTTCGACAAAGCGTCGCCATCCACCCCGGCGGCGGGCCATTTGCTCCCGGTCGCGAACCTGCCCCCGGCGCCTCCCCGCTCCGCGGACGCCTTGATTGAGCCGCCGCGCTGGTCCATTGCTAGGATATGTGGCGCGCAGCGGAAACACGTTCTTCCCAGACTGGGCCGAGCCGGAGGCGAGGCCGTTTGCCCGTGCGGCTCAATCCCCTCGCCCTGCTGCTGCTTGCGCTCCTCACCGGGATGACGCTGGCCGCCGATTCGGCCCGCCCCGCCTTCGCGCAGAACGACTTCTTCTTCTTCCTGCGCCCCCCGGCCAACGTGCCACGCGGCAATCCCCAGCCCCAGCAGCGGCAGCAGCAGCGCCCCCCGCAGAATTCCGGCTGGTGGCCGTTCCAGCCCCAGCCCGAGGTCCTTCCTCCGCCCCAGCAGGCCAAGCCCCAGGCGCCGGCCGAACCGACGGGCGTCGTCTATGGCTCCGCCGATGCCGCGAGCCAGGGCAAGCGCGTCCCGCCCAGCCAGTTCGTGCTGGTGCTGGGCGACCGCATGGCCGGACAGTTGGCGCAGGGCCTCGCCGATTCCTACGTGCCGGAACGCCAGCGCATCGCGATCATCGACAACACGGTTGACGAGAGCGGCTTCCTGCCGACGCCGGTGGACTGGCTCGCCCGCCTTCCCGATGCGATCGCGGTCGCACGGCCGTCCGTCACCGTCGTCGCGCTCGGCGCCGACGACCTTCAGCCCATCAAGGATGGCGATGGCCAGGCTCAGCCGCTGACCGAGCGGTGGAGCGAGCTCTATGGCAAGCGCGTCGACGAGGTGCTCGCCGCGCTTCGCGAAAAGGCGGGCCGGGTGATCGTCGTCGGCCTTGCCCCCGTTGCCAACGGCCAGCTGTCCGATGACTACGCCAAGCTGAACGAAATCCTGCGTGCCCGCGTCGCCCGCGCGGGGCTCACCTTTGCCAACGTCTGGGACGGCTTCGTCGACGAGGACGGGAAATACATGGCGAATGGCCCGGCGGTGGACGGCCAGCGCAGGCGCCTGAGATTCAACGATGGCGTACGCTTTACCCGCGCCGGCGGGCGAAAGCTGGCCTTCTTCGTGCAGAAGGACATCAACCGCATGCTGGAGGAGAGCGGCGGCGCCAAGGCCTCTGCGACACCGGACGCGACCAGCGGACCGGAGCGGCCCTCCGCCCTCGCCGGTGCGCCGGCGACGGGCCGCGAAGCGCGCCCTGATGCGGTCCAGGTGTCCACCAGCGCCGCTTCCGCCGCGAAGGTGCTGAAGGACGGTGTCGCGCCGCCGCCCGTTCGCGGACGGGCCGACGATTTCACCTGGCCGCCCCCCGGCGCCGAGCCCGCCACCGCTCCGCCGGCACGCTGACGCCTCCCGTCTTCCGGCGGCCTGACCAGCTCTGCCGCAGCGCGGCAAAATCCGCTTTGCAAAGCCGGAGCGGCGCTTTACCGATTTCAGGGAAGAAATGCGGGCGCCGCCCGCCGCATCGGTCGAGGAGCCGTCATGTCCGAGGGAAATTCCGCCGCGTCCATCCGTCCGCGCCGCAGCGTCCTCTACATGCCCGGCTCCAACGCCCGCGCGCTGGAGAAGGCGCGCAGCCTTCCCGCGGACGCGGTGATCCTCGACCTCGAGGATGCGGTCGCCCCCGACGCCAAAGTTGAGGCTCGCGGCCGCATCGTCGAGACGGTGAAGGCCGGCGGCTTCGGGCCGCGCGAGGTGGTCATCCGCATCAACGGCCTCGACACGCCGTGGGGTCCGGACGATCTGGAAGCCGCAGCATCCGCCACGCCCGACGCGATCCTGCTTCCCAAGGTGCAGTCGGTGGAACAGCTTGTCACGGTGGGCCGCCGCCTCAAGGCGCTGGACGTGCCCGCCACCACGCGGGTCTGGGCGATGATCGAGACGCCGCTGGCGATCCTCGACATCAAGGCCATCGCCGCCGCCGCGCAGGACCCGCTGACCCGGCTTTCGGTGTTCGTTCTCGGCACCAACGATCTCGCAAAGGAAACCCGCGCCGCTCTGGTGCCGGGCCGCGCCCCCATGGTCGGCTGGCTGAGCCTCGTGGTGGCCGCCGCCCGTGTCTATGGCGTGGACGTGCTGGACGGCGTGTGGAACCAGTTCCAGGACCTCGACGGCTTCAAGGCCGAATGCGCCCAGGGCGTTGAATTCGGCATGGATGGCAAGACGCTGATCCACCCCAGCCAGATCGAGCCCTGCAACATCGCCTTCAGCCCCCCGGAGGCCGATGTGGCGCGCGCCCGGGCGATCATCGCCGCCTTCGCTTTGCCGGAGAATGCGGGCAAGGGCGTCATCACGCTGGACGGCCGCATGGTGGAGCTGCTCCACGCCGAGATGGCGAAGCGTACCGTCGCGCTGGCCGACGCCATCGCCGCCCGCGGCTGACCGCACAATGACCACGCCCGCCGCACCGACCGCTCCCGCGCCCCTGCACATCGTCATGGTCGCCTATCCGGACATGACGCAGCTCGACCTCACCGGCCCGTTCGAGGTGTTCGCGCGCCTGCCCGGCGCGAAGATCGACATTGTCTGGAAGACGAGCACCAGGCCGGTGAAGGACGTGGCGGGCCTGTCCATCATGCCCACCGCCGCCTTTAAGGAAATCCACGACTGCGACGTGCTGTTCGTGCCCGGCGGGCCGGGCCAGCTGGAGTTGATGGAGGACCGGGAAACCCTCGGCTTCCTGCAGGAGATGGCGGACGGCGCGCGCTACGTGACCTCCGTCTGCACCGGCTCGCTGATCCTTGGCGCCGCGGGGCTGCTCAAGGGCTACCGCGCCACCTGCCACTGGCTGTCCTTGCCGCAGCTCGCCCACCTCGGCGCCATTCCGGTGGAGGAGCGGGTGGTGATCGACCGCAATCGCCTCACCGGCGCCGGCGTTTCCTCCGGGATCGACCTGGCGCTGGCACTGGCGAGCGAGATCGCCGGCGAGGACGAAGCGCGGCGCATCACCCTCGCCATCGAATACCAGCCCGAACCGCCCTTCCCGCCCCGCGACCAGGAGGATCCCCGCCTCGTCGAGGAAGTGCGGGGGCGGACACAGGGCTTCCAGGACAAGCGCGACGCCGTCGCCCGTCGCATCGGCGCGCGGCTCTGACACCCCCGGGGGGACTGAACCATGAAGCTCTATCGCTATCTCACCGGCCCTGACGACGCCGCCTTCTGCAAGCGCGTGTCCGCAGCTCTCAACCGGGGTTGGCAGCTCCACGGCGCGCCCACGCTCACCTTCGACACCGTTCAGGGCCGCGTCATCTGCGGGCAGGCCATCGTGAAGGAAGTGGAAGGCGAGTGGTCGGACGAGGTGGTGCTCTCCGAGCACTGAGCCCGCGCCAAGGGATCGCCGATCGGGGAGCGCCGATCCGGGATCGCCGATCGGAGACGCGCGACGGCGGATCAGACCGCCTTCGCCTCGGCAGAAGCGGCATGGCCGGGCATGAGGACGATGGACACGTCCACCTCGTCGCCGGCCTCGCGGAACTCCCGCTTCACCGACTCGGTGAGCTTGGCCACCACGGCGCGGGCGCGGGCGACCGTCCAGTCGCTCTCGAAGCCGAGATGCAGCTCCACGAACATCTTGCCGCCGAACTGCCGGGTGCGGATGTCGCCCAGTTCGTCGAAATCGTCGAAGTGGGTGGTGAGCACCTTGAGGATGCGCAACTGCCCCGCCTCGTCGATGGCCTGGTCGAGCAGCGAGGCCACCGAGTTCGAGAGCATGGCGTAGATGTTGTAGATCATGAACCCGATGACCACGAACGAGCCCAGCGGATCGAGGTAGTACAGGATCGGGATGTTGTTGAAGATCGACAGGATCACCGTGACCGTGAACACCGAGCCCGAGGCGATGGCCGAGACGAGGTGGACGCGGGCCTGGGCGGCCAGCACCGGGGAATGGGTCTCGTGGGCGAGGCGGGTCGCCTTGCGGTTCAGGATCACGTTGCCGATCACCGCCATGGCAGCCACGAACAGGCCCAGCTCGGCGCCATCCACGCCCTCCGGGTGCATCACGCGGATGATGGCGCGGGTGCCGGCGATGACCACCAGGATGGTCTGCAGCAGCGCGATCATCAGCTCGGCGAGGTTTTCCAGCTTGCCGAGGCCGTAGGCATATTTGCCCGCATGGGCCTTGTGGGCGAGCTTCAGCACCAGCCAGCAGGCGGTGAGCGCCGTGAGGTCGAAGGAGGTGGCAAGGAGGTCGGTGAGGATCGCCGCCGAATTGGTGAGCGTCGCGGCGAGGATGTAGAAGGGAAACAGGCAGGCCGTGAAGATCATGGCCTTGAACGACAGATTCTGGCTCGCCGAACCCGACACGAATGCCCCCTCTTGCCCGCTGCGTTTTCCCGGAGCGGCCCAGCACCGCCTCGGAACGCCCCATGAGGACTATTAGGGGGGTATGCGTCAAGCCGATCCCGCATCGCGGCCGAGATTCGGCACGTTCTCCCTTCGGCCTGTTGCGTCGCACCCACGGGCTCTGCAACATGCGGCGACGAATTGGGGGACCCTAGATGAGCAAGACCAACCGGGGCAATTTCTTCGAGGATTTCAGCGTCGGCCAGGTGATCCGCCACGCGACGCCGCGCACCGTCACGGTGGGCGATGTGAGCCTCTACAGTGCCCTGTATGGCACCCGCTTCGCGGTCCAGTCGGCCGACACCTTCGCCCAGGACATCGGCTATCCCGCCGCTCCGGTGGACGATCTGCTCGTGTTCCATACCGTGTTCGGCAAGACGGTCCCGGACATCTCGCTCAACGCAGTCGCGAACCTCGGCTACGCCGGCGGGCGCTTTCTTGCCCCGGTCTATCCCGGCGACACGCTCACGGCCGTCTCCGAGGTCATCGGCCTCAGGGAGAATTCCAACGGCCAGAGCGGCGTCGTCTATGTCCGCTCCGTGGGCTTCAACCAGGATGGCACCGAGGTGCTGGACTATGTGCGCTGGGTGATGGTGCGCAAGGCCGACCCTTCCCTGCCCGCGCCGGAGCCCGTGGTGCCGACCCTTCCGGCGGCGCTCGCGCCCGATGCCCTCGGCGGCGCCGTGCCCGTGCTTGACCTCGCCGGCTGGCGCGACGACCTGTCCGGCTCCACCGCCCGCTTCAGCGACTATGCGGTGGGCGAGCGCATCGACCATGTGGACGGCATGACGGTGGAGGAGGCGGAGCACATGATCGCCACTCGCCTCTACCAGAACACGGCGAAGGTCCATTTCAACCAGTTCACCGAAGGCCAGGGCCGCTTCGGCCGCCGTCTCATCTACGGCGGGCATGTGATCTCGATCGCCCGCGCGCTCTCGTTCAACGGCCTCGCCAACGCCTTCCACATCGCCGCCATCAACGGCGGCCGGCATGTGGCGCCGCTGTTCGCCGGCCTCACCGTCCATGCCTGGAGCGAGGTGCTGGACGCGCAGGAACTGCCGGGCCGTGACGATGTGGGCGCGCTGCGCCTGCGCACCGTCGCCACCAAGGACCGGCCGACCGCCGATTTCCCTTTCAAGGCGGAGAACGGCGACTACGACCCGAGCGTCATCCTCGATCTCGACTACTGGGCGCTGATCCCGCGCTGACCGGTCGCACCTGACGCCGCCGCCGCCCCGGCAGATGTCGCGGGCGGTGCGGCGCTCGCCCCCTGGGGCTTGGCCGTCGGCGACTTCGTTTCCGACGGCTTGCTTCCGTCGGTCGGCGCCGGCGGCTTTGCCGCGGCGCCTGAGGTGGCCGGCTTGGGCTTCGGCTTGCGCGGCGGCGCGGCCGGCGCCGCTGGGGCCGGAAGCCCGCCAAAGACCGACATGAAGCGCCAAACCTCCTCGCCGGCATCGATGTCGTGGCTGCGCAGGCCGAGAAATGGCGTGGCGAGATCCGGCTTGGTCTCCACCATGGCCGGCGACTGGTGGCCGCCGCGCTCGATGGTGATGAGCTCCACCGCGCTGCCATCCCGACACCCCTCCCAGCGGCGCAGCTCGGCGGTGGTGCCGTCTTCCGGGGCCAGGTCGGCCAGCTTGGTGCTGGTGGCCGGCCCGCATCCGTCCAATGCGGCATAGAGACGGGCGCTGTCGGGCGCCGAAAGGGTCGAGCCCAGCGGCGTCCAGAATCCGTTATAGCCGATCACCGAATCCGCCGTGCCGTGGATGAACTGGATGGAGACCGGCTTCGACGGCTGGCACTCCTCCTTATAGTTGGCCGGGGCGGTGGACATGATGGCCGAGTAGGCGGCGAACAGCTCGCTGTATTCGCAGGCCATGCGCTGCACCATGAAGCCGCCGTTGGAGATGCCAGTGAGATAGATGCGGTTCGGATCGGCGATGCCGTCCGCCGCCAGACGCCGCGCCAGCGCGACGAGGAACGCCACATCGTCGCCCGGCCGCAGCATCATCTTGAGCCGCATGGCCGCCGGGCGGCCATCGTTCCACGTCCGCCCCTCCCCTTCCGGATAGACGGCAACGAATCCGTGCTTTGCCGCGGCTGCGTCGAGCCCGAAATAGGCGCGGAAGCTCTCCGGCGTCTGTGCCGCGCCATGCAGCGCGATCACCGTGGGCGCCGGCGTGGTGACGCCGTCGGGTGTCACAACCACATAACGGCGGGTCTCCCCGTTGACGGAAAGCCTGAGGTCTTTGACCGATTCCGCATGGGCCGGAGCAAAAACCGACCAAAACAGGAACAAAAAGAGACTCGCAAGGAACATCCCGCTGCCAGCGGCGCCCCGCCGCAGCCACGATTGCCACACGTCTAAAGTCGAAGCATCGGGGGCCGGTCGGTGGCGGACAAGGGCGGCAAGGACCGTCATGAGCGCAATAAGCCTCTTGAAACAAATAGAATTCAGCGCGGCGGCCGCCCCTGCCATCGCGTCCAGGCTTGCCCTGCGAATACGGCGGCGGCGGGGCGGCGGTGTGTCATTGCGGCCACACACGCGGCAGCTCCGCCGCCAATTTGATCTAGATCAAACTGAACAGCGCCTCGCAGGAGGAAGTGTTTCCCATCAGTTATCTCAAAGGGCTTGTGGGAGCGGGGCATGTCGAAGCTCGGACTTGGTATCATTTTCGCGGCGGGGCTCAGCGCCCTCGTTGCCGGCAGCGCGACGGCCGCCGATCTTTCCACCCCGGTCTACAAGGCCCCCGCGGTTGAAGAGCCGCTGAGCCCCTGGCAGATCCGTGTGCGCGCTCTCTACGTGGTGCCGGAGGCCGGCGGTTCGGTGACGGGCATTCCCGGCTCCGACCTCTCCATCTCCAACTCGGTCGTTCCCGAACTCGACATCACCTATTACTTCACGAAGAATATCGCCGCCGAACTCATTCTGGGCGTGACACCCCACGACATCAATGGTGCGGGGACCATCACCGGCCTCGGCCAGGTCGGCAAGGTGTGGCTGCTGCCCCCCACCCTCACCCTGCAGTACCACTTCACCGACTTCGGCCCGTTCAAGCCCTATATCGGCGCAGGCGTGAACTACACCGCCTTCTTCAGCCAGGATGCCACCAACCCGGCCTTCTCCTCGCTGAAGGTCAACGATGCGTGGGGCTTCGCCCTCCAGGCCGGCTTCGACTGGATGATCGACCGCCACTGGGGCTTCAACGTCGACGTGAAGAAGATCTTCCTGCAGCCCGACTTCCTGCTGCAGACCGTCGGCGGTGCCTACCTGCAGGGCAGCGCGCAGATCAATCCCTGGATCTTCGGTACGGGCGTGACCTACCGCTTCTGATCGACCGATCCAGTCGCGACCTAAAGAAAACGCCGGGCTTGCCCGGCGTTTTTTTTCGCCCGCCTGCCCGCACGCCCGCAACAGTTCTGCGTCGCGCCGATCCGCGAAGGCATCACATTCCCTTGCGCGCGGGGCGATCCGGCCCCCGGTGGGGCGTTGGCACCGCAGCAATCGGCCGCTACAAGCGCGGACATAGGACGATCATCCAATTGCCGGCCACTGCGTAACGGTCTTTAAAGCCGCCCAAGGTGCTTTGGAATCGTTGCGAAGAGACGACGATTGAGATACCTGATCGATCGATTTTTCAGGAGGAGGCCCCATGGCCGACAGCCCTCAGCGCATTGATCGCCCCCTATCGCCACACCTACAGATCTACCGTCCGCTGTTCACGATGATGATGTCCATTGTGCATCGCATCACGGGCGTCGGCCTGTATTTCGGCATGGCGATCCTCGTATGGTGGCTGCTCGCGGCCGCGACGTCCCCCTCGGCCTACGCCACCTTCGCCGCGGTTGCGGGTTCGCCCATCGGCCTCCTAGTCCTCTTCGGCTTCACCTGGGCGCTGCTGCACCATGCGCTCGGCGGCATCCGGCACTTCATCTGGGACTTCATCCACGGTTTCGGTCCGGAGCGCGTTCTGCTCGCCAAGGCCACCCTGGCCGGCTCGGTGGTGCTCACCGTGGTCGTCTGGATCATCGGCCTCGCGCTGAAGGGCTGAGGAGAACGCCATGAGCACCCCCCATTCCGGCCCCGCGCCCGCACGCACCACCATGCGCACGCCCCTCGGCCGCGTCCGCGGCCTCGGCGCCGCGAAGTCGGGCACCGAGCACTTCTTCACGCAGCGCCTCACCGGCGCCGCGAACCTCCTGCTCTCCATCGCCTTCATCATCATCGTGATCTCGGTGGCCGGCCAGAGCTACGCCGCGGCCCGCGCGACGCTCGGTCATCCGCTGGTGGCGGTGATCATCCTTCTGACGCTGCTTTCCGTTACGACGCACATGCGCATCGGCATGCAGGTGGTCATCGAGGACTACGTGCATACGGAAGGCCTCAAGGTGCTGCTCATCGTGGCCAACACCTTCTTCAGCATTGCCGTTGCCCTCGCCGGCGCCTTCGCCGTGCTCAAGATCAGCCTGGGAGGCTGACACATGGCCGATACCGCAACGAACGGGGCCGCCGCGCCCGGCATTAACGGCGCCGCCTACCCCATCGAGGATCACACCTACGACGTGCTCGTGGTCGGCGCCGGCGGCGCGGGCCTGCGCGCCGTGGTGGGCTGCTCCGAAGCGGGCCTGCGCACCGCCTGCATCACCAAGGTGTTCCCCACCCGCTCCCACACCGTCGCCGCCCAGGGCGGCGTTGCCGCCTCGCTCGGCAACATGGGCGACGACAAGTGGGAATGGCACATGTACGACACCGTCAAGGGGTCGGACTGGCTGGGCGACCAGGACGCCATCGAATACCTCGTGCGCAACGCGCCGGCGGCCGTCTACGAGCTGGAGCACTGGGGCGTGCCCTTCTCTCGCACCGAGGACGGCAAGATCTACCAGCGCCCCTTCGGCGGCATGACCACCCATTTCGGCAAGGGCACCGCCCAGCGCACCTGCGCCGCGGCGGACCGCACCGGCCATGCCATGCTGCACACGCTCTACGGCGCGGCGCTGAAGCACCAGGCCGAGTTCTTCGTCGAATATTTCGCCATCGACCTCATCATGGATGAGGAAGGCCGCTGCCGCGGCGTGGTGGCCATCAAGCTCGACGACGGCAGCATCCACCGCTTCCGCGCGCACCTCACCGTGCTCGCCACCGGCGGCTATGGCCGCGCCTACTTCTCCGCCACCTCGGCCCATACCTGCACCGGCGACGGCGGCGGCATGGTGCTGCGCGCCGGCCTGCCCCTGCAGGACATGGAATTCGTGCAGTTCCACCCGACCGGCATCTACGGCTCGGGCTGCCTGATCACCGAAGGCGCCCGCGGCGAGGGTGGCTACCTGACCAATTCCGAGGGCGAGCGCTTCATGGAGCGCTATGCCCCCTCGGCCAAGGACCTTGCCTCGCGTGACGTGGTCTCGCGTTCCATCACCATGGAAATCCGCGAGGGCCGCGGCGTCGGCAAGAACAAGGACCACGCCTTCCTCCACCTCGACCATCTCGATCCCGCGATCCTCCACGAGCGCCTGCCCGGCATTTCGGAGAGCGCGAAGATCTTCGCCGGCGTGGACCTGACGCGTGAGCCGATCCCGATCCTGCCGACCGTGCACTACAACATGGGCGGCATCCCCACGAACTATTACGGCGAGGTGCTGGACAAGCGCCAGGGTGACCCGGACAAGGTGGTGCCTGGCCTGATGGCCATCGGCGAGGCCGCCTGCGTCTCGGTGCACGGCGCCAACCGCCTCGGCTCCAACTCGCTGATCGACCTCGTGGTGTTCGGCCGCGCCGCCGGCCTGCGCGCCGCCGAGCTGGTGAAGCCCGGCGAGAAGCACCGGCCCCTGCCGGAAAACAGCGCCGAGCTGGCACTGGGCCGCCTTGACAAGTACCGCTACGCCTCCGGCGGCACACCCACCGCCGAGCTGCGCCTCTCCATGCAGAAGGTGATGCAGAACAACTGCGCCGTCTTCCGCACCGGCGAGGTGCTCGAAGAAGGCAAGAAGCTCATCCACGACGTGTTCAAGGACTCCAGCGACATCGGCGTCACCGATCGCTCGCTGGTGTGGAACTCCGACCTCATCGAGACGCTGGAATACGAGAACCTCCTCTCGCAGGCCATCGTCACCATGGAGAGCGCGGCGAACCGTCAGGAAAGCCGGGGCGCCCACGCCCGCGAGGACTTCCCGGACCGCGACGACGTGAACTGGATGAAGCACACGCTGGCCTATTTCGACCCGGCCTCCGGTGCCGTCCGGCTCGACGACCGCCCCGTGCACACCTACACGCTGTCCAACGACATCCAGTACATCGAGCCGAAGAAGCGCGTGTACTGACGCCCCACTCGACCGCGCGCGCCGGGGGGAACGCCCGCCGCGCGCGGCCATGGCAAGAATTCCTGCGGGCGGTCACCGCTCCAGCGCTTCAGGACGTCCCATGGTTGAGCTCACTCTTCCGAAGAACTCGCAGGTCACGACCGGCAAGACCTGGCCGAAGCCCGCCGGCGCCAAGAAGCTGACCGAGTTCCGCATCTATCGCTGGAATCCGGACGACGGGAAGAATCCGCGCATCGACACTTATTACGTCGATCGCGAGGATTGCGGCCCGATGGTGCTGGACGGCCTGATCTACATCAAGAACAAGATCGACCCGACCCTCACCTTCCGCCGCTCCTGCCGCGAAGGCGTCTGCGGCTCGTGCGCCATGAACATCGGCGGCACCAACACCCTCGCCTGCACCAAGGGCATGGACGAGGTGCTGGTGAAGGGCGTGGTCAACATCTATCCCCTGCCGCACATGCCGGTGGTGAAGGATCTGGTGCCCGACCTCACCAATTTCTACGCCCAGCACGCCTCCATCGAGCCCTGGCTCCAGACGGACACCGCCGCCCCCGAGAAGGAGTGGCGCCAGTCCAAGGACGACCGCGAGAAGCTGGATGGCCTCTACGAGTGCATCCTGTGCGCCTGCTGCTCCACCTCCTGCCCGAGCTACTGGTGGAACGGCGACCGCTATCTCGGCCCCGCCGCCCTCCTCCAGGCCACCCGCTGGCTGAAGGACAGCCGCGACGAGCGCACCGGCGAGCGGCTCGACTATCTGGAAGACCCCTTCCGGCTCTATCGCTGCCACACCATCATGAACTGCGCCCAAGCGTGCCCGAAGAGCCTCAACCCGGCCAAGGCCATCGCCGAGATCAAGAAGATGATGGTCGAGCGCCAGATCTGACGCTCACCGCATCTCCGGCTGTTACCGGGACCGCCCGCCTGACCGGCGCGGCGGTCCTTTCATTTTGGGGCTTTTCGCAGCGAAGGCTTGAGGCGCGGGTTGCGGCCTGACGCCAGCCCGCCGCCACACCCCGTCTGACCGGGCCGATCCCGCCCCCGCCCCGCCCTCCCCCGCAGGAACCGCTCCGTTCATCGCCTCGTTATGCGAGCGCGCGCGGCACCTTCATGCCCTTCTCAAAATGGTAAATTATATGTTAACGTTAAGATTATCTGTGACATTTTGGCACTGGACAGCGTCAAACTCGGAGGCCTCGCCATGTGGATCATTCGCGCCGTTTTCCCGGCCTTTCTCGCCTTCGCGCTGCTGTTCGCGGTGGTGACCCACCCGTCGGAGATGTTCGTCGCGCTGGGCAGCCTCGTTCTGACGCTGAGCACGGCGAGCAGCATCATCTTCTTCGCCTTCGTCGCGATGGCGGTCGTCTTCGGCTTCGAGCGCACGTCCGGCCGTCACATGGCGCCGGCCTCCCCGGTCCACGTGCACCGGTCGCTCCGCAGCGAGATCAATCTCTGAGGCTGCGCCGCGCCTGAGGCAGCGTCACTTGCGGCACGAGACCGACGGCCACGGGCTCTTGTGGAAGAACGGTTTCAGTTCGATCAGCGTGATGCCCTGCCACAGGGCGCTCGTCGGCTGCGGGCATAGCTGGAGCATGGCGGAGGTGGGATTGCCCCGCCAGTTCTCGGGAATGTTGACCACAACGGTAAAGGCGCCGGCGTCGTAAACCGGGTCGCGCGCCCACCATCCGGCCGGAAGGCGCTGGCGCAGGTAGATGCGCAGCGAGAGGAACGGATCGAAGGGATAGGGGTCCACATCCGGATCGATGCGCGGCCGCGCCGGCATGTCGCCGAAGCTCTGCATGGGGGCCTGCGCACGCCCCGGACCTGCCATCAGCCCGAGGATGAGTACCCCCACGAAGAGGCTCATGAAGCTGCGCCCCGCTGGGGCGTGCCCGCTTCGCCTGCCTCCGGTTCGTCCCGCCATAGGCCGCCTCCCGTTTCCCGCGCCGCCCGCTCCCGCCCCAAAAAGCGGCAACCCCTGTGCTACCGCTTCCCTTGGCCGCGCGTGCGCACTAATGCTCCCTCATAGGGCCGGATGCTGCTTTGCGGAACCGGTCCGGCACCGGTGGGGCCACGAGCTCGCCGGGGCAGGATAGCGGCGACGGGGGCTCGGGTGGCGAGAACGGACGAGAATGGCGCAGGCAGGTTGCGGGCACCTGCCGCGCGGGGATCGATCCTCGGCCTACCGGCGGCCCGGACCGGATCGTTCCGCCCGTGAGCGCCGCCCAGCTCCGCTCCGCCATGGGGCTTATCAACACCTACGGCATCTATCTCGCGGCCATGATGGCGCGCGGGCTCGAACTGGTCGGCAAGCTCGGCCTCTACGTGCTCGGCGCGCGCATCCTGGGCGTGCATGATTCCGGCTATTTCTTCCTCTGCCTCACCTGGGTCGGCGTTTTCGCCACTGTCTCGCGCGGCGGCTTCGAGCGGGCCGTGGTGCGCCACGTGGCCGCAGAACTCGCCATCGGCAAGGGGCGCGCCGCGCGGCACGCCTTGCTGACCGGCGGAGTGGCCGTGCTCGTCATCGGGCTGGTTGTCTCCCTGATCACCGGCGCATTGTCGGAGCCGATCGCCACTCGCCTTTTCCGTGATCCCGAGGCGGCCCGCCCCCTGTTCCTCGCCGCCTTCATCATCCTGCCCCAGGCGATGTGCTATTTCGTCGGCAATGCCCTCATGGGCCTGCACAAGAGCGCCTGGGGGCAGCTGGTGCAGAATGGGCTCTGGCCCTGCTTCACCCTTGCGGCGCTGCTCGCCGGGGTGCAGTCCCTCGAGGGTGTCCTGATCGCGCTGGCGGTGGCAAACGTCGCGGCCGCGCTCATCGGTATGGTGCTGGTGTGGCGGGATCGCCACCGCTTCGTGGACACCCCCTCGGATATGGACGGTACGGCGGAGCAGTTGCCCGCGCTGTGGCGCACGGCCATGCCCCTGGCGGTGGTGGAGACGGTGCAGATCCTCCTGCCCTCATTGCCGGTGCTTCTGCTTGCCACCTTCGGCCAGCCGGCCCAGGTCGGCGCCTTCAGCGTGGCCAGCCGCATCTCCATGCTGACCTGGGTGGTGAGCGCCTCCATCGGCAGCGTGGCGGCCCCCTCCTTCGCCGCCCGCCACCGGCAGGGCCAATGGGACGCCCTGCGCCAGCTGAACCGCAAGGTCCGCCTCGCCATCGCGGTGTTCAGCGCGCCGCTGCTGTTCGGCATGTTCTTCTTTCCGGCGATGATCCTGCACCTCGTGGGCCCGGGCTTCGAGATTGCCGCCACCGCTCTGGTCATCCTTGCGGTGGGCCAGTTGGTCTATGCCCTGCTGCCCTGCCAGGAGATCGTGCTGGCCATGGCGGGCCACGGCGGACTGCTGCGCTGGCTCACGGTGGCGCAGACGGTGGTCTGCCTGATCCTGTGCGTGCTGCTCATCCCGTCCTTCGGCATGATCGGCGCAGCCATCGCCACGGCCGTGTTCGCCTCCCAGCTCGCCATCGGCTCCGCGCTGGCGGTCCTGCGCACCATGCCGCGTGCATTCTGAGACGAGGGTCCGCGCGCCCGGTGCATCGCTTTTCGCAACAGGTGGTTAACGCTAAAGTAATGGCGCTCCGGCAGTCTCACGGCGAGATTTCGACCGTGCTGCCGCGCCTCAACCGAGGTGCGAAGTGATGACCAGAGAGCTGGCCGGCGCCGCGGAGCATTCAGGGGGAAGCATGTTGATGCCGCACGCGGCGCAGCCGGACGCCACGGATTCATCCCCCGCCGTCGCATCCGGATCCCTTGGTTTCACGGTCCGCGACTTCCTGATCGCCACCTTCTACCACATCCGTATCGTGCTGCTCGCGGCCGCGCTTCCGTTCGCCATCGCGATCGGCGCGGCGGTGACGAGCCGCACCGAATACACCGCCTCAAGCCTGCTCATGGTCATCGTGAGCCGCGAGGTCTCCAACGCCCAGAACGTGACCGATTCGGGTCCCTCGGTGCTGAGTATCGAGGGCCTCAAGCAGGTCGAATCCGAAGTGCAGATCATCGAGAGCGCGGACGTGGTCCGCGCCACGGTGGAGCAGGTGGGCATGGATCGCCTGTTCCCGCCCGGCCGCTTCTCCGCCATCACCCGCATGTTCAGCTCTGACAAGGACGCCGTGGACAAGGCGGTGGAGCGGTTCCAGGCGAGCCTGCGGGCCTCCGTTCTGGCGGATTCCAACGTCATCCGCGTCAGCTTCACCAATCCCGACCGTGACGTGGCGGTGGAGGCCGCCGACGCCCTGGTGAAGAACTATCTGTCGGTCCGGCGCCGGCTGTTCGAGAATCCCACCGCCAAGATCCTCAAGCTGGAGGTGGAGCGCTTCCGCCAGGACCTCAGCTCCGTGGACGCCCAGATCGAGAAGCTCAAGGCCAAGGTCGGCATCATCGAGTTCAGTCAGGATGCGATCCTCGCGTCCAACCAGGTGGACGGCATCCTCCAGCGCCGCCGCCAGGTCGCCGAGCGTGAAGTCGCCGTCACCGCGCAGCTCACCGAGGCGGAGAAGCAGCTCGCCGCCTTGCCGGACTCGGTGTTCGACTTCTCCGAGAAGACCGATGCGCTGCCCGGCGACGAGGACAACAACACCCTCACCAAGCTCCTGCTCGAGCGCGACCGGGTGTCCTCCCAATATGCCCCCGGCAGCCAGCTCCTGCGTGATCTCGACCGGCAGATCGTGACCATCCGCGCGCGCATCAAGAGCCGCTCGGAGCGGCGCTACAACACCGATCGCGCGATACGCAATCCGCAGGTCAACTACATCCAGAACATGATCCTGAGCCTGCGGGTGGAACAGGACTCGCTCGCCCGTCAGAAGGGCGAGCTGGTGCAGCAGCAGCGGGTGGCCGAGGAGCGCCTCGCCGCCCTGCGCGCCGCCGAGACTCCCCTCATCGAGCTGAACCGCCGGCGCGATTCTCTGAGCGAGGGCTTCCGCGAGTATCAGCGTCGCGCGGTGGCCGCGTCCATCGAGGAGGCAGCGGCCCAGTCGCGCCAGTCGTCGGTGCGGGTGGTGCAGGATGCTGGCTCGGCCGTCACCAAGCGGTCGCTCGCGCTGCCACTGGTTGCGGCCGGCCTGTTCGCCGGCCTCTTGTTCGGCGGAGCTGCGGGTGCCATCGCCTCCACCCTGCGCACCTCGTTCATCATGCCGGGCGAGGCCGAGCGCGCGCTCGGGATGCCGGCCATCGCGGTGCTGGACGACACCGGGGAGCAGCCGGACTCCCTTGCCACCGAGCGTGCCATCAGCAGTTGCGCCACCCTTCTCCTCGACACCCGCATCGACGACCAGCCGCTGCGCGCCATCCATTTCCTCTCGCCCGAGGACGATGATGCCCTGCCGTGGTTCGCGCGCTCCCTCGCCGAGGAATTCGCGCGCCAGCGCCAGAAGCGCACCCTCTTCGTGGATCTGTGCTCGGCGACGCCCTATCCGCTGGTCGGGGGGGACAGCGCGGTGCGCGGGGGCGTCGCGGTGGTGGCGACGCCGGTGCCTCTCCTGTGGGTGGCGGCGGAGGCCGACCGCTCACCGCTCCTCGACCTGCGCCTGCCCATCGCCGAGGCCGAGATGATGATGGCAGAGCTGAAGCAGGCGTTCGACTGCATCGTCGTTTGCTCGAACCTGCCGCGCGCCTCCCTCGTCACCCAGCGCTTCTCCCAGCTGGTGGACGGCAACGTGATGGCCGTGCAGGCCGAGCGCACCCGCAAGCCGGCCGCACTCCACCTGCGTGATTCGGTGATCGAGAGCGGCGGTCTCTTGTTCGGCTTCATCTTCCTCGGGCGCCGCTATTATCTTCCCAACTGGCTGTATAGACGCGCCTAAACTGCATCCTGAAGCTGCAAGACCTAATGGCAAAGGGGCGCGTCAGCGCCCCTTATGCGTTTGGACAGCCACGGGATTTCTGCATCGCAGCAATCGCCGCCCCGCCAATAAGCGAACGTTAACCATGGCCCTTTAGGGTGCCTTTACCACGTTCGACGGTTCTCGCTGCAGGCTCTTCTGTTGACGGTTTGCCGATGGCGGCCGACACACGGTTTGTTTGCGCGTTAACCATTCGCTTATGATTCGTTCCGGGGGTTGTCGATGGTCTTGCCACAGTGCGACGGGAGACACACCGCGCGCGGAACGGCACCGGAGATGATCGGCGCCGCATCCCGCCGCCGTGCCGCCGCCCTCTCCCGCATCGGGCTCGCCCTCGTCAGCCTCTGCATTCTCAACGGTTGCGCCGCCATCGCGACATCGCAGAACACGGGCACTGAGCCCTTCACCACGGGGCACGAACTGCGCTTCACCGAAGTGAATTCCGACCGCTTCAAGCCGTGGACGGACCAGGTGCCGAGCTATCGGCTTGGGCCGGGCGACAAGATCAAGGTCAAGTATTTCATCACCCGCGAAATGGACGAGGATCTCACCGTCGGTCCCGACGGCTCCATCGCGCCGCGGGCCATCGGCCAAATCCGGGTGGAAGGCAGCAACCTGTCCAGCGTGCAGGACTACATCCGCCGCGAGTCCCGCAAGGAGCTTGTCGACCAGAAGGTGGTGGTCTCGCTGGAGGAAGCGGTCTCGGCACGCGTCTATGTGGGCGGCATGGTGGCCCATCCCGGCGCCTTCAAGCTCGCGGACATGGGCACCAGCGTTCTGCAGGGCATCCTCCAGGCCGGCGGCTTCACCGAAGAGGCGCGCACCGGACAGGTCGCGCTCATCCGCCGCGGGCCCAACAACGAGCCCATGCTGCGCCTCATCAACGTGCGTGACGTGATCCAGACCGGGTTCGACGCCAACGATGTGCCGCTCGTGACCGGCGACATCATCTATGTGCCGCGCTCCTCGATCGCCGAAGTCAATCTCTGGATCGACCAGTTCATCACCAAGGTGGTGCCGTTCCAGCGTCAGTTCAGCTATACGATCGGTTCCTACACCCAGACCGGCGGCGCAAGCTCGCTCCTGCAGTAGACCTGCGCGGACGGACCGCGGTCGCGCATCATCCGTGCCGCAAGCGGAGCGGCACCGCAAAAGGCTGGACCATCATGTTCGCGGAGAGTGAGGCCGTCGGTTCCGTCCGGACGCAGACCTTCCTGAAGGTGCCATTCGATTGCCTGGACGTGGCCGGCGCGGCGCGGGCCATCGCCGCCCGCCCGCCGGGATCGCCGTTCGCCTATGTGGTGACGTCCAACGCCTCCCATCTGGTGCGGCTCAACGAGCGTGGCGATGCGCGTTTCGCCGCCGCGCTCGAGGCCGCCGGTCTGCACACCCTCGATGGCTCGGCGCCCCATTGGCTCGCCCGCAACCTCTTCGGCCTCGACATCCCGCTGTGCCCCGGCAGCGATCTCTCCACCTACCTGTTCGAGCATGTCATCACGCCCGACGACGCGGTGACGGTGATCGGCGGCAATGACGAGATGAAGCGCCGCCTGATTGCGCGCTACGGTCTGCGCACCCTCCACATGCACGTGCCGCCCATGGGCTTCATCGACGACCCGCAGGCGGTGGAGGCGACCATCCGCTTCGTGGAGGAGCACCCGGCGCGCTATGTCTTCCTCGTGGTGGGCGCGCCGCGGTCGGAATATCTCGCCCACATGATCCGCGCGCGCGGCAACGCGGTGGGCACCGGCCTGTGCGTCGGCAGCGCGCTGAACTTCCTCACCGGTCTGGTGCAGCGGGCGAGCCCAGCCTTCCGCAAGCTCGGCCTGGAGTGGCTCTACCGGCTGATCCAGAGCCCCAGTACCCATATCGAACGGGTGTTCGTGGATTCGCTGCCCATCTTTCGGGTGGCGGCGAAGGCGAAGGTCAATCCCGCCGCCTATGGCATGAAGCCGGCCGCGGCGGACCGCCCCTGATGGCGGGCGGGGCGGCGGACATTCCCGGCCCAGGTGGCACCGGCGCACCCGGCAAAAGCCCCGCCGCTCGCCCGCGCGTGGTGATGCCCCTGCGGCGGGACGTGGCCGCCTTTTCCCCCGGCGATGCCCGGCTCGACCATGACGCAGCGCTCCTCGCCAAATTCGTGCTCGCCGGCACCCTGCCGCTGTTTGCGCAGGTCTTCTACTATCTCAACGAGTATCCGCCGCCCTACCTTCTCTCGAAGGCCTGGCCCTTCCTCACGTTGCCGCTCGCCTTCTATGCCGTGGCCCGGCTCAAGCTGCCGGTGAGCGGGGCCTTCCTCACCGTGCTCGCCTATGCGCTCGGCTTCACGCCGATGGTGTCGATGATCCAGCTCGGCAACGGCTTCCTCGATGCGCTGACCACCACCATCAAGGCCTGGCCCTTTACCTACTATTTCAGCCTTTCCGCCCTGCTCGCCCTGCTTGCCGTCAACCCCTCCAGCATCCGCAAAATCGTGCTGGCGTTCGGCGCGGGCACCTTCATCCTCATGGTGCTGATCTATCTCGCGGCGCCGACCTCCTGGTATTCCAACAATCCGGCGGACAGCAAGCTGCTGCTCTTCGATCTCGAGCGCGGCTATCGCGTCTACATGCCCATGTTCTTCGGCATGATCCTGGTGTTCTTCTTGGCCCGCTCCTTCATCCTGCGGCGTAACGTGCTGTTCGCGCTGGGCGTTGCGGTGTCCTTCCTGCCCATGCTGTTCATCTTCAAGCAGCGCGCCGCCATCGGTGCGGCGGTGGTGGTGGTGGCCTTCGGCATGACCATGTCCCTGCCGCCGATGCTCCGCCGCCTCGTCATCGGCGCTGCGCTGGTCGGCGCGGCCGCGGGCACGGGCCTTCTGGCCTATAAACTCGGCCTGTTCTCGGGCTCCCTCGACGGGGCAACCAACGCGCTCGGCGCCTCGCTCTCAGTGCGGCAGAATTCGTCGGCGCTGGCGTTCGGCTTCCTCGGCGACGACCCCATGCGCTGGACCTTCGGCGTCGGCGCCACCACCCGCTTCAGCACCACCACGCTCAACGACATCTTCGGCAACGGGCAGTTCTTCATCGCCGACCTTGGCTGGATCGGCGTGATCTTCGAGTATGGGGTGATCGGCGCGGCGCTGCTCGCGGTGCTCTACGGCTGGTGCTTCGTCTATGTGTTCCGCCTGACGCGGGACCTAACCGACGCCTTCACCCTCGCCCTCGCCGACTACGTGCTTTACCTGATCGTCAGCTCGGCCGTGTATTCGGTGGTCTTCACCCCCGGTGAGCTGGGCGTAGTCATGGCGCTCATCGTGTATCTCGACCGTCAGCGACGCGCCGCGCCGGCCGCGCCGGTGACGGTCCTATCCCGCTTCAGCCGGAGCGCGGAGACCCATCTTGTCTCGCGTGAGGGTCCGCGTGTCGGCGGGCGCGGTGCGCGTCATGTCACGCTTGGGCGCAGCCCGGGTGCACGTTGAGCGGTCGGGAGGCCGGAATGCTTGAGTCGCTGCAGGTCCTGCGCGCCATAGCCGCCCTCATGGTGGTGGTGTTCCATCTCGGCGCACCGCTTCAGCGGCTGGGTCTCGAAGCACCTTGGCCGCAATCGGGCGCGGCGGGCGTGGACATCTTCTTCGTGCTGTCGGGCTTCCTGATGCTGGTCACCACCTACGAGCGGGACGGCTATACCGGCAGCTTCTACCACAAGCGCCTCGTGCGCATTGTGCCGCTCTACTGGATCGTGACCACCGCGAGCCTCGCGCTGCTCCTCCTCGCGCCGCAGCTCGTGAAGAGCGGCAAGGCCGAAGCCTGGCACATCATCGCCTCCTACCTGTTTCTGCCGGCCCGACACCCGGTGCTGGGTACGCTCGAGCCCCTCGTGGTGCCCGGCTGGACGCTGAACTACGAGATGTTCTTCTACCTGCTGTGGGGCATCGCCCTCCTGCTCCCGCAGGAGCGACGGGTGGTCGGGGTCGGCGTGGTCATCGCGGCCCTCGCCGTCCTCGGATTCGCCGCGCCGAGCAACAATCCCTTCTTCGCCTTCTACACGTCGTCCATCATGCTGGAGTTCGTATTCGGCCTGGGCCTCGGGCTCTGGTATCTGAACGGCGCGCCGATCCCGCGCGGCTGGGGCTTTGTCCTGATCGGCTGCGGCTTCATCTCGCTCCTGTCGCAGGGGGATGTGCCGCCGGAGACGCGGATGCTGCGCTGGGGCGTGCCGGCGGCGATGGTGGTGGCGGGCGCGCTGGTTCTGGAACGGGCCCGCCCGGTGCCCCGGGTGGCCGTCCTGGCGCTTTTGGGCGACGCCTCCTATTCGCTATATCTCGTTCACGGCATGGTGCTTTCCGCCGTGGGGCAGGTGTTCGTGCGCCTGGCGCCGTCTCTGCCGCTTTCCGGTCCCGCCCTTTACATCGCCTGCGGGGTCGCCGCCGTGGGCGCGGCCATGGTGATCTCAGTGCTGGTCCATCTGGCGGTCGAGCGGCCGCTGTTGCGGGTCATGAGCGGCCGGCGCGCAACGCCCGGCAAGGTCACGGCCGAACGGCCGGGATGAAAGGAGCACGCGGCAGCCGGCTTTTTCGCCGGAAGTCGCCTTTACCGCCTTGCCGAACCCCGGCAAGGTCTGTCTATTCCTACATTCGTGATCGATGCTGCACCGCCCAACGGGGGGCCGGGCGGCCCGGTGTCCGGCAGACGTTCCAGTCCGCGACCGGCGAAAAGCGTGAGGGGGTTTGAAGATGTTGAGACGAGTGAAGAAGCTCGTGAACGAACCGGCATTCCGCGAGGCCCCTCTGACGGTGACGGGACGCGCGATTTCCCTCGCCCTGCATGTGGCCCTCGGCCGCAGCCCGATCGCCGAGATCACCCCCGGCGCCCGGCTGAAGCTGCCGGCCGACCTGCGCTTCACCACCACCTCCATCTATCTGCTCCGCGACAATGTGGAGCCCGAGGTGCGCTATCTCGACAAGTTCCTGCGGCGCGGCGACGTGTTCGTGGACGTGGGCGCCAATATCGGCCTGTTCACCCTGAAGGCGGCGACCATCGCGAGCCGCGTGGTGGCGGCCGAGCCCGGCGCCGATGCCGGCCAGCAGCTGAAGCAGAACCTGGCGCTCAACGCCTTCACCAACGTCACCATCGTGCCAAAGGCGATTTCGGACGCAGTGGGCAAGGCGGTGCTGTTCCACAACCCGCTCGGCGACGACCCGCAGGCCTTCTCGCTCATCAATGACGGGACCAGCACCGAGAGCGAGGAAGTGGAGATCACCACCCTCGACAATCTGGTGGCGGATGCCGGCGTGGCCCGCGTCGACTGCATCAAGATCGACGTGGAAGGCGCCGAAGACCGGGTGATCGGCGGCGCGGCGAAGACGCTGGATGCCTTCCATCCGACGGTCATCTTCGAGATGAACTGCCCCACCCTCGTTGCGGACGGCGGCGATACCAAAGCGGCCTGGAATGCGCTGGCCGCGCACGGCTACCGCTTCTTCCACATGCAGGATGACGGCGTCCTGAAGCCGCTCGCGACCTGCCCCAGCGCTTTCGGCAACTACGTGGCGCTGCATCCGCAGGGCCGCGTGCTCTCCGAAGGCGGCGTTCCGGCCGCCTGAGGCGATGCCCGGCGGCGTTCGGCGAATGTTGCGCGCCCCGGCGATGCCGGGGCGTCAGGCCGACCAGTCTTTCAGCCGCGCGATGATCTCCGGCCGCGCGGCGAAAATGAAATTGTTCACATAAACGGCGTCGCGCCGCGTGCGGGACCCGTCGGGAACCAGCGCCTCGCGGGCCTGGTGGACGGCCGGGTCGAAAGTGGCCAGCGGCCTCATGGCCCCGCCGAAGCGGAAGAACCCCTCATAGCCGAACTGCGCCAGCATCCGCGCGACGTCGGCGACCGCGCCGGCCCTATGCCGCTCCTCGGCCTCGACCAGCAAGGTCGGCCGGCTCTCCGCCAGAACGCGGGTCGCGCCCTGAAGGACGGCACTCTCATAGCCTTCGACGTCGAGCTTGATGAAGCTCACCGGCGCATCCACACACGCATCAAGCCGGTTCAGGGCCACCCGCACGTCGTCCACCGTCCCCGGCAGGCCGCTGGCGAGATTGCCGTCGATGGTGGCGAGCGGCGACATCCCCTCCGGGATGTGCAGCACCGCCTCGCCGCTGGCGCTGCCGAGCGCGGTCTCGAACAGGCGCAGGCGACCGTCGGCCAGTTCGTCGGGAAAGCGCAGGCGCAGTATCCGCGCAAGGCGCGGGTTCGGCTCGAAGGCAAGCACGTGGGCGCCGCCCTTCAGCAGCCAGTAGGTGAACAGGCCGCGATTGGCCCCGATGTCGCACACCGTTTCCCCCGGCGACACCAGGATTTTCAGCAGCCCGACCTCGCTTGCGGGATCGCGCGCAACCCGCTCGTCGATCCACGGGCAGGCGAACGCGAAAAGCCGCGGCATGCGGCTTTCAAGAATGGACTTGAACGTCGTCAGAACTCACTCCCTTCCCGGTGCTCCCCACGGCTCCGGAAACGAGGTGGAAACCCGCCAGACATCGCTCCCACCGGAGCGCGTGCCAAGGTTGAGAATGACATGGCGCGCGTGAATTTACATTGAAGATACTTCGGATATTTTCAGATTCGCATGAACAGCCCGCAGGTTGCAGGCCGCGTGCTGCAAAACCGCACGGACACTTTCCTTGGTCGGACAGAAGGCGACACGACTTGACCAGCCAGCCCCATCGCCGTCCCGCGGTATTCTTCGATCGCGACGGCGTGCTCAACCTCGACACCGGCTATGCTCACCGGGCTGCGGATCTGGAGTGGACGCCGGGCGCGCGCGAGACGGTGCGCCGGTTCAATGATCTCGGCTACCTGGTGTTCGTGGTGACCAACCAGTCGGGTGTCGCGCGCGGCTTCTACGGCGAGGCCGACGTTGAGGCTCTGCATCGCTTCATGGCCGAGGACCTCGCCCGGGACGGGGCACGGATCGATGACTGGCGCTATTGCCCCTTCCATCCCGAGGCGACCGTGGCGGCCTATCGCGCCGTCCATCCCTGGCGCAAGCCGGCGCCGGGCATGATCCTCGACCTCATGGCCCACTGGCCGGTAGCGGCGGCCGAGAGCCTGCTGATCGGCGATCAGCCCTCCGACATGGCAGCGGCGGCAGCGGCGGGCATCGCCGGGCACCTGTTCCCGGGCGGTAACCTGCTCGATTTCGTCGCGACGCTCGATCCGCAGCCGGCCGGATGATCAGGGCACCGGCTGGTCGCAGCCCGGACGCTCCAGCGTGACGCAGATGGCGAGAGAGAGGCTGCGATAGTCGGGATTGTCCGGGCTGGTCGGTCCGGGCGGCACGAGGCCGAGGCCATAGAGCATCGCGCCCGCCTTGGGATCCGCCATCACCTGGGTTAGCAGCCGGGCCGTGCGATCGATGGTGAAACGCGGCCCACCCGCGTCGGACGGCATGACGGCGATGCCGAGGGCGAGCGGCCCCCGCCACAGGCTGCGATAGGCGCGGAACGCCTCCTCAGGGCTGTAGGTCGGCCCGGCGTCGTAGGACATGATGGAGACGAGGTCGATGCCCTGCGCCTCCGGTGCCTTGAGCATCGCCCGCATCATGCCCACGAACGGCCCGAACCGCGGCTCGGCGGAGGCGAAGCGGCCTTCGCCGTAGGCCCCCACACTCCAGGCGGCGACGCTGACCACGAAGGGCCGCGGCAGCGCAGCCCGCAGGTCGGCGAGCACGGCGATGGAGCGGGGGTCGTCGGCACAGGCGATGCCGCCCTCGGGCTTGCGCACGCAGCCGGCATCGGCGGTCTCGTAGTCGAGATCCACGCCATCAGCGCCGAGGTCACGGACGAGCTGGGCCAGCGCCCGGAAATCGCGCGCGTCCCAGCCGAAATAGCCCCAGCCGCCCACGGCGAGCAGCACGCGCACCGAGGGATGGCGCGCCTTGAGTTCGGCGATGGCGCCCTTCAGCACAGCGCCTGAATAGGGGAAGGCCAGCCCGGTGCCGGCGAGGTCGAGATTGCCGGAATAGGCGAGATCGGGCTTCACGAAGCCCAGCGCCACATGGGTGAAATAGCCGGGCAGGCGCGCGAGCAGCGTCTCGGCGGGCGCTTGCGTGGTCACCTCCGACCACGAGGCGAGATAGGCGAGGAATGGCCGGTCGCTCTCCTTCGCCCGCGCCGCCGACGCGGCGGTCAGAACCAAGGCGAGAAGCGCAGCGCTCAGAACACCGAGGGGCCAGCCATGCCCTTGGTGACGGTGAGCAGCATGATTCTGATGTCGAACCATATGGACCAGTGCTCGATGTAGAAGAGGTCGAGCTCGACGCCGCGCTCGGCCTTCTCCAGGGTGTTGATGCCCCCGCGCATGCCGTTGATCTGCGCCCAGCCGGTGATGCCCGGCTTCATGCGATAGCGCGCCACATACTGGCTGATGGCCTCGTAGCGGACGTTGGTGGCCACCTTCATGTTCGGCACATGGGGGCGCGGGCCGACGACGCTCATCTCGCCGCGCAGCACGTTGATGAGCTGCGGCAGCTCGTCGATGGAGGTGGAGCGCAGGAAATTGCCGACCTTGGTGATGCGCGGGTCGTTCTTGCTGGTGCCCTTGGAGCCGTCATCGGTGGGGTCGACCCGCATGGTGCGCAGCTTGTAGCACTGGAACACGCGGTTGTTCAGACCGACGCGGGGCTGGCGGAACAGGATGGGCCCCGGGGAATCCAGCTTGATGGCGATGGCCGCGCCGATGAGGATCGGTGCCGTGAGCATGAGGCCGATGGAGGCCACCACATAGTCCTCCACCCCCTTCAGGAGCCCGAGCGAGCCTTTCAGCGGCTGCTGCTGCACCTGGAGGGCCGGCTCGCCGGCAATGCGGGTGAGGTTGGCGTAATTGAGCGTGAAGCGGTCCGGATCGAGCTCGACGATGACGTCGGCGGCGATCTGGTACATCTGGTTGGCGATGGCGCTGATGGCGGCCGGGTCGTTCCAGCTCTTGGCGACGACCACGATGTCCACCGGATTGTGCTTCACATATTCCAGAAGGTCCTTCATGCCGCCGAGCACCGGCAGGCCATCGGGACCGGGCGGCGGGAGGGGCGCGCCCTCCACGTGGCTGTCATCGAACAGGGCGACGAAGCTGAGGAGGCCGGTGTTGCCCTCTTCCTCCCCATAGCGCCGCACCAGATCGCGGGCGCGGCCGAGATCGCCGATGAGCACGACGTTGCGACGGAGCACCTCGTGGGTCTGCACCAGCGCCATGCCGATGCGCACGAGAACCAGGCGGCCGAAGATGAGCATGAGCGTGGTGACGACGCCCCAGCCGAGCAGCGCCCACAGGTTCGTCTGGCCGATGGGGATCAGCGCGTAATAGCAGACGGCGATGACCGCGCCCGCGGGCACCACGCCGACGCCGATATGGCCGATCTGCCGCAGCGGGCGCACATAGTGCTCGACCCGGTAGCCGCGGCCGATCTGAAGCACCTGCACATAGACGAAGATGCCGAACGCCCAGAGGATGGCGAGCTGGCTCCAGGACAGGAATTCCCAGCGCAGGTGCGCAATGATCGCCCCGAGCGCCGCCATGACGACGTCGCACGACAGGACGAGCCGATTGACCAGTCCATGGGTCCAGCGTGTCATCGTCCCCCGATCCCCGCAGCCGCCGTCCGAATCCCAGACTCCACGGTATGTGCTTCTGGTTAAGAAGTGGTGGGCAGTCAAGGAAATGGCGCAAATTGTGGCGGCATGAACCTGTTAGGCGCCTTCCGATCGGGCGGCCGCCCGGCTCTGTAACGAAGAAGCCGCCGGACCTTGCGATCCGGCGGCTTCGATCTCGTTCAGAATGGACGTGTCTTCAGTGGCCGAAGGCCTTCACCACATCCTCGGTGACCTTCTTGGCGTCGCCGAAGAGCATCATGGTGTTGTCCTTGAAGAACAGCTCGTTCTCCACGCCCGCGTAGCCTGCCGACATGCCGCGCTTGATGAAGAGAACGGTCTTGGCCTTCTCCACGTCGAGGATGGGCATGCCGTAGATCGGCGACTGCGGATCGGTCTTGGCCGCCGGGTTGGTCACGTCGTTGGCGCCGATCACGAAGGCCACGTCCGCCTGGGCGAACTCGGAGTTGATGTCCTCGAGCTCGAACACCTCGTCGTAGGGCACCTGGGCCTCGGCGAGCAGCACGTTCATGTGGCCCGGCATGCGGCCCGCCACCGGGTGGATGGCGTACTTGACCTCGACGCCCTCCTCCTTGAGCAGGTCCGCCATCTCGCGGAGCGCGTGCTGGGCCTGCGCCACCGCCATGCCGTAGCCGGGCACGATGATGACCTTCTCGGCGTTCTTCATGATGTAGGCGGCGTCATCGGCCGAACCTTGCTTCACCGGGCGGGCTTCGGCCTGGCCGGCAGCACCGGCCGCAGCGGCGTCACCGCCGAAGCCGCCGAGGATGACCGAGATGAAGGACCGGTTCATGCCCTTGCACATGATGTAGGACAGGATGGCGCCCGAGGAGCCCACCAGCGCGCCGGTGATGATGAGCGCGGTGTTGCCCAGGGTGAAGCCGATACCGGCCGCCGCCCAGCCCGAGTAGGAGTTCAGCATCGACACCACGACGGGCATGTCCGCGCCGCCGATGGGGATGATGAGCAGGCCGCCGAGGATCAGCGACAGCAGCGTGATGATCCAGAACAGCGTGATCGAGCCGGTCAGCACGAACGCGACGATGAGGATCAGCAGCAGCAGGGCCAGGCCGCCATTGATGAGGTGGCGCGCCGGCAACATGATCGGCTTGCCGCTCATGTTGCCGTTGAGCTTGGCGAAGGCGATGATCGAGCCGGTGAAGGTGATCGCGCCGATGGCCACGCCCAGCGACATCTCCACGAGGCTCGCCCCGTGCAGGTGGCCGGGATCGCCGATGCCGAAGGCGCGCGGCGCATAGAGCGCGGCCGCGGCCACCAGCACGGCGGCGAGGCCGACGAGCGAGTGGAAGGCGGCGACCAGCTGCGGCATCGCCGTCATGGCGATGCGCTTGGCCACCACGGCACCGACGCCACCGCCGATGCCGATGCCGGCGAGCACCAGCACCCAGCCGATCCCGTCGGACGGCGGGGAGAGCGCGAGCGTGGTGAGGATGGCGATGCCCATGCCCACCATGCCGAACAGGTTGCCCTGCCGCGAGGTGGTCGGATGGGAGAGGCCGCGCAGGGCCAGCACGAAGAGAATGCCTGCGACGAGGTAGAGCAGGGCGGCGAGGTTCGCGGTCATGTGCCTCGCCTCACTTCTTCTTGGAGTACATGGCGAGCATTCGGCTGGTCACCATGAACCCGCCGAATATGTTCACCGAGGCAAAGACGAGCGCCACGAAGCCGAAGATGCGCGCGCCCCAGGCGTGGCTGGAATCGCCCACCGTGGTCACGCCGACAGCGAGCAGCGCGCCCACGACGATCACCGACGAGATGGCGTTGGTGACGCTCATGAGCGGGGTGTGCAGCGCCGGGGTCACCGACCACACCACGTAGTAGCCCACGAACACCGCGAGCACGAAGATGGAGAGGCGGAACACGAAGGGGTCGATGGCCCCTCCGGTCGCCGCATGGGCCGCCGCGCCGAGGGCAGAGGCCGCCTGGTCGGCATAGAGCTGCGCGGCTTCCGCCGCCTGCCGCGCGATCTCGGCGGCGGTGCGGGCCTGCATTGCGGCATCCGCCGCGGTCTGGGCTGTGGCGGGATTCATCAGGCCGCTCCCTCGCTGGTCGCTGCGGGATTCTTGGGTGCGAAGTTCGGATGCACGACGGCGCCGTCACGGGTGAGGAGCGTGGCCTTCACCAGCTCGTCGTCCCACTTGACGGCCAGCGCCTTCGACGCCTTGTCCACCATCGTCTCGAAGAAGTTGAACAGGTTCTTGGCGTAGAGCGGCGAGGCCGAGGCGGCGATGCGGCCCGGCACGTTGAGATGACCGACGATCTTCACGCCGTTCACCTCGACCACCTGCCCCGCCACCGCACCGGCGACGTTGCCGCCGCGCTCGACCGCGAGGTCGACCAGCACGGAACCCGGCTTCATGGAGGCCACCATCTCCGCCGTCACGAGGCGCGGCGCAGGCCGGCCCGGGATCAGGGCGGTGGTGATGACGATGTCCTGCTTCTTGATGTGCTCGGCGACGAGGGCAGCCTGCTTGGCCTGATACTCCGCCGACATGGGCTTGGCGTATCCGGCCGCGGTCTCGGCCTGCTTGAACTCCTCGTCCTCCACCGCGACGAACTTGGCGCCCAGCGAGGCGACCTGTTCCTTGGCGGCGGGCCGCACGTCGGTGGCGGTCACGATGGCGCCGAGGCGGCGGGCCGTCGCGATGGCCTGGAGGCCCGCGACGCCGGCGCCCATGACGAAGACGCGCGCGGCCGGAACGGTGCCGGCGGCGGTCATCATCTGCGGCAGGGCGCGGGTGAACTCGGCGGCCGCATCGATCACCGCGCGATAGCCGGCGAGGTTCGCCTGCGAGGAGAGCACGTCCATCACCTGCGCACGGGTGATGCGCGGCATCAGCTCCATGGCGAAGGAGGCGATCCCGGCATTGGCCATGGCGGCGAGCGCCGCGTCATTGCCATAGGGATCCATGATGGCGAGGACCAGGGCGCCGGGCTTGTACGACGAAAGTTCGGCTTCCGTCGGCCGGCGAACCTTCAGTACGACTTCGGCGCCGTTCAGCGCATCCGCCGCCGACGGGGCGATGGCGGCCCCTGCCGCCACGAAGTCGGAATCGAGAATGCCGGACTTCACGCCCGCGCCGCTCTCCACGGTCACGGATGCGCCCAGTGCGACGAGACGCTTCACCGTATCCGGGGTCGCGCCAACCCTCGGCTCGCCGAGATCGATCTCGGCGGGAACAGCGATTTTCATTTCTTGATGTCTCCGGTGCTCCGGCCGCTCAGCGGGTCAGAGGAGGAAAATCCACATCAGGACGAGGATGGCAGCAACGCCGATGGTGCCCCACTTGGCGAGGGCGGTGAACATGGCGTAGGTGCGCTCGTGCTCGGGATAATCGTTACCGTCTGCCGTGGCGTATTCGATCGTGGCGTGTTCAGCCATCTTATCCCCCTGCTCCTAAGCGTCTTCTGACGCCTTTACCGGAGATGGGAATGTCTGGCAACTGCCTTCTGGTGTACAGTATGCCAGATTGAACGGCGTGGCCCGCGAGCCCCTCGCGCCGCCGCACATGTTCTTGTTATGTTCCGTTTTCGGTGCTAGCTTTTTAAGCATGAGCCCCGCATCCGATTCCCACGGCCCGCGCGCAGCCGCCCCGCCCGTTCCGGGGGGACCAATTGCCGCGCCGATCGCTCCCGCCCTGAAGGCCACCAGGACGGCATCGCCCAAGGCCGTTCCTGCCAAGGCTGTTCCCGCCAAGGCAGCTCCCGCCAAGGCGGCACAGCCCAAGGCAGCACAGCCCAAGGCTGCGTCCAGCGACGCCCGCATCGCCTCGCCGCCGGTGAAGACCCGGAGCGATCGGATCATGGGCCGGCTCGCCGAGGAACGCCGAGCGCCGCCCCCTGCCCTGCCGCCGGCGCTGGACGGCGAGGTCGGGACCGGCGTGGAGGCGGAACGGCGGCGCGGCCGGGGCGCGGTCTCCAACGCCGCCGGGCGCTTCGAGCCCGCCGCCCGCGTGCTGTTCGACGACGGCTGGCAGACGCTGGAAGACCTGCCGCCCTTCCGCACGGAGGTCACGGAGGAGCGGGCCCGCACCATCATCACGCGCAACCAGTCGCCCGATATCGCCTTCGACCGCTCCATCAACGCCTACCGGGGCTGCGAGCACGGCTGCATCTATTGCTTCGCGCGGCCGACCCACGCCTATCAGGGCCTCTCCGCAGGGCTCGATTTCGAGACCAAGCTGTTCGTGAAGCCGGACGCGCCGGAACTGCTCGCGCGGGAGCTGTCGCACCCGTCCTATAAGCCGCGCGTCATCGCCATGGGGACCAATACCGACCCCTACCAGCCCATCGAGCGGCGCTATGAGCTGACGCGGCGCATCCTGGAGGTGCTGGCGGACTTCGGCCATCCGGTGGGCATCGTCACCAAATCGGCGCTGGTGGTGCGCGACATCGACATCCTCGGACCGATGGCGGAAAAGGGCCTCGCCAAGGTCGCCATCTCCATGACCACGCTCGACCCGCACCTGTCCCGCACCATGGAGCCGCGCGCCGCCAGTCCCCATGTGCGCCTCGGCACCATCCGCCGGCTCGCCGACGCCGGCATTCCCACCGCGGTCCTGACCGCGCCGCTGATCCCGGCGCTGAACGACATGGAGATCGAGCGCATCCTCGACGCTGCAAAGGCCGCCGGGGCATCCGAGGCCGGCTATGTGATGCTGCGCCTGCCGCTGGAGATCGCCGACCTGTTCCGGGAATGGCTGGTGGCCAATTTCCCGGACAAGGCCCGCCACGTGCTGAACCTCATCCGCCAGATGCACGGCGGCAAGGATTACGACTCCACCTTCGGCAAGCGAGGGCGGGGGGAAGGCCCCTATGCCTGGACGGTGGGCCGCAGGTTCGAGATCGCCGCCCGCCGCCTCGGCCTCGCGGGGCGGGGACTGAAGCTGACCACCGCACACTTCCGCCACCCCAAGCAGGCGGGCGAGCAGCTCGACCTGTTCGCTTGAAGAGCCCAGCATGACCGCACCCGATCTCAGACTCCACCTCGTCACGCTCGGCGTTTCCGACCTGTCGCGCGCCGCCGCATTCTATCGCGCCCTCGGCCTCGTGGAGAGCAAGGCCGGAGAAGGAGAAGCCGGCAATGTCGCCTTCTTCCATGCGGGCAATGTGGTACTGAGCCTTTTTCCGCGCGGGCGCCTCGCCGAGGATGCGACGCTGGCGGATACCCCGCCGCAGCCCTTCGCCGGCCTCACGCTCGCCTGCAATGTGGGATCGCCGGAGGAGGCCGAGGCCCTGATCGCGCGGGCGGAGGCGGCGGGCGGGCGCGTGGTGAAGCCGGCGGAGAAGGTGTTCTGGGGCGGAACGAGCGGCTATTTCGCCGACCCCGACGGGCATCTGTGGGAGGTCGCCCACAATCCCTTCTTTCCGTTCGATGCCGAGGGCCGGCTGATGCTGCCCGGCGCTTGACCGTCAGGGCGCCGTGCGGCGGTCGCTGCCGTAAGCACGCAGGAATACACGGACGGCGCCGCGCACAGACTTCTCTACCACCGCCGGATCGGGCGCATCCGGTGCGCCGACGAGGACGGGAATGGTCACGCCATCCTTGCAGAGGGTGAGAAACTGGCTCGCCGCCTGGTTCACATCCTCGATATCCAGCAGCCCCTGCTCCACCTTGGCCTTCAGGAACACCGAGAGACGGGTAATCCCCTCGCACGGCCCCGCTTCGAAGAAGCGCCGACCGACGTCCGGAAACTTTCCGGAGATGGAGATGACGGTCCGCAGAAGGGCGATGCTGCTGGGCCGCAGGATGGCGGTGACAAAGGAGCGGCCGATCTCGGTGAGCGCCGCCTCGATGTCCGCTTCGTCGGGATTCACCACGAACATGCGCTCGGCGGTCTCGCCGCATTCGCTGGAGACGAGCTCGGCGAACAGGTCTTCCTTGTTCTCGAAATAGACGTAGAGCGTGCCCTTGGAGACGCCGGCCGCGCGGGCGATGTCGCCCATGCTGGCGGCATCGAAACCGCGATCGAAGAACACCTGCCGCGCGCCGGAGAGGATCTGGCTGCGCTTCTCGGGGTCCTGGCCCGCGCCGGAGCCGGCTTCATGCGCATCACACGGGCCGCAATCCTCCCGGCCGGCCGCCTGTTGCGGCTTGAGTGCGATATCGCCTTCGCTGTCCGTCATTCCGCCGATCTCTTCCTCTTGTCTTCGTTCTCCGCGATCGCGCGGGCTCTGCGCAAGCACGTTGACGCCTTCCCGGCACCTTCAGCCGCGGCCATGGCAACGATGACACACGCTGCCCTCCGCGAATGCCCCGCCTTCCCCAGGGGAGGGGCGGGACACAACTTTTCTGACCGAACCGTTCAGTTCGTTCTTGCATGACTGAAAGCGGTGCGCTATGTCAATATTCATCGAACCAAACCGTTCGGTCATCGCTTGGAACCGCAACCCACGCGCTGAACGAACCGAGGGAGGAGAGCAACGCCCCCGCTCTCCTCCCTTCCTTTCCCGCCGATCGGTTCGGTCATGACCCGGTGCCGCAACCCTGGTCCTGACTGATGCGAGAGGGAGGAGAGCAACGCCCCCGCTCTCCTCCCTCTGTTTCCATCGGCCCGTCCTCCCGAATGTCCCGCCGGCCGCCATTCCGCCCGAGCCGAAGCCGCCGCACCGCGACATTCCGCCACATCCCCTTTGGTGAACGGGCTAAAGCCCCTATTTCCTCGCTCACCGGTCCGGGCCCCTCTGGCGCAGGTCTCCTGCGTGATGTCGGATCAGGCGTGATATCCGCGCTCCGTCCAGAGGCCCCATGGTTCCCTCCGCATCGCCGAGACCCGTTTGAGCATGACCGCACAAGGCCCGAAGAGCCGACGGCGTGCGCTGTTCATGGTCAATCCGCACGCCCGCAACGGCGCTCTGCCGCTTGATGCCGTGCGCGCCGTCCTTGAGACCGGCATCGATCTTCTCGAAGCCCCGCTGCCGCCGTCAGGCGAAGTCTCGGATGTGCTGCGCGCCCGCGCGCCCGAGGTTGATCTCGTCATCCTCGGCGGTGGCGATGGCACGCTCAATGCGGCAGCGTCCGGCCTCTACGACACCCAGCTTCCCCTGGGAGTGCTGCCGCTCGGCACGGCGAACGACTTCGCCCTCACCCTCTCCATTCCCACTGATCCGCTGGCGGCGGCGCGGGTCATCCTCGACCACGCGCCCCGCTTCATCGACCTGGGCGACGTGAACGGCCATCCCTTCCTGAACGTGGCAAGCATCGGCTTTTCCGCCGATCTTGCCCGCGCACTCACGCGAGAGGCCAAGCGCTATTTCGGCGTGGTGGGCTACGGCATCGTCGCCGCCCGCCTCCTCATGCAATCGCGCCTGTTCACCGCCTACATCGAGCACGACGGGACGGCCGAAGCCGTGCGCACCCTTCAGGTATCGGTGGGAAACGGCCGCCACTACGGCGGCGGCCTGACGGTGGAGGCGAGCGCCACGGCCGATGACGGCCAGCTCGATTTCTACAGCCTGGAGGTGGACCACTGGTGGCGCCTTCTGGCCCTCCTGCCCTCGCTCCGCGACGGCACGCAGGGCCAGTGGGACGATGTGCGCGCCTTCCGGACCAAAAAGGTGGTGGTGCGCACCAGCCGTCCGCGCCCTGTGAATACCGACGGCGAACTTGTCACCTTCACCCCGGCGCATTTCAGCATCCGCCCGGCCGCCATCCGTGTCCACGCGCCGCCGCAGACCCCGCCCCAGACCTGGCCCCAGACCGGCGGCCTCCAGAATTCCTCGCAACCCCTCGCTGAAGGCACCCCCTAGATGGACTACCTCCTCCAACTCGCAGCCGATCCCGCCGCGTGGGTCGCCCTGGTGACGCTGGTGGCCATGGAAGTCGTGCTCGGCATCGACAACCTGATCTTCATCTCCATCCTCACCAACAAGCTGCCGGAGCAATACCGCAGCAAGGCGCGGCGCATCGGCATCAGCCTCGCGCTCATCATGCGCCTCGCTCTGCTCGGCACCATCGCCATCATCGTGCGGCTGACGGCACCCATCTTCGAGGTGTTCGGCCATGGCTTCTCGTGGCGCGACCTCATCCTCATCGCCGGCGGCCTGTTCCTGGTGTGGAAGGCCACCACCGAGATCCATCACAACGTGGACCCGCAGACCCATGCGGAGGACGTCAAGGACAGCAAGATCACCATCGGCTTCACCGCCGCCATCGTGCAGATCCTGATGCTCGACATCGTGTTCTCCATCGACAGCATCGTCACCGCCGTGGGCATGACCGAGCACATCCCGATCATGGTCATCGCCGTGATCGCCGCCGTGACCTGCATGCTGCTCGCCGCGGACCCGCTGGCCCGCTTCATCGAGGCGAACCCCACCGTGGTGATGCTGGCGCTGGGCTTCCTCATCATGATCGGCATGACGCTGATCGCGGAAGGCTTCGGCGCCCACGTCCCCAAGGGCTACGTCTACGCCGCCATGGGCTTCTCCACGGCCATCGAAGGCCTGAACATGCTGGTCCGCCGCCGCCGCACGGCCGGCGCAGGGCACTGAGCCGGGAAGGCCCCATGCAAGACGGGGCGCGCGCCGCGCCATCCGGTCGCGCCACCGCATTCCAACGCGCCGCGGGCATGGTTATGCTCGCGGCGCGGGCGGATCGGCCCGCGACTCAAAGGGGCGTCGCCGGCAGTCCGCCGCCCCGCATCCTGTGGCCGAGGTCGAGAATGGCTCATTTTTCCGCATCCCGTTTCGCCGTCGCGCTGGTGCCGGCGCTGGTGCTGATCGCGTCTGCCGCCCCGGCGCGCGCGCAGGCCTGCCTGGAGCAGATTGTTACGGTTCAGGCAGCGCTCAAGGAGCGCCTGCCCCACCCCAAGAAGCCGCCGGAGCAGGACCAGTCCATCGCGGCGCAGACCGACCGCCAGGCCACGCCGGGCTCGCTCGCCGCGGCGGGCCTGACCCAGCCGGACTCCGGCGCCCTCGGCGCGCTCAACCAGGCCATCAACCTGCAGGCGGCTGGCGACGAGGCCGGCTGCCTCAAGGCGCTCGCCGAGGCCAAGCGGCTGGGTGGCCTGAACTGAGGTCGGGCGGGCTCAGAGCCGGTCGCGCAGGGCGTAGTAACTGAGACCCGCCATCATCAGCGGGGTGCGCAGCAGGGTGCCGCCGGGAAAGGGCGGCACCGGCAGGCGGCCGAGCAGATCGAAACGCGAGAGCTGGCCCTGCACCGCCTCGGCGAGAATCTTGCCGAACAGCGGCGCCAGTGCCACGCCCTGGCCGCTGTAGCCGGCCGAGACGAGGACGTTCGGGGAAACCCGCCGCACGAAGGGCAGGCGCGTCATGGTGATGGCCAGCACGCCGCCCCAGGCATAGTCGATGCGCGCTTCGCCGAGCTGCGGGAAGATGCGCAGCATGAAGGGCCGCACGAAGTCCGCCACGTCCGGCCGCAGCCCGCGGCGATAGCTCTCGCCGCCGCCGAACAGCAGCCGGCCGTCCGCCGACAGACGGAAATAGTTGATGACGAACCGGCTGTCCGCCACGGCCGCGTCGTTGGCGATGATCTCCTGCGCCAACTCTCCGAGGGGCTCTGTGGCGGCGATATAGTTGCAGATGGGCATGACATGGGCATCCACCCGCCGGTCGAGTCCGTCCATCAGTCCGTTGCCGCATTCCAGCAGGAAGTCGGCGACCACGCTGCCGCCGCCGTCGGTGGAGACGGTCACGCCGGCCTCGTCCCTCACCTTGACCACCCGCGTCCCCTCGTGAATCTCGACCCCGGCCGCGATGGCGGCGGAGCCGAGGCCGAGGGCGAAGTTGAGCGGGTGCAGGTGGCCCGCGCCCTTGTCCAGCAGGCCGCCATAATAGGCCGAGGTGCCGACCAGCGCCCGGATTTCGTCGCGCGAGAGCGGCACGAGGGCGTCGTAGCCGTAGTCCGCCGCGAGCGAGCGGGCATAGTCGTAGCTGTCCGGGACGTAGCGTGCCTTGTGGTCGGCGAGGATCAGGCCGTCGCGCAAGTCGCAGGGGATGTCGTGCCGGGCGATGAGGCTGCGCACCAGCGCCTTGCCCTCCTCAGCGAGGTCCCACAGCTTGCGGGCGTCCTCAAGCCCCACGGCCTTTTCCAGGAAGTCCTGCCCGCGGCGCTGGCCGCTGTGGAGCTGCCCGCCGTTGCGCCCCGAGGCGCCGGAGCCCACCCGCGCGGCCTCCAGCACCACCACCTTGAACCCCGCCTCAGCCAGATGCAGCGCGGCGGACAGGCCCGTATAGCCCGCACCGATGATGCACACGTCGGCCCGCACCGCGCCCTTCAGGGGCGAGAAGGCTGGGAATGCGGTGGCCGTCGCGGTATACCAGGACCGGGCGTGGCCGGCCGGATTGAGTGGTGCGGCGACCCGGTGCATGGCGCTTTCCTTCTTCTTGTTCTCTTGGTGCACCGGGACGGCCTCACACGTTGAGCAGAAGGTACTCCCGCTCCCAGGGCGAGATCACCCTCATGAAGGTTTCGAACTCGGCCTGCTTCACCGCCGCGAAAGCCGAGACGAACCGCGCCCCCAGCACCTCGGCCAGGGCCTCGTTGTCCTGGAACGCCGCAACCGCCTCGAGCAGTCCGCGGGGCAGGTCGAAATCGAGATTCTTCGCGTCGCCCTCGATCGGGTCCGTGGCGCGCAGGTTCTCGGTCAGGCCGAGATAGCCGCAGGCGAGGGAGGCGGCGATGGCGAGGTAGGGATTGGCATCCGACGACGGCACACGGTTCTCCAGCCGCCGTGCCTCGGGGGTGGACGGCGGCACGCGCAGCCCGGCGGTGCGGTTGTCGTAGCCCCATTGCAGGTTGATGGGCGCCATGGAGTCGCGTGTCAGCCGGCGATAGGAGTTCACATAGGGCGCCATGATGCACATGACCGCCGGCAGGTACTTCTGGTGGCCGGCGATGAAGGAGAAGAATTCCGGCGTCGGGTCGCCGTCCTCGTCCGAGAACAAATTGCCCCCGGTGGCGGTGTTGAGGATCGACTGGTGGATGTGCATGGCGCTGCCCGGCTCGTTGGCGATGGGCTTGGCCATGAAGGTCGCATAGATCTTGTGCGCGAGCGCCGCCTCGCGGATGGTGCGCTTGAACAGGAACACCTGATCCGCCAGCACCAGCGGATCGCCATGGCGCAGGTTGATTTCCATCTGCGCCGCGCCGTCCTCGTGGATCAGCGTGTCGATCTCCAGCCCTTGGGCCTCGGAATAATCATAGATGTCCTCGAACAGGGCATCGAACTCGTTGACCGCCTGGATGGAATAGGACTGGCGGCCGATCTCCGGCCGGCCCGAGCGGCCCACCGGCGGCTTCAGGGGGTAATCGGGATCGGTGTTGGGCTCGACGAGATAGAACTCGATCTCCGGCGCCACCACCGGCTTCCAGCCCTTCTTCTCGTAGAGCGAGATGACGTGCCGCAGCACCTGCCGGGGGGCGAGTTCCACCGGGCGCCCGTCGCGGTGGTAGGCATCATGGATCACCTGGGCGGTGGGGTCCTGCGCCCACGGCACCGAGCACAAGGTGGCGAGGTCCGGCTCCAGCACGAGGTCGCTGTCGGCGATCACCGAATCGACCAGCCCTTCGTAATCGGGATACTCGCCGGAAATGGTCTGGAAGAAGACCGATAGCGGCAGGTTCATCACGGGCGAGGAGAAGAACTTGGAGGCAGGCATGATCTTGCCGCGGGCGACGCCGGCCAGATCGGGAACGGTGCATTCGATCTCGGTGATGCCCCGGCTGGCCATCCAGGCCTTGGCTTCCGTCAGCGATGTCACACCCCGCGGGGCCGTTGCCTGAGCCTTCTGCGCACCCTTGCTGCGTTTCGACATGATGTCCTCGGGCGTGAACCGCTCACGCCCGATCAGGGAACACCTGTGCCGCCGTCAGTGTCAACGCGACGCGGTAGCGGCAAGGCTCACGTTCGGGAAAGATGCAGTGCGGCGGCGATGTTCCGGTCCGGGACAGGCGCGTGGGCCGCCTCGGAACAGCCATCGAACGAATCACGATCGAATCGCAGCGCCGGCCGTGTTCCCGCTTCTCCCCCTACGAGATGTTGGGCCTCGGCCTCAGCGGTAGCGGATTCGGGCAACCGCTCAGCGCGGCGCGTTCACCGGCACCGTGCCGGCCTTCGCCTCGGTCTCCAGCGAGGTGGCTTCCAGCAGGGCGGTGCCGATCATGGTCGCGACGGACACCCTGAACGGCGCCATCAGGCGCGTGCCGGCGATGGGCACCAGCCAGACGTAGATATCCTTGTTTTCTGCCATGTACTTGACCGTGTAGCGGGTGGGCCGGTGGCCGGCGACCGGCTGGTAGCGCACGGAACACACCACGGCAGAGCCGGCGTATCCCGCCACCTTCACCGTCTCGGTGCGCTGATAGGTCAAGACGAGATCGTAGCGCTGGCGACCATCGAACACGGGGACCGAGCGGGCGCAGGCCGCGGCGGACACCATGTCGCCGGTGCCGGGCACATAGACGAAGGCGCCGCTCATGGGGTCGAGAATGTTCTGCAGCACCGCCTGTTCGATGGGGACGCGGTCGGCGGCCGGCTTGAACGGCGGCTCCACCTCCATCTCCTTCACCGCCCCCGAGGCCATTGCGAGACGCGCGGTCTCCGCCTTGCCGTCGGCCTCGGCGTTGAGCGCGTAGACCTTCGGCACCAGCTTGCCGCCGGAGATGGTGCCGCGCGAGGCGGCAACGCCCTTGCCCGACGACACGGCACGCAGCACGCCCGTGACGCGGGCGGAGCCGGAAATCTCGTAGGTCTGGTCCCCGGCCTCGACCTTGATGGACCCGCGGCCAAGCTCGACCCCGCCCACGGAGAGCACATATTTGGCATTGAACTGTCCGTCCGCACGGGCGGGACCGGCAAGGCCAGCGGCAAGGAGCAGGCCGGCCATGGCGGCACCGGCGCGGTGCCGGAAACGGAGCAAAGGAGCGGTCATCGGGGGCGTCGTCATTGCAGAATCCGGAAGGAGACGTCCGGGGGGCCGGCGGACCCGTGTCCCAGAGGCATGCACAGGGAAGGCGGCTGAACTGTGGCCCATCGCCGGACCGGCTGGCAGCCCCGCCGGACCGCCCGCGGGCGGAACCCGCCGGCAGCCGCCTCGGCAATGCCGCGCGAATCCGCATGGGTCATTGACTTTACGGCGGTTTGTCACGATCTTTCCAGCCTACCCTGAGAGGCGGGTTGCGCAGACGACGGCAAGGACCGGCGCCGCGGCCTGTCTACCTCGGGGGATCGTGTTGATTGCCAAGGAGCTGAAGCCATTCGCCGCCCTATGAGACCCGTCGCGCCGGAGAAGGATGGACCGCGCGTCAATGAGGAAATCCGCATCCGCGAAGTCCAGCTGATCGACCAGGACGGTCAGAACCGCGGCGTGGTAGCAATCCGCGATGCGCTGACATTGGCGCAGGAAGCCGGGCTTGATCTCGTGGAGATCTCCCCCAATTCCGCGCCCCCCGTCTGCAAGATCCTCGATTACGGCCGCTTCAAGTACCAGAACCAGAAGAAGGCCAGCGAGGCGCGCAAGAAGCAGAAGGTGGTCGAGGTCAAGGAGATCAAGCTCCGTCCCGGCATCGACGATCACGACTACGACGTGAAGATGCGGGCGATGCAGCGCTTCTTCGAGGAAGGCGACAAGGTGAAGGTCACCCTGCGCTTCCGCGGTCGCGAGATGGCGCACCAGGACATCGGCTACAAGCTGCTGCAGAAGCTCAAGGAAGAAGTTTCGACCGTCGCCAAGGTCGAGGCCGAGCCCATGCTGGAAGGCCGGCAGATGATTATGATTCTCGCCCCGCGTTGATGCGGGATCGGGGGCATTAAAGAAAAAGCCCGGCGCAGTGCGCCGGGCTTTTCTCGTTTAGGCACCGGGTTTGCGACCCTTGGGCCGTCGGGATCGCGGCCGACAGTGCGGCCGCGCGTCCCTCACGGACAGGGGTGCTGGTACCCGTCGTAGCCGGTGTAGGTACCGGTCGCCGGGTTGTACGAGCGGAACCGCGACATGCAGTAGGCCACCGCATCGTTGGTGTAGACCGGCTCCGCATTGGCCGCCGCCACCGCGCCCAGCGCCAGGCCGCTGGCGACGCCGAGTGCGATCCACGCGCCGGTATTGTTGTAGTAGCCCCAGCCCCAGCCGGGACGATACCAGCCCCAGCCCGGACGCCACGGCCCCGGACCCCACGCGCCCGGCGGCGGGCGCCAGCCCGGATGACCCCAGCCCGGACCACCGGGACCCCAACCGGGACGGCCGGGACCCCAGCCGGGCCGGCCCGGTCCCCAACCGCCGGCGTAAGCGGGACGACCGACATAGCCGGGACGGCCCACATAACCCGGGCGCCCCACGTAGCCGGGACGGCCGACATAGCCGGGACGACCGACGTAACCCGGGCGGCCCACGAAGCCGGGGCGGCCGACATAACCCCGACCACCATAGCCGACGCGGGGCCCGCCCATGCGCACGGCGCCCACGCGCGGGCCACCGCCGCCGCGCCAAGCCACCTGCTCCACGGTGCCCACATTGGCCATCGCGGGATTGGCAAGGCCAAGGCGCAGCGCTTGTGCATTCGCGACGGGAACCGAAAGCGAAAGCATGCCTCCCGCGACAGCCGCCGCGGCAAACAATGCCACCCTTCTTGTGCCGAACATGATCTTCACTCCCTCAACACTTTCTATCTTCAGCGGCCTTTGTGTCGAATGTTTCGCGGACGTAGCGGAACTTGCGGCTGGAAAGCGGCGAACTGGTGCATTTCCACGCACATCTGCCGCCGACGATCACGCATGCGTGACGGAAGGCATCCCTCCGTCCTCTGGGGCGTTGACCTGACATCACAAGGAGTTCGGTATGCCCCATCTGTTACGCAAGACCTTCCGGCGGATCACCGTCGGCCTCACCTCCGCGGCCCTCGTCGCTTCCAGCGTCGGTGTGGCCGCCGTGGCGACGGCACCGGCCGCTTCCGCCCAGGCGTTGCGGGCCGGTGCCGCATCGATGAACGTTCAGGCCGCCGCACCGGACGAAGTGCAGGCGCGACGCGGCGGACCCCACCGGGGCTCGGTTGTGCGTGGCCCCGGGCGCGGTCCGGGACACGCCGTGCGCGGCCCGGTTCGGGGGCCTGGCTATGGTCGGCCCGGTTACGGTCGGCCCGGCTGGCATGGCCCCCGGCCCGGCTATCACGCCCGCTGGGGACGGCCCTATTGGCGCAACGGCGGCTGGTACTATCGCAACAACAACGGCGCGTGGATCGCGGCCGGCATCGCTGGCCTCGCCATCGGTGCGGCGGCCGGAGCGGCAGCGGCGAATTCCGGCGGAAATGACGCGGTGTCCTACTGCGCCCAGCGATTCCGCTCCTACAATCCGGCGACCGGCACCTACACCGGCTATGACGGGCTTCAGCACCCCTGCCCCTGAGGCGGTCGGCATGTGATAGAGAAGGTCGCCGCCCAGCGCGGCGGCCTTTTTCATGCGCGGCCGGCCTTTCAGGGCTCCCCTCCCCCCGCTTCGGCGGCCCGGCCCTTGCCTTTATGCTCCCGCTCCTGTAACGACTGCCGCCTTCGAACTCGCCGGCGATTAAGGGCTGCCGCGCGGGTTCATACCGCTCAACAGCAACAAGAGGCTGAGCGTCCACCGCCCTCGCGGGCGAGGACCCATGCCACGGAGAGCCAAATGCCCAAGATGAAGACCAAGTCGGGAGCGAAGAAACGCTTCCGTCTGACGGGTACGGGAAAAGTGATCGCGGGTCAGGCCGGCAAGCGCCATGGCATGATCAAGCGGACCAACAACCAGATCCGCAACCAGCGCGGCACGACCATCCTCGCCGAGTGCGACGGCAAGGTCATCCGCAAGTCGTTCCTGCCGAACGGCTGACGCCACTGCGATCTGAAGGAGCTTTTCCATGGCCCGCGTGAAACGTGGCGTTACCTCACACGCCAAGCACAAGAAGGTCTACAAAGCCGCAAAGGGCTTTTACGGCCGCCGCAAGAATACCATCCGCGCTGCGAAGTCGGCCGTCGAACGGTCGATGCAGTATGCCTACCGCGATCGCAAGGTGAAGAAGCGCAACTTCCGCGCGCTCTGGATCCAGCGCATCAACGCCGGTGTGCGCGCGCTCGATCTCGACCTGACCTATTCGCGATTTATCGATGGTCTCGGCAAGGCCGGGATCGAGGTCGATCGCAAGGTGCTCTCGGATATCGCCATCCACGAGCCCGACGCGTTCAAGGCCCTGGTGGAGAAGGCCAAGGCCGCTCTCGTCTGAGAGGCGGTACTCGCCTGAAACGCTGCCCTCGCCGGATCGGCGACAGCGCAGCGCTTTCTCCTCCCGTCTTTTCCGAGACCTTCAAGAGCCCCGTGCGGATCATCCGTCCGGGGCTTTTGCCATTGGGCGCGGCCCGTCTATAAGCGGCGCGACCCGACGCCGGCCCCTCCGCCGGCCTTTTCGTTTTCCGGGATAGACCCATGTCCGCGACACCATCCGCCACCGATCCGAGCGCCCTCGAAGACCTTCAGGAGAGCCTCTCCGCCGCCATCCTGCGCGCCCAGGACGAGGCCGGCCTTGAGGAGGTGCGCATCGCCGCCCTCGGCAAGAAGGGATCGGTTTCCGAACTGCTGAAGTCGCTGGGCGGCATGAGCCCGGACGAGCGCAAGGTGATGGGTCCCGCCATCAACGGCCTGCGCGACGCGGTGCAGGGCCTCCTCTCCCATCGCCGCGCGGCACTGAAGAGCGCCGCCCTGGAGGCGCGCCTCGCCACCGAGCGGGTGGACGTGACCCTGCCCGTGCGCGAGGCGGCCGCCGAGACCGGCCGCGTCCACCCCATTGCGCAGGTGACCGAGGAACTGGTCGCCATCTTCGCCGACATGGGCTTCTCGGTGGCGGAAGGCCCGGACATCGAGGACGATTTCCACAACTTCACCGCGCTGAACTTCCCCGCCGGCCATCCGGCCCGCGAGATGCACGACACCTTCTTCCTGCCCCCCGGCGTGGACGGCGAGCGCAAGGTGCTGCGCACCCACACCTCGCCCGTGCAGGTGCGCACCATGCAGGCATCGAGGCCGCCCATCCGCGTCATCTGCCCCGGCCGCACCTATCGCTGCGATTCGGACCAGACCCACACGCCCATGTTCCATCAGGTGGAGGGGCTGGTGATCGACAAGGGCGCGCACCTCGGCCACCTCAAGTGGGTGCTGGAGGAGTTCTGCAAGTCCTTCTTCGAGGTGGAGGGCGTGAAGATGCGCTTCCGCCCCTCCTTCTTCCCCTTCACCGAGCCCAGCATGGAAGTGGACATCCAGTGCGACCGCTCCCGCCCCGGCGAGATCCGCTTCGGCGAGGGCTCGGACTGGCTGGAAATCCTCGGCTGCGGGATGGTGCATCCCAACGTGCTGCGCAACTGCGGCATCGACCCGGACGAGTACCAGGGCTTCGCCTGGGGCATGGGCATCGATCGCATCGCCATGCTCAAGTACGGCATGAGCGACCTGCGCGCCTTCTTCGAGGCCGACGTGCGCTGGCTCTCCCACTACGGCTTCCGCCCGCTGGACTTCCCGACGCTGGCCGGCGGCCTGAGCGCGTAAGGAGCAGGACCCATGAAATTCACCTACTCCTGGCTCAAGGATCACCTCGAGCCCACCGCCAGCTTCGACCAGATCGTGGAGCGCCTCTCCCTCATCGGCCTTGAGGTCGAGGGCGTGGAGGACAAGGCCAAGCAGCTCGCGCCCTTCGTGGTGGGCGAGGTGCTCACCGCCGAGAAGCACCCGAACGCCGACAAGCTGCGCGTCTGCACCGTGTCCATTGGCAAGGGTGACCCCATCCAGGTGGTGTGCGGCGCGCCGAACGCGCGGGCGGGGCTGAAGACCGTCTTCGCCGCGCCGGGCACGGTCATCCCCACGTCGGGGCTGGAACTGAAGATCGGCAAGATCCGCGACGTGGAAAGCCGCGGCATGCTCTGCTCGGCCCGCGAGATGGGGCTTTCGGAGGAGCATGACGGCATCCTGGAGCTGCCGGAAGATGCCCCCGTGGGCGCGCCCTTCGCGGAGGTGCTGGGGCTGAACGACCCGGTGATCGAGATCGCCGTGACGCCCAACCGCGCCGACTGCCTCGGCGTCTCCGGCGTTGCCCGCGACCTCGCCGCCGCCGATCTCGGCGAGCTGATGGCGCCGCGGGTGAAGCCCGTCGAAGGCACGTTCCCCGCCCCGCTGAAGGTGACGCTGGAGTTCGGCGAGACCTCGCCGCTCTGCCCGGCCTTTGCCCTTCGGGTGGTGAAGGGCGTGAAGAACGGCCCCTCCCCCCAGTGGCTGCAGGATCGCCTGCGCGCCATCGGCCTGCGCCCCATCAACGCGCTGGTGGACGTCACCAATTTCATGACGTTCGACCGCAACCGCCCGCTCCACGTGTTCGACCTGAAGAAGGTGACGGGCAACCTCGTGGTGCGCCGGGCCAAGGGCGGCGAGACGCTGCTGGCGCTCGACGGCAAGACCTACACGCTCGACGAGAGCATGTGCGTCATCGCCGACGACAGGGGCGTGGAGAGCCTCGCCGGCATCATGGGCGGCGAAGACTCGGGCTGCGATGAGAACACCACGGACGTGGTGGTCGAATCGGCGCTGTGGGATGCGATCAACATCGCCCAGACCGGCCGCAAGCTCGGCATCAATTCCGATGCCCGCTTCCGCTTCGAGCGTGGTATCGACCCCGCATTCACCCTGCCGGGCCTCGACCTCGCCACCCACCTCATCCTTGAACTGTGCGGCGGCGAGCCGTCCGAGATGGTGCTGGCCGGCGCCATCCCCGACACCGCCCGCACCATCGCCTTCCCCCTCACCGAGGTGAAGCGGTTGACCGGGCTGGAAGCCTCCGAGGACGAGATTCGCGGCGTGCTGGAGAAGCTCGGCTTCGCCGTCTCCGGCGCGGCGCCGGTGCTCGATGTGGTTCCGCCCTCCTGGCGCGGCGACATCGAGGGCAAGGCTGACCTCGTGGAAGAGGTGGTGCGCATTCTCGGCCTCGAGCGCGTGCCCTCCACCGAGCTGCCCCGCGGGACGGATGCCCGCAAGGCGGTGCTGACCACCCTCCAGCTGCGCAGCCGCAAGGCCCGCCGCTCCTTGGCGGCGCGGGGTATGGTGGAAGCGGTCACCTGGTCCTTCGTGTCCAAGGAGGCCGCGAGGCTGTTCGGCGGCGGCGCGGATGCCCTCGCCTTGTCGAATCCCATCGCCTCCGACCTCTCGGACATGCGCCCGAGCCTCCTGCCCGGCCTCATCCGGTCAGCCGGCGCCAATGCGGCGCGTGGGGCGGGCGACGTGGCCCTGTTCGAGGTGGGACAGGTCTTCCTCGGCGACGGCCCCGGCGACCAGCGCCAGGCCGCCTCCGGCGTGCGCCGAGGCACGGCCAGGCCCTCGGGCGGCGGACGCCACTGGGCGGGCAATGCGGCGGCGGTGGATGCCTTCGACGCCAAGGCGGATGCGCTCGCCGCGCTTGCCGCCTGCGGGGCGCCGGTGGCGAATCTGCAGGTCACCACCGATGCCCCCGGCTGGTACCACCCCGGCCGCTCCGGCACGCTGCGCCTCGGCTCCAACGCCATGGCCCATTTCGGCGAGATCCATCCCGCCGTGCTGGAGGCCCTGGACGTGACCGGGCCGCTGGTCGCCTTCGAGATCGTGCTCGACAAGATCCCGGAGCCCAAGGCCAAGGCGACGCGGGTGAAGCCGAATCTCGACCTCTCGCCGTTCCAGGCGGTGAAGCGCGACTTCGCCTTCCTCGTGGACCGGGACGTTGCCGCCGCTGATATCCTCAAGGCCGCACAGGGGGCGGACAAGAAGCTCGTCACCGGCGTCGGCGTGTTCGACCTCTACGAGGGCAAGGGCATAGATCCCGACAAGAAGTCGGTGGCCGTGGAAGTCACGCTCCAGCCGCGGGAGCGCACGCTCACCGACAAGGAGATCGAGGAGGTCGCCGGCCGCATCGTCGCGGAAGTGGCGAAGAAGACGGGCGCCACGCTGCGCGCCTGACGAGAAGCGCCGGCGGCGCGTGTTGTCCCCATGCTTTGGATTGACGCGCGCCGCCGCTGCCCCTATAAGCCGAGCCCGAACTCAGGCGGCTGCGGCGGCCGGAGCCCAGCCTTCATTGCCGCATGATCCTTAGGGATCGGGCCGCAAGCCGGGCAGCAGCGAACCATCGCCGTCGCAGCGCCGCTGCTGGGGTCCGATCCGCAAGACGGCCTCAAGACATCTGGAGATTTGACCGTGAAGCGCACCTATCAACCCAGCAAGCTCGTGCGCAAGCGCCGCCACGGCTTCCGTGCGCGCATGGAGACCCGCAACGGCCGCAAGATCATTGCCGCCCGCCGCGCCCACGGCCGCAAGCGCCTGTCCGCCTGAGGGTGGACCCTCGCGGAGCTGCCCGACTTCGGGAGCCGTCCAACGTGGAACGCCCCTCGGACTTCAATCCGGATCGTCTCCGCCGGCTGGACCGTCTCAAGAAACGCCGTGATTTCCTCGCTGCGGCCAAGGCCGAGCGTGCCGGCGTCGCCTCCTTCCTCATGCAGAGCCGCGATCGCGGCGATGGGGCAGGTGTGCGCGTCGGCTTCACCGTGACCAAGAAGACCGGCAATTCCGTCGTGCGAAATCGCATCCGCCGCCGCCTCCGCGAGGCCGTGCGGCAGGTGCTGCCGGAAGCCGGGCGACCCGGCTTCGATTATGTGCTGGTGGCCCGCGAGGCCTCGCTGCGCACCCCCTTCGACAGCCTCGTGTCCGAGATGGAGCGCGCCGTGCGCAAGCTGCACGCGCCCAAGGCCCCCAAAGAGAGGGCTCCCAAGGACAGGGCTTCCAAGGATACCCTCCCGAAAGACAAGGCGCGGTCCCGACAGGGCGCGCCGCGGGTCTTAAAAGAGTCGCTGCCGGCGTCTAAGGACGCGGCACGCTCCGCTGGCGATGCCGGCTTCAACACTCCCGATTTGACGATGCCGCCGACGGAGACCCTCCGGCATGAGTGAAAACCGCAACATGTTCATCGCCATCGGCCTGTCGATGGCGATCCTCATCGGCTGGCAGTTCTTCTTCGGCATTCCGCAGGCGGAAAAGCAGCGGCAGGCCGCCGAGCAGCAGCGAATCGTCCAGCAGGCGCAGCAGCAGGCCCAGTCCGACACCACGCCGGCACCGGGTGCCGCTCCGGGAACGACCCCCGCGGGCCTGCCCCAGACGGGCGCGCCGGGCGCCGGCCGGGCGCTGACCCGCGCCGAGGCCATCGCTGCCTCTCCCCGCGCGCCCATCGCAACTCAGCGCCTCAGCGGCTCGATCTCGCTGCGCGGCGCCCGCGCGGACGACCTGCTCCTGACCGAGTATCACGAGACGGTGGACCCCAAGAGCCCGAACATCGTGCTCCTGTCGCCGTCCGGCGGTCCTAATCCCTTCTATGCGGAATTCGGCTGGACCTCGGCCGCCGGCGCCGGCGTCGCCGTGCCCGGCCCGGACACGCTCTGGACCGCCCAGCCCGGCGCCACCCTGACCGAGAAGACCCCCCTCGTCCTCACCTGGGACAACGGGCAGGGCCTGACCTTCCGCCGCACCTTCACCATCGACGACCACTACATGTTCGCGGTGAAGGACGAGGTCGAGAACAAGGGTTCCGCATCGGCCACCCTCTATCCCTACGCCCTCGTCTCGCGGCACGGCGTGCCGCACGTGGCCGGCTTCTACATCCTGCATGAGGGCCTGATCGGCGTCCTCGGCGACAACGGCCTGCAGGAAGTCACCTACGCCAAGATGGACAAGGAGAAGCCGCTCGCCTTCTCCGCCACCGGCGGCTGGCTCGGCATCACCGACAAGTACTGGGCGGCCACCGTCATCCCCGACCAGAGCGTGAAGGTGGACGCCAAGTTCTCCTCCGCCATGATCAACGGCGTTCAGACCTTCCAGACCGACTATCTCGCCCAGCCCCTCACGGTGGAGCCGGGCAGCAAGATCGCCTCCTCCGGCCAGCTCTTCGCCGGCGCCAAGGTGGTTCAAGTGGTGGACGGCTACGCCGAGTCCTACAAGATCGACCGCTTCGACCGGCTGATCGACTGGGGCTGGTTCTATTTCATCACCAAGCCGCTGTTCCTCGTCATCGACTGGATCTATCGCGTCGTCGGCAATTTCGGCGTCGCCATCCTGGTGGTGACGGTGCTGCTCAAGGGCATCTTCTTCCCGCTGGCCAACAAGTCCTACGCCTCCATGGCGAAGATGAAGGCGGTGCAGCCGGAACTCACCTCCATCCGCGAGCGCTACGCCGACGACAAGGTGAAGCAGCAGCAGGCGATGATGGAGCTGTACAAGAAGGAGAAGATCAATCCGGTGGCGGGGTGCCTGCCCATCCTGATCCAGATCCCGGTGTTCTTCGCCCTCTACAAGGTGCTGTTCGTCACCATCGAGATGCGGCATGCGCCGTTCTTCGGCTGGATCCGCGACCTCTCGGCGCCCGACCCGACCACGGTGTTCAACCTGTTCGGCCTCATTCCCTGGGATCCGGGCTCCGTGCCGGTCATCGGCAGCTATCTCCTGCTCGGCGCCTGGCCGCTCATCATGGGCGTGACCATGTGGGTGCAGATGAAGCTGAACCCGGCCCCGCCGGACCCGACCCAGCAGATGATCTTCAACTGGATGCCCATCATCTTCACCTTCATGCTGGCGCACTTCGCCGCCGGCCTGGTGATCTACTGGGCCTGGAACAACACGCTCTCCGTCACCCAGCAGGCCGTCATCATGCGGCGCAACGGGGTGAAGATCGAGCTGTGGGACAACATCAAGGGCGCCCTCGGCTTCGGCAAGAAATCGGCGGCCAAGGGATAGCCTCCCGTCACCACCCGGACGTCAGGACGCCGCGCCCCGCAAGGAGCGCGGCGTCTTTCGTTTCGGGGCGCTCTCAAACCGGATCGCGGGCTACAGCCTTCGCAGGGGTGCTGCCGGAGACATGGTCCGGCAGATAGCAGCGCCCGCCCTCCCCGCCCGGCATCTGCGGCAGGAAGCTCGCGCCTTCGCGCTCGAGGAAATCCATCAGCGCCTGACCGGCCGGCAGCAGGCGCTTGTCGCGGGCGCGCACCGCCAGCCATTGGCGCACCACCGGCAGCCCCTCCACCTCCAGCACCCGCAGCCGGCCGTCCGCCACCTCCGCCGCCACCGTGTGGGCGGAGATGAATGCGAGGCCGAGGCCGGCCATCACCGACTGCTTGATGGTCTCGTTGGAGCCGATCTCCATGGCGATGGGCGGGTTGGGCGCCCCCGCCTCCTCGAACACCCGCTCCATGAGAATGCGCGTGCCCGATCCTGGCTCGCGCACCAGAAGCGATTCGCGGGTGAGATCGGCCGGAGTGATTCGCTTGCGCCGCTTGAACAGGGGATGGTCCACGGGCGCCACGACGATGTGCGGATGGTCGCCGATCAGCCGCGTCTCCGCCTCCAGCGACGGCGGCGGACGGCCCATGATGGCCACGTCGAAATCAAGGCTCACAATGCCCCGGATGATGTCTTCGCGGTTGCCGATGATAAGCCGCAGCTCGATTTCCGGCCGGCGCCGGCGGAAGGCGGCGAGGGCCATGGGGGCGAAGTATTTGGCCGTGGAGACCACCCCCACCACCACCGAACCGCGCTCGGGGCTCTTCAACGCCGCAATGGCCCGCTCCGCCTCCGACAAGGCCCGCGCGATGCGCTCCTGGGCGGAAAGAAGCTCCTGTCCAGCGGCGGTCGGTCGCAGACGGCCGTCCACCCGCTCGAACACCGGGACGCCGATGTCCTCCTCCAGCGCCTTCATCTGAGCGGTGACGGCGGGCGGGCTCAAACCCATGTCCTGCGCGGCTTTGGCATAGGAGCCGGAGGCCGCGGCAAGGGCCACGAGGCGGAGCTGTCGAAGGGTCCAGTGGGGCGCCACTTCAGATTTCCTGAATGCCTACTTCATATCATTTAAATTTACCTGAAATCGGCGCGGGGGCAAGGTCACCTCAACAAACAGGAGGGCCGCCATCATGGGTGCCGACGCCGCCATCGGGCAGATCAAGGACGCCAAGAAGAGGTACGCCGCAGGCGTGCTGAAATATGCCCAGATGGGCTATTGGGATGGCGACTACCAGCCCAAGGACACCGACATCCTCGCGCTGTTCCGCGTCACCCCCCAGGACGGCGTGGACCCGGTCGAGGCCGCCGCCGCCGTCGCCGGTGAAAGCTCCACCGCCACCTGGACCGTGGTGTGGACCGACCGCCTCACCGCCGCCGACATGTACCGCGCCAAGGCCTACAAGGTGGAGCCGGTGCCGGGCCAGCCGGGGCAGTATTTCTGCTGGGTCGCCTATGAGCTCGACCTGTTCGAGGAAGGCTCCATCGCCAACCTCACCGCCTCGATCATCGGCAACGTCTTCTCCTTCAAGCCGCTGAAGGCCTGCCGCCTGGAGGACATGCGCCTCCCCGTCGCCTATGTGAAGACCTTCCGCGGCCCGCCCACCGGTATCGTCGTGGAGCGCGAGCGCCTCGACAAGTTCGGCCGCCCCCTTCTGGGCGCCACCACCAAGCCGAAGCTGGGCCTGTCCGGCAAGAACTACGGCCGCGTGGTTTACGAAGGCCTCAAGGGCGGCCTCGATTTCGTGAAGGACGACGAGAACATCAATTCTCAGCCCTTCATGCACTGGCGTGACCGCTTCCTCTACTGCATGGAAGCCGTCAACAAGGCGCAGGCCGAGACCGGCGAGGTGAAGGGGCACTACCTCAACATCACCGCCGGCACCATGGAAGAGATGTACCGCCGCGCCGACTTCGCCAAGGAGCTGGGCTCCGTGGTGGTGATGGTGGACCTCATCGTCGGCTGGACCGCCATCCAGTCCATCTCCAACTGGTGCCGCGAAAACGACATGCTGCTGCACATGCACCGTGCGGGCCATGGCACCTATACGCGCCAGAAGGGCCACGGCATCTCGTTCCGCGTCATCGCCAAGTGGCTGCGCCTCGCCGGCGTCGACCATCTCCACACCGGCACCGCGGTGGGCAAGCTGGAAGGCGACCCCATGACCGTGCAGGGCTACTACAACGTCTGCCGCGAGGACGTGACCAAGACCGACTACACCCGCGGCATCTTCTTCGATCAGGACTGGGCGGGCCTGCGCAAGGTCATGCCAGTCGCCTCGGGCGGCATCCATGCCGGCCAGATGCACCAGCTCATCGACCTGTTCGGCGAAGACGTGGTGCTCCAGTTCGGCGGCGGCACCATCGGCCATCCCGACGGCATCCAGGCCGGCGCCATCGCCAACCGCGTCGCGCTGGAAACCATGATCCTTGCCCGCAACGAGGGCCGGGACATCAAGAACGAAGGCCCGGAAATCCTGGTCGAGGCCGCCAAGTGGTGCCAGCCGCTGCGCGCCGCCCTCGATACCTGGGGCGAGGTGACCTTCAATTACGCCTCCACCGACACGTCCGACTTCGTGCCCACCGCGTCCGTCGCCTGAGGAGAAGAGACATGCGCATCACCCAAGGCACCTTCTCCTTCCTGCCCGACCTCACGGCGGCCCAGGTCAAGGCCCAGATCCAGTATGCGCTGGACCAGAACTGGGCGGTCTCGGTCGAGTACACGGACGATCCCCATCCCCGGAACACCTATTGGGAGATGTGGGGCCTGCCCATGTTCGACCTGCGCGATGCCGCCGGCGTCTATGGCGAGGTCGAGGCCTGCCGCACCGCCCATCCCGGCAAGTATGTGCGGGTGAACGCCTTCGACTCCAATCGCGGGTGGGAGACGGTGCGCCTCTCCTTCATCGTCCAGCGTCCGGAGAAGGAAGACGGCTTCCGCCTCGACCGCACCGAAGGGCCGGGCCGCACCCAGCGCTACGCACTCCAGCACCGGTCCTACGCGGCCGGCTGATCTGACCACCCATTTCGAGCTTCACCAGCGCGGCCGTTCCCACCGCGCCACTTAACGCCGAGGTTCGAGTCATGCTCGATGTTGCCACATCCGCACCGTCCGCCGCGTTGCCGGCTGAGGCTGCCGAGGGCAGGCTCGACCTCGGCGCTCTCTTCACCGAGAGCGAAGTCCCCGAATTTCTCGCCGAGCTGGACGAGGGCCTGATCGGGCTCAAGCCCGTCAAGCGGCGCATCCGCGAGATCGCCGCCCACCTCGTCATCGGCCGGGCCCGCGAAAAGCTGGGCCTCACCTCCGGCGCGCCGACGCTGCACATGGCGTTCACCGGCAATCCCGGCACCGGCAAGACCACGGTCGCGCTGAAAATGGCGCAGATCCTCCACCGCCTTGGATATGTGCGGCGGGGTCATCTTGTCTCGGTGACGCGGGACGATCTCGTGGGCCAATATATCGGCCACACGGCACCGAAGACCAAAGAGATTCTTAAGAAGGCCATGGGCGGCGTCCTGTTCATAGACGAGGCTTATTATCTGTACCGGCCCGAGAACGAGCGGGATTACGGTCAGGAAGCCATCGAGATTCTGCTCCAGGTGATGGAAAACCAGCGGGACGATCTCGTGGTGATCCTCGCGGGCTACAAGGACCGCATGGACCGCTTCTTCGAGAGCAATCCCGGCTTCCGCTCCCGCATCGCCCACCACATCGACTTCCCGGACTATGAGGACGCCGAGCTGGTGGAGATCGCCAAGACCATGGCGGCCGATGCCGACTACACCTTCAGCCCGGAGGCCGAGGTCGCGATCGAGGAATATGTGGCCAAGCGCCGGCTCCAGCCGAACTTCGCCAACGCGCGCTCGATCCGCAACGCCTTGGACCGCATGCGGCTACGCCAGTCGCTGCGGCTGTTCGAGAGCGGCGGGCTCGCCGACCGCGCTGCCCTGTCGACCATTTCCGAGGGGGATGTCCGCGCCAGCCGGGTGTTTGCCGGCGGCATCGACGCCCCGGACTACAAGCCCCAGACGGAATAATCCGCTTCGGGACCGGAAGACGACCAAAAATAAAACCTGTGACGGCCCGCCGAACGGGCCGCGCGGAGGAGCCCTCAGGGAGATCTGCCATGTTGGAGCCGAACGCAGACCATCGGGCCGCAGTTGCCCAGGCTGCAGGTGTCGCAGCCTCGCGTATCACGCTCACCGTCATGCTCGACGAGTGGGCGGGTGCGGATGCCCGCCGCCGTGCCGTCGCGGATACCGTCTGCGCCCTCGCCACCGGTTGCGCGTCGCTGGCCGCAGCCATCGCCGAGGGGCCGCTCGCCGGCGATCTCGCCCGCACCCTCTCCTCCGGCGAGGCCGGCGAAGGCCAGAAGGCGCTGGACGTCATCTCCAACGACATCGTCATCGGCGCGCTGAAGGCGGCGCCGGTCGCGGCGGTGGCATCCGAGGAGAACGACGCCCCGGTCCTGCTCGATGCCACCGCGCCGCTGCTCGTCGCCATCGACCCGCTGGACGGCTCGTCCAACATCGACACCGACATCTCGGTCGGCACCATCTTTGCCGTCTTCCCGCGTCCCGAAGGCGCCGACGCGTCCGAACCCTCTGCCTTCCTGCAGAACGGGCGGGACATGCTGGCCGCCGGCTATGTGATCTACGGCCCCCACACCGCGATGATGCTGACGCTCGGCGCCGGCACCTGGCACTTCGCCCTCGACCGCGCCGGCCTCTTCCGCTTGGTCAATGCAGAGGTGAAGGTGAAGGAGGGCGCGGCCGAGTTCGCCATCAACATGTCCAATTACCACCACTGGGACGTGCCGGTGCGTGACTATGTGGATGACTGCCTCGCCGGCAAGAAGGGGCCGCGGGAGCGCGACTTCAACATGCGCTGGGTGGCCTCCATGGTGGCGGACGCGCATCGCATATTCCAGCGCGGCGGTATCTATCTTTATCCGGGCGATGGCCGGAAGGGCTACACCCACGGCCGCCTGCGCCTTCTCTATGAGGCCTTCCCGGTCGCCTTCCTGATGGAGCAGGCGAGCGGTTCGGCCACCGACGGCCGGGGCGCGATCCTGGATCTTTCCGCCACCGGCCTGCACCAGCGCGTGCCGTTCATCTTCGGCTCCCGCGACGAGGTGGCCCGGGTCTCCCGCTATCACCTGGAGCCGAACGGCCATGGCGAGCGCTCGCCGCTGTTCGCGCGGCGCGGGCTGTTCATCTGAACCGCGCCCCCTGATCTCCGAGATTCGAGCACACCATGTCCATCAAGCACCCCATCATTGTCGTCACCGGTTCGTCGGGCGCGGGAACGACCTCCGTGAAGCGGACCTTCGAGCAGATCTTCTATCGCGAGAAGGTCAAGGCGGCCTTCGTGGAAGGCGACAGCTTCCACCGCTACGACCGCTATGAGATGCGCGAGCTGATGGCCGCCGAGGCGGCCAAGGGCAACAAGCACTTCAGCCACTTCTCGCCCGAGACCAACCGGCTCGACGATCTGGCCCAGCTGTTCAAGGACTATGGGGCGACCGGCTCCGGCCGCTTCCGGCACTACGTCCACGATGCCGGCGAAGCCAAGCTGTACAATACCGAGCCCGGCCGCTTCACCGACTGGGAAGATCTGGAGCAGGGCACCGACATCCTCTTCTACGAGGGTCTGCACGGGGCGGTCGTCACCGACGAACTGAACCTCGCCCAGCATGCCGACCTGAAGATCGGCGTGGTGCCCGTGATCAACCTGGAGTGGATCCAGAAGATCCACCGCGACAAGGCCACCCGCGGCTACACCACCGAGGACGTGACCGACACCATCATGCGGCGCATGCCCGATTACGTGCGCTACATCTGCCCGCAGTTCACCGAGACCGACATCAACTTCCAGCGCGTGCCGACGGTGGACACTTCCAACCCGTTCGTCGCCCGCTGGATCCCGACGCCGGACGAATCCATGGTCGTGATCCGCTTCCGCGACCCGCACGGCATCGATTTCCCCTATCTGCTGTCGATGATCCACAACAGCTTCATGTCGCGGGCGAATTCCATCGTCATCCCGGGCAACAAGCAGGATCTCGCCATGCAGCTCCTGCTGACCCCGCTCATCATGAAGCTGATGGACAGGAAGCGCCGCGCCGGCTGAGCCGGGCGCGAAGCTCCCCTCCCCCGCGCCGGGGGGAGGGTGAGGGGGGAGGGCGGCACGTTCTTGAGCCCCGAAGCCCGGGCGACCTTGGACGCGTGGCTGCTGCCCTCCCCCCACCCTTTCCGGACCGGAGCCGAGCGCTTCTTCCGGCACGTGATGGCGCGCGTTTTGCGTAACTGACAATTGGCAGGCCCTTCCGACCACCCGGCGACGCCCGGGGTGTTGCGCGGGGTCACGAGCCGGAGGGAGAAAACAATGACCGCCCACGCCGCTGCACTCGCCGCTGCCGACGCTCCGGCGCCTGTCGACCGTTCTCCCGGCGCGCTCGGCTGGCCGGTAACGGCGGCCCTGCGCGCCCTCGCCATGGACGGCGTGGAGCAGGCGAAATCGGGCCATCCCGGCGCGCCCATGGGCATGGCCGAGATCGCCGCCGTGCTCTGGCGCGAGCATCTGCGGCATAATCCGGCAGACCCCTCCTGGCCCGACCGCGACCGCTTCGTGCTCTCCAATGGGCACGGCTCAATGCTGATCTATGCCCTGCTTCACCTCACCGGCTACGATCTGCCCATCGCCGAGCTGAAGCGCTTCCGCCAGCTGCATTCGCGCACCCCCGGCCATCCCGAACTCGGCATGACGCCGGGCGTGGAGACCACCACCGGCCCGCTCGGCCAGGGCCTTGCCAATGCGGTGGGCATGGCCATCGCCGAAAAGACGCTGGCCGCCCAGTTCAACCGGCCGGGCCTCTCCATCGTCGATCACCGCACCTTCGTCTTCCTCGGCGACGGCTGCCTGATGGAGGGCGTGAGCCACGAGGCCTGCTCCCTCGCCGGGCGCCTCGGCCTCGGCAAGCTCGTCGCCTTCTATGATGACAACGGCATCTCCATCGACGGCAAGGTGGAAGAGTGGTTCCCGGACGACACCCCGGCCCGCTTCGCCGCCTATGGCTGGCAGGTGATCCGCAACGTGGACGGCCACGACCCCGCCATGCTGCGCGATGCGGTTGAGGCGGCTCTGTCCGAGACCGGCAAGCCGACGCTGATCTGCTGCAAGACCACCATCGGCCGCGGCGCGCCCACCAAGGAAGGCCACCAGGACACCCACGGCGCCCCGCTCGGCGCCGAGGAGATCGCCCGCACCCGCGCCGCCATGGGCTGGGACCACGCGCCCTTCGAGGTGCCCGAGGACATCTATGCCCTGTGGGATGCCCGCCGCTCCGGCGCGGCCCGCCAGTCGGCCTGGGACGCGCGCATGGAAGCCTATGAGCGCGCCTATCCGGCGGAAGCGGCCGAATTCCGCCGCCGGCTCAAAGGCGACCTCTCCCCCGCGTTCGCTGCGACCTACGCGGCGGCCCTGAAGGCCACTGTGGAGAAGGCCGAGACGGTGGCGACCCGCAAGGCGAGCCAGCTGGCCCTTGCCGCCCTCGCTCCGGCGGTGCCGGAATTCCTCGGCGGTTCGGCGGACCTCGCCCATTCCAACCTGACCACCTTCCCCGGCGCCGTGCCGATCACCCGCGATCCCGCCGGCAACCAGATCTTCTACGGCGTGCGCGAGTTCGGCATGTCGGCGATCGCCAACGGCATCGCGCTGCACGGCGGGTTCATCCCCTTCGTCGCCACCTTCCTCGTGTTCTCGGATTACGCCCGCAACGCCATGCGCATGAGCGCGCTCATGGGCCAGCGGGTCATCTACATCCTCACCCACGATTCCATCGGCCTCGGCGAGGACGGTCCCACCCACCAGCCGGTGGAGCATGTGGAGAGCCTGCGCCTCATCCCCAACCTCGACGTGTGGCGGCCCGCCGACACCGTGGAGACGCTGGCCGCCTGGCATGCCGCCCTGACCCGCACGAATGGCCCGAGCGCCTTCATCCTGTCGCGGCAGAACCTGCCGTGCTGGCCGCGCGACGCGGCGCAGATCGAGGGTATCGAGGCCGGTGCCTACGTGCTGCGCGAGAGCGAGGGCCTCGCCCGTGCCGTGCTCGTCGCCACCGGCTCGGAAGTGAAGCTGGCAGCGGCGGCGGCGGACCTGCTCGACACCGCGGGCATTCCCACCCGCATCGTCTCCATGCCCTGCCGCGAGCGCTTCGAGGCGCTGACCGAGACCGAGCGCGCGGCCCTCTTCCCCAAGGGCGTGCCGGTGGTGGCGGTGGAAGCGGGCGTCACCCGCGGCTGGCGCGGCCTCTCCGGCACCCGCGCCGACGGCATCATCGCCATCGGCATCGACCGCTTCGGCGAATCGGCGCCGGAAAAGGACCTGTGGCCGCTGTTCGGCTTTACACCGGAAGCTGTGGCCGACGCGGTGCGCCGCGCGGTAGGGTGAGCGCCAATGAAGGCCTCTCCCCTGCGGGGGACGGCTGGGCGGGGGCGCCACCGGACGAAACGATCGACCCGGCCCGCGCCGGGTCCGCCGGACCGGTGAAGGCGACGGACAGCAGCCAAGCAGCACCGTGAACCCGGTACAGGCCGGGGATGACGGTGCGGACGGAACCATGGCGCGCGCATCGCGGCGCCGACCTGAACTTTGAAGAGGAGAGGACTATGGCCCTCGTTTCCATGCGCCAGCTGCTCGACCATGCGGCGGAGCATTCCTACGGACTGCCGGCCTTCAACGTGAACAACATGGAGCAGGTGAAGGCGATCATGGACGCCGCCCGCGCCACCTCGTCGCCGGTCATCCTCCAGGGCTCGGCCGGCGCCCGCAAATATGCCGGCGAAGCCTTCCTGCGCCACCTCATCGCGGCCGCCGTGGAGGCCTATCCCGAGATCCCGGTGGTGATGCACCAGGACCATGGCGCCTCCCCGGCCGTCTGCATGGGCGCCATCAAGTCCGGCTTCTCCTCGGTGATGATGGACGGCTCCCTGAAGGAAGACGGCAAGACCCCGGCGGACTACGACTACAACGTCTCCGTCACCGCCAAGGTGGTGGAGCTGGCCCATGCGGTGGGCGTGTCGGTGGAAGGCGAACTCGGCTGCCTCGGCTCGCTGGAGACCGGCAAGGGCGAGGCCGAGGACGGCCATGGCGCCGAGGAAGCCCTCGACCATTCCAAGCTGCTGACCGATCCGGACGAGGCGGCCCAGTTCGTGAAGGCGACCCAGTGCGATGCGCTGGCCATCGCCATCGGCACCTCCCACGGCGCCTACAAGTTCACCCGCAAGCCCACCGGCGACATCCTCGCCATCGACCGCATCAAGGCGATCCACCAGCGCATCCCCACCACCCATTTGGTGATGCACGGCTCGTCCTCGGTGCCGCAGGAGCTGCTTGAGGAAATCCGCACCTATGGCGGCGACATCAAGGAGACCTACGGCGTGCCGGTGGAGGAGATCCAGGAAGGCATCCGCTACGGCGTGCGCAAGGTGAACATCGACACCGACATCCGCCTCGCCATGACCGCCGCCATCCGCCGCGTCGGCGCCAAGAACAAGAGCGAGTTCGACCCGCGCAAGTTCATGGCCGCCGCCATGGAAGAGGCGAAGAAGGTCTGCATCGCCCGCTTCGAGGCCTTCGGCTCCGCCGGCAAGGCCGAGAAGATCCGGGCCATCGAACTGGACGAGATGGCCAAGCGCTATGCGTCCGGAGAGCTGGCGCAGGTGGTGCACTGAGGGGACGGCTGGCGCCCACCCGGCGCCGTGCCTATAGAAGTGCCTGAGGCAGCCACGGCTGCCTCATTCCCCGGACAAGCGACAGCGCAGCTGGAGCGCTGATCCGGGGTCCAGGGAAAGGTCCTGCGCAGCAGGCTCATGTCTGCGAAGGTCATGAAGGGAGCCGCCTTCGGCGCAATATTGCGCTGGGTCCCGGCTCTCCTTCCACTGACGCTCCAGTCGGCCGGGGCACGAGACCGCGCCCCGCCTATCCAGTCGTTAAGGAGAGATCCCCATGGCCCGCGCCTATCCCATCATCGCCCCCTCCATCCTCTCGGCGGACTTCACCCGCCTCGGCGCCGAGGTGGATGCGGTGCTCGAGGGCGGCGCCGAGTGGATCCATTTCGACGTGATGGACAACCATTACGTCCCCAACCTCACCATCGGCCCGCTGATCCTCCAGTCCCTGCGCAAGGCGACCAAGGCGTTCGTGGACGTGCATCTGATGGTGAAGCCGGTGGACGGCATGATCGAGGCGTTCGCAGGCGCCGGCGCCGACCTCATCTCCTTCCACCCGGAAGCGTCCGAGCATGTGGACCGCTCGCTCCAGCTCATCCGCTCCAAGGGCGTGAAGGCCGGCCTGGTGCTGAACCCGGCCACTCCCCTCTCGGTGCTGGACTACACGCTGGACGCGCTCGATCTGGTTCTCGTCATGTCGGTGAACCCCGGCTTCGGCGGGCAAGCCTTCATTCCCTCGGCGCTGGACAAGCTGAAGGCCATCCGCGAGCACATCGACGCCTCGGGTAAGGACATCCGGCTGGAAATCGACGGCGGGGTGAAGGTGGACAATATCGGCGCCATCGCCGCGGCCGGGGCGGACACCTTCGTCGCCGGCAGCGCCATCTACGGCGCCAAGGACTATGCCGCGACCATCGCCGCCATGAAGCGCGAAATCGCCGCCGCCACGGGCACCGCCGCTGCGGCCTGAGGCTGGTTCAAGCCCGCGCGGCGCCTGAGCGAAGCAATCGGCGCCGGTCGAAGACCGGAGCCGAACCGATCAGTGCCCCGGCCGGCGCGGCGCGACGATCTCGCCCCGCGCCCGCTCTGCCCGCTCGATCAGATACTTCGCCACCAGCGTGAAGAGGGCGACGCCCGCCAGCACCGTCGCCGCGGCGAAGGCGGCGACCGCGTGGCTGTCCTGGTAGAGCAGCTCGATCTGCAACGGCAAAGTCGAGGTCTGGCCGCGGATGTTGCCGGAGACGATGGAGACGGCGCCGAACTCGCCCATCACCCGCGCATTGCACAAAGCGGCACCGTAGAGCAGCGCGAATTTCACGTTGGGCAGGGTAACGAGCCGCAGCACGTCGAAGCCCGAGGCGCCGAGACTGACCGCCGCCTCCTCCTCGTCCCGCCCCTGCGCCATCATCAGCGGCACCAGCTCGCGCAGCACGAAGGGCGCGGTGACGAACAGGCTGGCAAGGATGATGGCCGGCACGGCGAACATGATCTTGATGTCGTGTGCCTGCAGGAACGGCCCGAACAGCCCCTGCGCCCCATAGACGAAGAGATAGGCGACGCCCGCAACGATGGGCGAGATGGAGAAGGGCAGCTCCGCCACCGCCAGCAGCAGGTTGCGCCCGCGGAAGGAGAATTTCGTCACCGCCCAGGCGGCGGCGATGCCGAAGGCGGTGTTGAGCGGCACGCAGATGAGGGCCGTCAGCAGCGTCAGCCCCACCGCGTGCAGCGTATCCGGCCGGGCGAGCGCTTCGAGATAGGTGGGCACGCCGCGCGCGAACGCCTCGGCGAAGATGACGGCCAGCGGCGCGATGAGCGCCAGCCCGGTGGTCGCCAGCACCAGCGTGAGAATCACCGAGCGCGTCACCCCGCCGTCGCCGACGCGCAGGCGGTGGCGGTTCACGGGACGGGCCATCAGGCATCCCCCATCGCAAACTTCTGATGCCACGCCTGCACGGCGTTCACGATCAGAAGCATGATGAAAGCGAGGCCCAGCATCGTGACGGCGATCGCCGCGGCGGCCGCGTAGTCATATTCCTCCAGCCGGATGAAGGTGAGCAGCGCCACGATCTCGGTGCGGAACGGCTGGTTGCCGGCGATGAACACCACCGCGCCGAACTCCCCGAGCGAGCGGGCGAAGGCCAGCGACGTACCGGCGAGGAAGGCCGGGAAGATGGTGGGAAAGATGATGCGGCGGAAGATGGTGAGGTCGCTCGCGCCCAGCGTCGCGCCCGCCTCCTCCAGTTCCGGCTCCATGTCCTCCAGCACCGGCTGCACCGTGCGCACCACGAAGGGGATGGAGGTGAAGGCCATGGCGCAGACGATGCCGGCCGGGGCGTAGGCCACCTGTATCCCCCACTGTGCCAGCGGCGCGCCGAACCAGCCGTTCTTGGCGAACAGCGCCGTCAGCGCGAGGCCCGCCACCGCCGTGGGCAGGGCGAACGGCACGTCCACCATGGCATCCAGCAGGCGCTTGCCGGGGAATTCGTAGCGCACCAGCACCCAGGCGAGAGCGAGGCCATAGATGGCATTGAACAGCGCCGCCAGCGCCGCCGTGGTGAGCGTCACCTGGAAGGAGGCGAGTGTGCGCGGCGAGGTGATGATGGCGATGTAGCGCTCGAAGCCCACGTCCGCCGCCTTCAGCAGCAGCGCGCCGATGGGCAGGAGCACGATGAGGCCGAGATAGAGCAGCGCGAGGCCGAGCGAGAGCCGAAAGCCCGGAATGACGCTGCGGCGGGGCTGGCGGCTCAGCATCGGCAGCGCGAAGCGGGGGCGGGGCATGGGCTCTTAAGGGGCATCTTGCGCTGGAAGGTCGGGCCGACGGCGCGGCATAGGGCCGTTATGGCGCGCACAAGCGGAAATGTCATGCTTGGCCGGGATAAAAATTAAACACCGCGAAATCGCTGTGATTTCACCGCACAAAAAAGGGCCGCGAGGCGGCCCCTTCCGTGTTCTTCGGCAACCTTGGCTCAGAAGCCCGGCAGGTCGAAGGCGCCCGGCAGCGGCCAGCGCAGGCCGGTGATGGGGCCGGGGCCGGCGGCGGTGGGCCCATAGGTGGGGTAGAAGTAGCCGGGCGGCAGCGCGTAATCGAGGTACGACTTGGAGCCGGGCTTCACCACCGTGCCGGCATCGAGATAGGAGCGACGCTCCACCACGATACGGTTGCGCTTCTTCACCGTCTGCGCCTCGGCGCTGTCGGCGGACGCGATGGAAAAGGCACCGGTGGTCGCCGCAATGGCTGCCGCCGCCAGCGACACCGAGAGCGCCGTCTTCAGGCCCGAACGGGCGAAAGCAGCGAAGGTGGTGAACGACGCGAAACCCATGGCATCCTCCCAGATCGGCGCAGGGCCGACCTTGACTGGATTAATAGACGTTTGTCCCCTGCGCAAGGAAACCCGCCTCCTTGGTGCCATGTTCCCGCCTTCTCGACGCCGGCGCGTTGCGTTGACGCAACAGTTGAATGCGCGGATGCCGTGCCCGATCGCGAATCTTCGATTTGCAAGGCCAGGGGGTTCGGCCTAAAAGCACGGTCTTCGGCCGCATGGGCCGAGACATCCGAGGAACATCATGGGTTACAAGGTCGCCGTCGTCGGCGCCACGGGCAACGTGGGCCGGGAGATTCTCTCGATCCTCGACGAGCGGGGTTTCCCCGCGGACGAGGTCGTCGCGCTCGCCTCGCGAAAGTCGCAGGGCGTGGAAGTCTCCTACGGCGATAAAACCCTGAAGGTGAAGGCACTCGAGACCTACGACTTCTCCGACACCGACATCTGCCTGATGTCGGCCGGCGGAGCCGTGTCCAAGGAGTGGTCGCCGAAGATCGGCGCGCAGGGCTGCGTCGTCATCGACAATTCCTCCCAGTGGCGCATGGACCCGGACGTGCCGCTGATCGTTCCCGAGGTGAATGCGGACGCCATCGTCGGCTTCACCAAGAAGAACATCATCGCCAATCCGAACTGCTCCACGGCGCAGCTCGTGGTCGCGCTGAAGCCGCTGCATGACGCTGCGACCATCAAGCGCGTGGTGGTCTCCACCTACCAGTCCGTCTCCGGCGCCGGCAAGGACGCCATGGACGAGCTGTTCTCGCAGACCCGCGCCGTCTTCGTCTCCGATCCGGTGGAGCCGAAGAAGTTCCCGAAGCGCATCGCCTTCAATCTCATCCCGCAGATCGACGTCTTCATGGACGACGGTTTCACCAAGGAAGAGTGGAAGATGGTGGCCGAGACCAAGAAGATTCTCGACCCCAAGATCAAGCTCACGGCCACCTGCGTCCGCGTGCCGGTCTTCATCTCCCACTCCGAGGCGGTGAACGTGGAGTTCGAGAAGGAGCTGTCCGCCGACGACGCGCGCAAGATCCTGCGCGAGGCGCCCGGCATCCTCGTCATCGACACCCGTGAGCCGGGCGGCTACGCCACCCCCCACGAGGCGGCCGGCGAGGACGCGACCTACATCTCGCGCCTGCGCGACGACCCGACCGTGGACAACGGCATCGCCTTCTGGTGCGTGTCGGACAATCTGCGCAAGGGCGCCGCGCTGAACGCGGTGCAGATCGCCGAGGTGCTGGTGAACCGCAAGCTCATCACCGCCCGTTCCAAGGCGGCCTGAGCCTTCCGGTAATCCGAGACGTAAAGAACGGCCCGCTTCGGCGGGCCGTTTTCGTTTGCAGGATCAGCGCGGCCGGGAGCGGGTCCGCTGCGCCACCGCGACCACCAGCGCCACGCCCGCGGCGAAGGCCACGGTCTCCGCGTCCGGCACCTCGCCATTGATGGGCCAGGCGAGTCCCACCGTCACGAAGGTCTGAAGAAGCTGCATCTGGCCGACGCGGGCGATGCCGCCCATGGCGAGCCCGGCATTCCAGAAGAAGAAGCCGATGAGCTGGCTGAAGAGGCCGAGATAGACCAGTGCCGCCCAGGAGGCGCCTGCCACAGTGCCCGCCCCACCCCACGGAAAGGTGAGGAGCGCGAGCGGCAGCGTCACCGGCAGGCAGAGGATCAGCATGAACGCGATCACCTCCCAGCCCGACATGGTGCGCGCGAGGCCGCCGGAGACGGCGTAGCCGATGGCGCAGGCGATGACGCCGAGGAACAAGAGGCTGTCGCCCATTCCCAGCGCGCCGCCCGCGCCGTTGCGCAAGGCGAAGGCCACCACAAGCCCGGCCCCCACCGCGCTCGCGGCGAACAGGCCGAGGCCCGGCCGCTCCCCGGCCAGCAGCATGGCCGCGATGGCCGTGCACAGGGGCAGAAGGCCGAGCACGATGCCGCCATGGGCCGCCGGCACCGTCTGGGTGGCGACGCCGATGGCCAGCGGGAACACGAAGATCAGGCAGGCAGAGGACACGGCGAGGCGCCACAGCACCTTGGGCTGGCCGAACGGCCACGGCCGGCGCAGCGCCAGCACCAGCCCGAGCGCCGCAAAGCCCGCCAAGGCGGCGCGGCCGAAGCTGATGAACCAGGGGCTGAAATCGTGCAGCGCGAAGCGGGTGAGCGGCAGCGTCGCGCCGAACATCACGACCGCGACGAAGCCGAGAAGAAGCCCGAGGGCCAAGCGTCGATCCATTGGGCTCCCGAGGGCGCGATTCCAAGGCCGCTTCATTAGGGGCTGCGGGGGCGGAAAGACAGCGAAACCGCGTGATATGCCCATCAGCGGCCGTGATGTCGCGAAAATCACTGGTGAAAGGCCACCCCGGCGCCGCTATGGTGGCGCGCCGCGGACCCCTTGCCCTCGAAACGCGCGGCACCAAAGAGCGAGAACATGATCCAGTCCCAGCGTCCCGGCCACGACGTCGACCCCAAGCTGCTCGAAATCCTGGTCTGCCCCCTCACCAAGGGGCCGCTGGAATATGATCGCGAGCGCCAGGAGTTGATCTCCCGCGCCGCCCGCCTCGCCTATCCCATCCGCGACGGCATCCCGATCATGCTCGCCGACGAGGCGCGCCAGCTGGACGAAAGCGAGCTCAACCGCTGAGGTCCGCCTCGTCCCGGGCGCCCCGCCTCTTGCAGTTCTGCGGCCGGCATGAGTAAATAACAGACACGGCCTGGGGTGCCGCGCATCATGCGCGGCTGAGATCACACCCATCGAACCTGTCTGGATCATGCCAGCGTAGGGAGATGCCGATGAGCGAGAGCTTGTCGCAGTTTACATTCGCACCTTCATCGCAAGCCGGCTCTGCACCGGCGGGAAAGGCGAAACCGCGTGTGGCCCGTCCCCATGTGGCCATCGTGGGCGGCGGCGTCATCGGCCTCGCCCTCGCGTGGCGCCTCGCCGAGGCGGGTTGCCCGGTGGACCTGTTCGACGCCGGTGAGACCGGGCAAGGCGCGAGCCGCGCCGCCGCCGGCATGCTGGCCGCCTGCGCCGAGGCCGAGCCCGGCGAGGAAGGCCTGCTAACGCTCAACCGCGCCAGCCAGACCCTGTGGCCCGCCTTCGCGGCGGAGCTGGAGCATGCCTCCGGACAAGAGGTGGACCTGCGCACCGAGGGCACCATCACCATCGCCCTCACGGCGGACGATCTCGCCAAGCTGCGCCACCTGTTCGCCTTCCAGCAGGGCCTCGGCCTGCCCGTCCAGTGGCTCACCGCCGCCGAGGTGCGTCGGCGCGAGCCCTATCTCGCCCCCCGCCTCGCCGGCGGCGTGCTGAGCCCGGAGGATCATCAGGTCGACAACCGCAAGGTTGCCGCCGCGCTGAAGATCGCCGCGCTGAAGGCCGGCGCGACGCTTCACGAACACACCCCGGTCAGCCGGGTTGAGACCGCCGGCGGCCGGGCCACCGGCGTCGTCACCGGCGAGACCCACCATGCCGCCGACGTGGTGGTGCTGGCCGCCGGCGCCTGGAGCCGGGGTGTGGACATTACCCCGGCGACGCCGTTGCCGGTGCGCCCCATCAAGGGGCAGATGCTTTCGCTGCGCATGGACCCGGCGGCACCCATCCTCTCCCACGTGCTGTGGGCGCCGGGCTCCTATCTCGTGCCGCGGCGCGATGGGCGGCTGATCCTCGGCGCCACCACCGAGGAGAAGGGGTTCGACACCGACCTCACGGCCGGCGGCCAGCTCGCGCTCCTCACCCATGCGTGGCGGGCGCTGCCGACGCTGGAAGAGCTGAGCATCGTCGAGCAATGGGTCGGCTTCCGCCCCGGCAGCCGGGACGATGCGCCCATCCTCGGCCCGAGCCCGGAGGTGGACGGCCTCGTCTACGCCACCGGCCACCACCGCAACGGCATCCTCCTTCTGCCGGTGACGACGCAGGTGATCGCCGACCACATTCTCAGCGGCACCATTGCGGACGTGGCCCGGCCCTTCGGCGCGGAGCGCTTCGGCCCGCCGCGCGCGGCGGCGGAGTGAGCGCCATGCTGGCCCTGAAGGTGAACGGCGCCGAGGAAGCGCATCCCGTCGCCACCGTTGCCGACCTGCTCGTCGCCAAGGGGCTTGAGCCGGAGCGCAAGGGCATCGCGGTGGCGGTGAACGGCGCGGTGGTGCCTCGCCGCACTTGGACCGACGCGCGCCTTTCCGCAGGCGACGCCGTGGAAATCATCGAGGCCAAGCAGGGCGGCTGAGCCCCGGCCGAACAGAACAGAGCGCTCGTGCGCGGGCGCCGGGAAGAAGCACCATGAGCGCGTTCGAAAATCCCAACGCCGATCCCCTCGTCATCGCCGGCCGCACCTTCTCGTCGCGGCTGTTCCTGGGCACGGCGGGCTATCCCAACCAGAAGGTCTTCCTCGATGCGCTGGCCGCCTCGGGCAGCGAGATGGCCACGGCCTCCATCCGCCGCATCAGCCTCGCCGGCTACGAGGAGAGCCTGACGGACCTCCTCACCGGCCGCGTGCACATCCTGCCCAACACCGCCGGCTGCCAGACCGCCAAGGATGCGGTGCTCACCGCCGAACTCGCCCGCGAGGCGCTGGAGACGGACTGGGTGAAGCTGGAGGTCATCGGCGACCGCGAGCTGCTCTATCCCAATGTGGAGGAGCTGCTGAAGGCCACCGAGGAGCTGGTCTCGCGCGGCTTCGTCGTCCTGCCCTATTGCAACGACGATCCCGTCACCTGCCAGAAGCTCGCGGACCTCGGCGCCGCAACCGTCATGCCGCTCGGCTCCATGATCGGCACCGGCCTCGGCATCGCCAATCCGCACATGATCGAGCTGATCTGCTCCCGCTCGCCCGTGCCGGTGGTGCTGGACGCGGGCATCGGCACGGCGTCCGACGCGGCACTTGCCATGGAGCTGGGCTGCTCGGCAGTGCTGCTCAACACCGCGGTCTCCAAGGCGCTCGATCCGGTGCGCATGGCGACCGCCTTCCGCCACGCGGTGGACGCCGGCCGCCTCGCCCGCCTCGCCGGCCGCATCCCGCGCAAGCTGCACGCGGAGGCCTCCAGCCCCGAGTTCGGTCTGGTCGGGAGCTGACCCCTGCCCCATCTGCCGACGCCGCCGCTGCTCCTCATCACCGACCGCACGCTGGCGCGGGGCGATCTGGCGGACGTGGTGGCCGCAGCCTGCGCCGGCGGGTGCAGATGGGTGAGCCTGCGGGAGAAGGACCTGCCGGCCGCAGCGCAGATCGCCCTCTTCGCCCGCCTGCGCGCCGTGACAGCCCCCTTCGATGCCCGCCTGACGCTGCATGGCCCGCCCGCGCTGGCGCAGGCCGCCGCTGCGGACGGCGTGCACCTCTCCGGCGGCGGGGATGCGAAGGCCGCACGGGCGCTCCTTGGGCCGGGGGCCTTGATCGGCCTGTCCACCCACACCCTGGCGGAGGCCACCGCCGCCGATCCGGCCGCGCTCGACTACATCACGGCGAGCCCCGTCTTCCTCACAAGATCCAAGCCGGGATACGGACCGGCGCTGGGGCTTGAAGGGCTCTCGGCCTTCGCCCGCACGAGCGCCGTGCCGGTGGTCGCGCTCGCCGGCATCGACGCAGAGACGGCGCCGGCCTGCCTCACCGCGGGGGCCAAGGGCGTCGCGGTCATGGGGGGAATCATGCGCGCGGACGATCCGCGAGCCGCCTTCGCCGCCCTGGCAGCAGCCGCGTCAGCCGCAATCTGATCCATCCCGGAACAGTATCGGCTTTTGCGAGTATCCCCAGCGCTGGTAAGCTTGGCCGCAGCGGAGGAACCGCCATACAAGGGGCAATTCAATGACCATCAATCGTCGCACGCTGCTTGCGGGCCTTGTCGCCTGCCCGGTCTGCGCCAACGCCGCCCGCGCTTCCGAGGGAGCGCACTGGACCTATGAAGGCCACGGCGGACCGCAGGAATGGGGTTCGCTCGAAAAGGGATTTTCGGCCTGCTCGGTGGGCAGCCAGCAATCGCCGATCAATCTCGAAGGCGCCGTCAAGGCGGAGAGCGCCGGCCCGGTGCTTGCCTGGAAGCCGTTCGCCTACAAGGTCGTGAACAACGGCCATACCATCCAGGCCGACGTGACCGGCGACGGGGGCACCGCCACCATGGGCGGTAAGACCTACGCGCTCAAGCAGTTCCACTTCCACGCGCCGAGCGAGCACGCCATCGACGGCAAGCGCACCGCCATGGAGGCCCATTTCGTCCATGCGGCGCCCGAAGGCGGACTGCTGGTGGCCGGTGTGTTCATGGTGCCCGGCGCGGCCAATGCCGGCTTCTCCTCGATCATGGCTGCCGCGCCGCGCAAGACCGGGGACAAGACGCTGGCTGCGCCGCTCGATCCGGCCGGCTTCCTGCCGTCGGCGCGCGGTACCTATCGCTACGAGGGGTCGCTGACCACGCCGCCCTGCTCGGAAATCGTGGACTGGAACGTGTTTGGGGCGCCCATCGAGGTGGCGCAGGCGGACATCGACGCCTTCCGCGCCATCTTCCCCATGAACGCCCGCCCGCTGCAGGCGGTGAACCGGCGCTTCCTGCTGCGTCTCAACTGAAGCAGGGGCTGGGACAAGGGGCGCCGCCACAGCGGCGCGCCTACGCGCTTTTCACTGGGGGAGGACGCCACGCCCTCCCCAGCCGCATCAGGCGCGGCGTGCCGTCAGCTTCACTTGGCGATGAGCAGCAGAAGCTGCTGGCCGGCGGGGGAATCCAGCTCGGCCTCGGTCAGCTTGCCGTCCTTGTTGGCATCGGCATCGTTGAAGCGCTTGCGCACGATGATGAGCCACTCGTCCAGCTCCAGGGTCTTGTCGCCGTCCTTGTTCACGGCGGCCCAATCCTCGTCGGTCAGCCGGCCCTTGGTCTCGGCGGCCTCGAGGGTCTTGTCCTTGTCCGGATTGATGGCCTTGAACACCTTGGTCCCGAGGTCGATGGCCTCGACGATCTCGACGGTGCTGTCCTTGTCCTTGTTGTACTTGCGAAGGAACTCCTTGCCGGTGAGGGCGAAGGCCGAACCCGTGGCGGCGAGCGAGACCGCGGCGACGACGCCGAGGGAAATTATCCTGCGCTTCATGGCAAACCTCCCATTGACAACCAAGACTTGGATACTTCCGTGCTGATCCCAGCACAAGGATGCCAGTCGGCGTCTGAATGGCGCATGGGTTGAAAAAAAGGCCGGTGCAATGCACCGGCCCTTCGTTTTTTCAGAGAAGTCCGATCGCGTGGAGCGATCAGTCTTCCTTGTCCGCCTCCTCGGCGGTGTCGGCCGTGTCGGCGGCGCGCTGCTTCAGCGCGGCACCCAGGATATCGCCGAGCGAAGCGCCCGAATCCTGCGAGCCGAACTGGGCCACGGCCTCACGCTCTTCCGCGATCTCCATCGCCTTGATGGAGACCTGCACCTTGCGCGCCGTGCGGTCGAACAGGGTGACGCGGGCGTCGAGCTTGTCGCCGACCGAGAAGCGCTCGGGGCGCTGGTCGTTGCGGTCGCGAGCGAGCTCGGAGCGCTTGATGAAGGCGGAGAGGTCGGTGCCGGTGAGCTTCACCTCGATGCCGCCGTCCTTCACGTCGGTGACTTCGCAGGTCACGACAGCACCCTTCTTCACCTCGCCCGCGTCGGCGAAGGGATCGCCGGCCAGCTGCTTGATGCCGAGCGAGATGCGCTCCTTCTCGACGTCCACGTCGAGCACCACGGCCTTCACCATGTCGCCCTTGCGGTATTCGTCGATCACCTGCTCGCCCGGACGGTTCCAGTCGAGGTCGGAGAGGTGGACCATGCCGTCCACATCGCCGTCGAGGCCGAGGAACAGGCCGAACTCGGTCTTGTTCTTGACCTCGCCTTCCACCACGGCGCCGGGCGCATACTTCTCGGCGAAGGCCTCCCAGGGGTTCTGGAGGGTCTGCTTGAGGCCGAGGGAGATGCGGCGCTTGGCCGAATCCACTTCCAGCACCTGAACCTCGACCTCCTGGGAGGTGGAGACGATCTTGCCGGGGTGGACGTTCTTCTTGGTCCACGACATCTCGGAGACGTGGATGAGGCCCTCGATGCCGGGCTCCAGCTCCACGAACGCGCCGTAGTCGGTGATGTTGGTGACGCGACCCTTGAAGCGGGCCTCCACCGGATACTTGGCCTCGATGCCCTCCCAGGGATCTCCCAGAAGCTGCTTCATGCCGAGCGAGATGCGGTGGGTCTCGTGGTTGATCTTGATGATCTTGACCTTCACCGTCTGGCCGATGTTGAGCACCTCGGTCGGGTGGTTCACGCGGCGCCAGGCGATGTCGGTGACGTGCAGCAGGCCGTCGATGCCGCCGAGGTCAACGAACGCACCGTAATCGGTGATGTTCTTGACCACGCCGTCGATGGCCTGACCCTCTTCGAGGTTCTGCACCAGCTCGTGGCGCTGCTCGGCGCGGGTCTCTTCCAGCACGGTACGGCGGGAGACGACGATGTTGCCGCGACGGCGATCCATCTTGAGGATCTGGAAGGGCTGCTGGTTGTGCATCAGCGGGCCGACGTCGCGGATCGGGCGGATGTCCACCTGGGAGCGCGGCAGGAAGGCCACGGCGCCGTCGAGGTCGACGGTGAAGCCGCCCTTCACCTGGTTGAAGATCACGCCGAAGACCTTCTCGTTGGCCGTGAAGGCCTTCTCGAGCTTGACCCAGCTCTCCTCGCGGCGCGCCTTGTCGCGCGAGAGGACGGCTTCGCCCATGGCGTTCTCGACGCGCTCGAGATAGACCTCGACCTCGTCACCCACCTTGATGGCGTTCTCGCGGCCGGGGCCGGCGAACTCGCGCAGGGCGACACGCCCTTCCGTCTTCAGGCCGATATCGATGATCGCCAGATCCTTCTCGATGGCGACCACGATGCCCTTGACCACCGAACCTTCATTGGTGTCGGCGCGGCCGAAGCTCTCGTCGAGCAGGGCGGCAAAATCCTCACGGGTGGTTTCTACGGCGGACATTCACGCTCCAGACTTGCTGCGCCGGCATCTCGTGTTGCGAGGCCCGAACCGCTCGGGTGTCCGCCATTCCAGGGGAATGACGAACGGCCGCCGCAAAAGCGGCGGGCCGGCGCGAAGGCCGGGCGGCACAGGCGATGAATTGAGTGTCGATGCGCGCTCACAGAAAGCCAGGGCGGGCTGCCTCCGACGATCAGGACCGCGTATACCGCCGGTCCCTGCCCGCCCGGGCGGCTCCCCGCTTGAGGGAGCGCGGCCACGAACCGGGCTCACATAGGGCAAAAACCCCGCTGGCGCAAGGGCTCGCGCAATCCTGCTCCCACAAGGCTGGCCGTCCGGAAGACGCGCTCAGCGTCCAGGGGCGAGGAAGGCCGGGCTGGGCTCGGGCCACTCCACACTGCCCGCGGGCTTGGCCTGGACGGCGGGGGCGACCTCCTCCCGCACCACCAGCACGGGGAGGCCCGAGTGGGTGAGCACCTTGGTGGTCTCGCTGCCCAGCACAACGGCAGAAAGGCCCCGGCGGCCGTGGGAAGCCATCACGATCAGGTCGCAGCCCTCGGCCTCGGCGGTGGTGATGATGCCGTTGAAGGGCTGGTCGTCCTCCACATGCACCTGCTTCGCCTCGACGCCCGCTGCGGCGGCGGTGGCGGCGGCCCGGGAGAGCACCGCCTCGGCCTTGCGCCCGGTCTGGCGCCGATATTCGGCTTCCGTGTCGGCGATCTGGTCGGCTTCGGTGCTGAAAAGATGAAAGCGCTCGCTGGCGGTAACGATCACAAGCGCCGCGTGGAGCGCCGCGGCGAGCGCGACGGCATGGGAGACCGCAAGGTCCGACAGCGCCGAGCCGTCGGTGGCGACGAGAATCTTCTTGTACATGGCTCCCTCCCGCAACGAGAGCCGAGATCATAGCAGCGGGGGGCGGCATAGCGGCTTGCGCGCCATCAAATCGCCGGGAGCGGCGAATAGGGCACCCGCCCCTCAGTCGGCGATGATCTTGACCTTCTCGCCATATTTCAGCCGGGCATTCGCATCGAGCCCGTTGAGGATGAGGAAGCGCTCCACCGGGCGGTCGGGCACCTGCATCTTGCCGGCGATCTTCTCCACATTGTCGCCGAGCCCCACCTGGACGATGCGCACGCGCAGCGGCTTCACCGTGTCCGCCTCTCCCGAGGAGACGCGGCGGAAGGTGTCAGCGGCGGCGCGGAACTGCTTGTCCAGCTCCGGCGTCAGCTCGCGGGCGGCGAAGATGAGGCGGTAGACGTCCGAGCCGAAGCGGATGGCGAACATGCGGAACGACCATTGGTCGCCGCGCGCCACCGCCGTCGCCGCGCTGAAGCCGTTCACGGTGAGCGATTCGACCGTGTTGATCTCCACCCCGTCTATCCAGCCGGACGAGAGATATTGCCCCAGGGACTGGTCGGCGGGGATGCGCACCGCATCGAGCCGCAGCGCCTCGCGGCCGGTCTGAGTGGCGCCGAGCACCGCCTGGGAGGTGTTCTCCAGCGAGAAGCCTTCCGGCGCCATGAAAGTGAAGCCGAGCTTGGGGTGCAGGAACTTGCGGCCGCGGACGAAGCCTTCCTTGGGATCGTCGCCATAGACCATGCCGTTGATGACGCTGAAATAGGCGCTGCGGTCCCGCTCGCCGTCCGACGGCCCCGCCGCCGGCGCATATTGGCGGGCATTGGCGATGGCGATGGAGATGCGCTCGGGCGTCGCCGGGTGGGACGAGAGGAAGTCCATGTCCGGCGTGGTGGAGGACGAGCCGGAGAAGGCCGTGCTCTTCATCTCCGAGAAGCGACCCATGTCGGTCAGGAAGCGCGAGGCGCCATAAGGGTCAAAGCCCGCGCGCGCGGCGATGCCGACGCCGATGGCGTCCGCCTCCAGCTCCTGCCCGCGATTGAACGAGGCGAGCGTGCGCCGGCTCTTCTGCATGGCGAGCGCGCCGAGATCGGGATCGTTCACCACGTCCGAGATGACGCGGCTCACCAGCACCGCCTGCTTCACCTGGTCCTCACGGATGGTGGCGTGGCGGGCGATGACGTGGGCCATCTCGTGAGCGAGCACCGAAGACAGCTCGGACGTGTCATTGGCCAGCGCCAGCAGGCCGCGCGTCACGTAGAGTGAGCCGTCCGGCAGGGCAAAGGCGTTGATGGCCGGCGAGTTCAGCACGGTAACGCGGTATTTCAGGTCCGGCCGCTCGGAGGCCGCGACAAGGCGCTCCACCACCTTCTGGATCAGCGCCTTGAGCTCGGGATCGTCATAGGCCCCGCCATAGCTCGCCACGAGCTTTTCATGCTCGCGCCGCTGGCTGGGCGACATATCGGCGAATTCGGATGCCGCGCCGGTAGAGGCGAGCGGCACGCTCACCTGATCGAGGTCGATGCCGGCGCACCCGGTGAGCCACAGGGGGAGCGCGACGGCGGCACAGGCGAACAGCGCGCGCAGGCCGGTGCGCCGGACAAGCGCGCGCGCAGGCGCTTCCGCCCGAACCCGCCTCGCCGCACCCTGCCCTCTCAGCGCCTCACCCACCCAGCACCTCATGCTTCCGTTCACCGCTCCCGGCGCCTCGACGGCAGCGCCTGAGCATCGGGCAGGTTTTCGACCTTGCCCTCAATGCGCAGCACCTCGCCCCGCCGCCGCGGCGCCATGGCCGGTCCACCCTCCTCGCGGACGACGCCCCTTACCTGGATAAGGGCTCCGCGCAAGATGGCAGGATCGAGCCTATCGCCCAAGATTGTGGCGAAATCCTCCCTCGTCAGCATGACAGTGAAATCTTGCTTCCAGCTTGCCCCGAAATTCAGAAAAATCCGGTCGCGTCCGCCGACGGCGAGCACCCTTCCTTCTGTAACGGAAAAAAGGCCGCGCCGTTCCGCCATGGCCTTTTCATCGCCGGACGGGGCGACCGCCGAGGCCAGGCTCCAGATGCCCCGGCGGGCGATGCGCGCCTCCGCTTCGGCAGAAAGGCGCTGGGCGGCACAGACGGTATCACCGTCCGCGGTGGCATAGCCTGCCCCGGCCCGAACCAGCGCCGTGGCAAGATCCTCCTGCCGGGCGTCTCCCGCCGCCGGACAGACGAGGTGCGCCGTCCCGGCAAGACGGCCGTGACGATCGAGCGTGGCCGTGGCCGGCGCAACCGCGCAGCCATCGAGCACCGAAGCCGCCGCATCCGCGGCGACCGCGAGCAGCTGCGGGTCGGGCGAGAGGCGGGTCGGCAAGGCGATGCCTTCCGGGGCGAGGCTCCGGCCGTCGGCGAGAACGAGCGCCCCCGCATCGCTCCAGCGCGCCACGCTCCCGGCCGCCTCCGTCCCGCCGCCTGCGCAATCGGTGGCCGCCGGAACGGCAGCCCTCTGCGCCGGGCGGGCGGCGGCAGGAGAGACGGTTTCGAGGATCAGCCCACCGGTAAGGGCCAGACCGCCCACCGCCAGAAGACGCGCCAGCGCCCGCAATGAATGCGTGTGGCTGCGCATCCCTGCGCGCATCGATGAATGGCCTAGCGTCATGCAGCAACGATAGCGGCAACCGCCCTCCGGATTGAAGGCCGACCCGATCAACTGTCCTTACGCCGCCTTACGCCAGCGTCCGGCTCCCGCCTCGGACGGGGGAAGCCGCCATCCGGCCCCTTCCCTCCCGGCGTGCCGCGATTTAGAAGGAGGGCGTGTCCCGGTAGCTCAGCAGGATAGAGCAGCGGTTTCCTAAACCGCAGGTCAGGGGTTCGAATCCCTTCCGGGACACCATATTTTTCAATGATTTAACCACGTTCTGCGCATCAGCGAACAGGTCCGCCTCGGCATGACCTATGTCGGCCAGTTCGCAGACAGCGTGACGGTCAATGCCTTCCGGGCCATCCTCCCGCGCCGCATCCAGCTGACGATCTGCGTCCTTGCGTCATGCTACTTGGTCGCATAGTTCGCAACGTGCATAACGCTATGGTTGCAGAGGCAAGGTTGGGGGCGAGAATGGGCAGGATCGGGCGCGTGGTGATCATGGCCGTGGTGCTGGCGGCGGTCGGCGGGTGTCAGCTCTCTAACCCGAGAATGATCGTGACTCCGCATGACCGGCCGTCGGGGCCGTTCCCCCAGCCGTGAACTGACGACCGGTCGCCCCCTCAGAAGGCGACCGTCGTGCGCAGGCCCACCACCCAGGCGTTTTCATTGACGGGCGAGGTGTAGCCGCCGGGATCGATGACGTATTGCAGCGAGGCCTTCAGGTTCAGCCAGCCCGTTGCCTGAAACCCGTAATAGGCTTCCAGCACGTATTCGTTGTGCTGCACATAGCCCGGGCCGAGCCCCAGCCAGTTGGCCTCGGCCTGCGCGGTTGCGAGCCGCGGATTGATGCCGGTCGTTCCGATGGCGAAGCCGATGTCGTCATCGGGGCGGCTTGCGAACGTGCCGTGCTGCTGAATGCCCCACGCCACCTGATAGAGCTGCGTGGAGGTCCGCGGGTCGGCATAGGTGAAGTTGAAGAAGCTCCACAATCCCTGCTTCGGGTTCGGCCCCTGGGCATTGCCGGTCAGCTGCTGGATGAAGGAAACATAGAAGCCGTAACGCCCATAATCCTGGGCATAGGGCAGCCCCGAGATGAGCTGGGGCTGTCCGTTGATGCTCGTGACGGCGTTATCCGCGGTCGCGGTATCGAACCATCCGCCGATCTTGTAGGTGCCCGACAGATTCCAGAGCGTCGGCGTCCATTTCAGCTCCAGGGGCACCAGCGCCCCCTCGGAACCGGACGGCCAGCTGGGCAGCAGCGCCCACTTCGCCTGAACCGACAAATAGGTCTGGTTTTCGTCGTAGACGGCGGCTGAAAAGGTCAGGTCATCGGTGAGATGGACCTTCAGGACGCCGCCCCACTGGCTGACCGGCCAGTTGAAAATATAGTTTCCGGCGATATTTCCCGGAACCGAGCCGCAGAAGGTCAGATTGATGAAATCGCAGCGCTCGAAGCCGAAATCGGCGCCGACGGCGAGACGGCCGACCTTGATGTCTACGGCGCCGTCGAACAAGGCCTGATTATAGTGGAAGTCCACGAGGCGGACGATGTTGCCGCGGCCATAGACCTCGTTCATCAGCATCAGCGCCGGAATGTTGGCGACTTCCGCGAGGTTGTCGCCCCAGCGGCCCACGAGCGTGATGCCGAAGGTGCCGCCGGTGATGTTGGCCAGCTTCTCCATGTCGAAGAGGGCCTGGATGGAGGCCTGGCCCGCATTGGCGCCCGTCTGCTGCGTACCGCCCGACAGGTTTCCGACCGTCTCGTTGACCAGCCCGCCGGAGATATCGATTCCCTGCTCCTTCAGCCGGCTCCGCCCCAGATCCCCGAACAGATAGGGCCGGGTCAGGAAATCGTCCGACGCGACAGAGGACGGTGCCGCTGTGCCGGCCGCCGCAAGATCGCCCGCGAGAGCCGGAGCCGCGGCGGATACCAAAAGCGCGGGAATGAGCGCGAGCCGTGTCTGCGCCGTCCGGCCGCAGGCACGGCGACCTCGATCGTCAGATCGCCTCATCCGCCCTATTCCCATCCAGAGAGCCTACAGAAAACGCAGAATCGCCTGCGTAGAATGCACGTTTCCGCGCCTGTCGGACCTGTCTGAACGAAAAGAAGAGCTAAATACCAACGAAGTCGCCGCTCCGTTACCACTCCGGCCAAGCTTCGATGGTCGACCGCGGGTTCATGCCGCCAAAATCACGGCGAACGGTCCGTCACGCGCCCGTCCGGGGGCATCGTTTCACAGTCGCCTGAGGCTCACCTCGGCCACTTCGTGGCGGCCGGCCTTGCGCAGGATGAGGTCGGCGCGCTGGCGGGTGGGCAGAATGTTGTCCTGCAGGTTGACGAGGTTGATCCGCCGCCAGATGGAGAGCGCGGTCGCCTGCGCTTCGTCGTCGGAGAGCTGCGAATAGCGGTGGAAGTAGGAGAGCGGGTCGGTGAAGGCGGTCTCGCGCAGGCGCATGAAGCGCTCCACGTACCAGCGCTCGATCACGTCCTCGTCTCCGTCGATATAGACCGAGAAGTCGAAGAAGTCGGAGACGAAAGGGATCGCCTTGCCATCCTTGGGCGGGCGCGTGGTCTGGAGCACGTTCAGCCCCTCCACGATGAGGATGTCCGGCCGGTCGATCTCCACATACTGGTCGGGCATCACGTCGTAGAAGAAGTGCGAGTAGAGCGGCGCGCGCACCGGCCGGCGGCCGGCCTTGATGTCGGTGAGGAAGCGCAGCAGCAGCGCGACGTCGTAGCTCTCGGGAAAGCCCTTCTTCTCCATCAGCCCCTCGCGCTCGAGGATGGCGTTGGGCAGGAGGAAGCCGTCGGTGGTCACGAGGTCCACCTTGGGCGTGTTGGGCCAGCGGGCGAGCAGCGCCTGCAGCACGCGCGCTGTGGTGGACTTGCCCACCGCCACCGAGCCGGCGACGCCGATGATATAGGGCATCTTCTGTTCGCCCGCCGCCTCGCCCTCGCGGTGGTCGAGGAAGTGGCTCATGGCGCGGTAGAGCTTCTGCGTCGCCGCCACATAGAGCGACAGCAAGCGCGACAGCGGGAGGTAGATCTCCTCCACCTCCTTCATGGAGAGGCGGACGCCGAGGCCTTCCAGCCGTGCGATCTCGTCCGGCCGCAACGTCATGGGCGTGTCGCGGCGCAGCTTCGCCCACTCCTCGCGGGAGAAGGAGCGATACGGGGAGAGGCCGGGGTCGATGGGCCGGTCCATGATCGCGATGTCTCTGTCAGGCGGTGGGACGGGCGGCTTTTTCGGCGAGACCGGACTGGGCGGTCCTCCGCGCAAGCTCGGCATGAATGTCGGCGAGGCTCACGCCACGGGCCTTGAGCACCACCATCAGGTGGTAAAGCAGGTCGCTCGCCTCGCCCACCAGATCCTTCTCGCTGCCGGAGACGGCGGCGATCACGGTCTCCACCGCCTCCTCACCCAGCTTCTGGGCGCATTTGGCGACGCCCTTGTCGAGCAGGGAGCGGGTGTAGGAGGAGCCGGCGTCCGCCGAGGCCCGCGCCGCGACGATGGCTTCGAGGTCGGCGAGGGAGAAGCTGTCGCTCATCGGGTCGGCCCCACAAAAAGGGTCAGGAACGAAGGCACTGAAGCATTTTCAGCGACTTGGGGAGCGGTTCGCATCAAGAAAATGCGAAAAACGGGTTAACCGGAAGCGCTGCGGCACCGCCGTTCCCGGCGCGGCTCAATCGAGCCGTACCGGAAGACCGGCCTCGGCCAGCCGGTCCTTGGCCTCGCGCACCGTGAAGGTGCCGAAGTGGAAGATCGAGGCAGCGAGCACCGCCGAGGCGCCGCCATCCCGGATGCCCTCCACCAGATGGTCGAGGATGCCGACGCCGCCGGAAGCGATGACCGGCACATGCACCGCATCCGCCACCGCCCGGGTCAGCGCGCAGTCGAAGCCCTGTCCGGTGCCGTCGCGATCCATGGAGGTGAGCAGGATCTCCCCGGCACCGAGGTCCACCACCTCGCGGGCATACTGGATGGCGTCGATGCCGGTGGGGTTGCGACCGCCATGGGTGAAGATCTCCCAGCGGTCCGTCTCGCCCGGCTGCGACACCTTCTTGGCGTCGATGGCGACGACAATGCACTGCTCGCCGAACTTCTCCGCCGCCTCGCCCACGAAGGCGCGGCGGTTCACGGCGGCAGTGTTGATGGAAACCTTGTCCGCCCCGGCATGGAGCAGGGTGCGCACATCGTCCACCGTGCGCACGCCGCCACCCACGGTGAGGGGCATGAAGCACTGCTCGGCGGTGCGGCGCACCACGTCGAGGATGGTGCCCCGGTTCTCGTGGCTGGCGGTGATGTCCAGGAAGGTGAGTTCGTCGGCCCCGGCGGCGTCATAGGCGCGCGCGGCCTCCACCGGATCACCGGCGTCGCGCAGGTCCACGAACTGGACGCCCTTGACCACGCGGCCGTCCTTCACGTCGAGACAGGGGATGACGCGAACCTTCAGCATGGCGCACCTATCGTCCCGCCACCAGCGCGAGGGCCTCGCGCGGGTCCAGCCGCCCGTCATAGAGGGCCCGGCCGGTGATGGCGCCTTCGAGCTTCTTCGCGCCCGGCGCGAGCAGTCCCTCGATATCCGCCAGGGAGGCAAGGCCGCCGGAGGCGATCACCGGCAGCGAGATGGCCTCGGCCAGCGCGATGGTGGCTTCGAGGTTGAGGCCCTTCAGCAGGCCGTCGCGGGCGATGTCGGTGTAGATGATGGCGGCGACGCCCGCATCCTCGAAGCGCCGGGCGATGTCCACGGCGGCAAGCTCGGACGTCTCCGCCCAGCCTTCCACCGCGACGTGCCCGTCGCGGGCGTCGAGGCCCACCACGATGCGGCCGGGATGGGCTTTCGCCGCCGCCTTCACGAAGTCCGGGTCGCGCACCGCGGCGGTGCCGAGGATGACGCGGGTGACGCCCTTTTCCAGCCAGCCTTCCACCGTGCGCATGTCGCGGATGCCGCCGCCGAGCTGCACCGGGATGGAGACCGTCTCGAGGATGCGGTCCACCGCCGCCGCGTTCACCGGCTTGCCGGCGAAGGCGCCGTCGAGGTCTACGAGATGCAGGTAGCGGAAGCCGAGGCTCTCGAACTCCTCCGCCTGGGCGGCAGGGTCGCGGTTGAACACGGTGGCCCGCGCCATGTCGCCCTGTTCGAGGCGCACGGCGAGGCCGTCCTTGAGGTCGATGGCCGGAAAGAGGATCACGGATGCCACTTCAGGAAATTGGCGAGGAGCGCGAGGCCGAGGGTCTGGCTCTTCTCGGGATGGAACTGGGTGCCGGCGACATTGTCCCGCGCCACCGCGGCGGTGATGGTGCCGCCGTAGTCGGTGGTGGCGAGGAGGTCGATGCCGTCCGCCGGCTTGAGGTGATAGGAGTGGACGAAATAGGCATGGAGCCCGGACGCGCCGGTGGGAATGCCGGCGAGCAGCGGGTGCTCGCGCGCGATTTCCAGCGTGTTCCAGCCCATGTGCGGGATCTTGAGGGTCGGATCGTTGGGGGTGATGCGGTCCACCTCGCCGCGGATCCAGCCGAGGCCCTCGGTGACGCCGTGCTCCAGCCCGCGCTCGGCGAGAAGCTGGAGGCCCACGCAGATGCCGAGGAAGGGACGACCCCTGCCCTTCACCGCCTCGGTCATGGCCTCGACCATGCCCGGCACCGCATCCAGGCCCGCCCGGCAGTCGGCGAAGGCGCCGACGCCCGGCAGCACCACGCGGTCGGCGGTGCGCACCACCTCCGGGTCGCTGGTGACGACGACGCTCTGGCCGGCATCATGGGCGAGGCTCTGCGCCGCGCGCTCCATGGCCTTGGCGGCGGAGTGCAGGTTGCCGGAATTGTAGTCGATGATGGCGACGGTCACGCCTCAGGCTCCCGGAAAGGCGCCGATGACGCCGGATGAGCTGCCCGGAACCGGGAAGGACGGGCGAATGGCCGGAAGGGCGGAGGCGGCGCGGGCCGCGGGAAACAGGCCGTCCCATTCGGCAAAGAAGCGATGTTCCGCCTCGTCCCGGTCGGCGGCGACCACCACGGCGGCCTCCTCATAGCCGAGGCGCTCGAGCTTGCGCTGCCGCAGGCGCGGCAGTTCCAGGGCGAGGAGCACATGGAAGCCGATCATCACCGCGTTGCCGACCCCATCGGCGACGCCGACCCACACTTCCGCGAGGCCCATGAGGACCATCACCGCCACATAGGCGGCGAACACCAGCCACAGGCGGAAGCGCAGCAGCACGATAGGGGCGAAGAACAGCGTCACCCAGGAGAATTTCTCGCGCACGAACACGGTGCGCCCCGCCGCCTGCTCGGCGGTATCGCCGGGGACGGTGCGGGTCAGAACGGTCCAGCTGGCCATGGCTGCCTCGTCTCCTGCCTCGGTTCCTGCCTCGTCTCGGCCCGCCTCAGGTGCCCAGCGCGCCCTTGGTGGAGGGGATTTCCCCCGCCGCCGCCGGGTCCACCGCCACAGCCGCGCGCAGCACCCGGGCGAGGCCCTTGAAGCAGCTTTCCGCGATGTGGTGTGCGTTCACCCCGTACAGCGTCTCCACATGCAGGGTGACGCCGGCATTGGAGGCGAAGGCCTGGAAGAACTCCCGCACCAGCTCGGTGTCGAACTCGCCGATCTTCGGCACCGCGAACTCGGTGCGGAAGACAAGGAACGGCCGGCCGGAAATGTCGATGGCGACGCGGGTCAGCGTCTCGTCCATGGGCAGGAGCACGTCGGCATAGCGCGTGATGCCGCGCATGTCGCCGAGCGCCTTCTTGACCGCCTGGCCGAGCACGATGCCCACATCTTCGGTGGTGTGGTGGAAATCGATGTGGAGGTCGCCCACCGCCTTGATATCGAGATCGAAACGGGCGTGGCGGCCGAGCAGGTCCAGCATGTGGTCGAGGAAACCGACACCGGTGGCGACAGACGTCCGCCCCGTCCCGTCGAGGTCGACGGCGAGCGTGACGCTGGTCTCCTTGGTCTCGCGGACGATTTCGGCCTTGCGCATGGAACTCCTCCAAGGCTGCGGCTTCTATCAGCAACCTCGCTGCAACGCCATATGGCGATGAGATGACGGCGCGCGCGACGGAATGCTACGCCTTTCCCAGCGTCACCCGCCTCGCGCCGACGCGCCAACTATGGCATAGCGCACCCGTCAACCCGACGGGGATCGCCGATGCCGACGACGCACAATGACGGGCTGGAGCTTGCCTATCAGGTCAGCGGCGAAGGCCCGCCCCTGCTCATCATCTCCGGCCTTTCGGCCGAGCGTTCCTTCTGGGCCCTCTCGCGCCCGCTGCTGAAGGGCTTCACCCTCATCGAGTTCGACAACCGCGACATCGGCAAGAGCCAGCGGGCCAAGGCGGCCTACACCGCAGCCGACATGGCCCGCGACGCCCTCGCCGTGCTCGATGCCTCGGGCTTCGAGAAGGCCCATGTCATCGGCCATTCCATGGGCGGCATGATCGCGCAGGAACTCGCCATCGCCGCGCCGCAGCGGGTGAACCGGCTGGTGCTCTCCAACACCATCGCCCGCAACGATCTCTACACCACCGAAATCATGCGGCTGTTCAAAGAGCTGCGGCTCCAGCTCGACAACGAGCTGACGTTCGGCGCCGCGCTCACGACCTTCGTGCTCGGCATGCGCACGCTGAACAAGATTCCGCTTTTTGCGGCGGTCCAGCAGTCGCTGGACGCGGGCCTCTACCAGGAGAAGGACGCCTTCATCCGCCAGGTGGGGGTCTGCGTCGGCTTCGACAGCCTCGCCCGCATCGGCACGATCACCGCGCCCACCCTCGCCATCTATTGCGACGACGACCGCCTGTTCTCCCCGGCCATGGTGCGCGAGGTGGCGAACGGCATTCCCGGCGCGAAGCTCGACGAGATCATCGACAGTGGCCACTGCCCCATGGTGGAGGCGCCGGAGAACTTCTGCACCACCGTGCGCGCCTTCCTCAACGGAAACTGAGCGGGAAGCGAGTTGCGTCAGCCGCGGAAGCGCATAAGTAAGCCCCAAGCGGAGCACTTCATGCATTCCCCTGATACCATTTACGGCACCACCATCGTCACCGTCCGCAAGGGCAACCGCGTCGCCATCGCCGGCGACGGGCAGGTCACGCTCGGCCAGACCGTCCTCAAGGCCAATGCGCGCAAGGTGCGCCGGCTGGGCCGTGGCGACGTGATCGGCGGCTTCGCCGGCGCCACAGCCGACGCCTTCACCCTGTTCGAGCGGCTGGAAGCGAAGCTGGAGCAGTATCCCGGCCAGTTGCAGCGCGCCGCCGTGGAACTCGCCAAGGACTGGCGGACCGACCGCTACCTGCGCCGGCTGGAGGCCATGATGATCGTGGCCGACGCCTCGGTGTCCCTCGTCCTCACCGGCACGGGCGACGTGCTGGAGCCGGATGCGGGCGTGGCCGGCATCGGTTCGGGGGGCATGTATGCCCTCGCCGCCGCCCGCGCCCTCCTCGACCGCGAGGAAGACCCGGAGGCGATCGTGCGCCGCTCGCTGGAGATCGCGGCGGACATCTGTGTCTACACCAACCGGAACATCGTCGTGGAAACCATCGGGTCCTGAGCGCCCCCGGCCCCCGCGATAAGGACTGCTGATTCCATGAGCGACTTTTCCCCCCGCGAGATCGTTTCCGAGCTGGACCGCCACATCGTCGGCCAGGCCAAGGCCAAGCGCGCGGTCGCCATCGCCCTGCGCAACCGCTGGCGCCGGCAGCAGCTGGACGAGAAGCTGCGCGAGGAGGTTCTACCCAAGAACATCCTGATGATCGGCCCCACCGGTGTCGGCAAGACCGAGATCTCCCGCCGCCTCGCCCGCCTCGCCGGTGCGCCCTTCCTGAAGGTGGAGGCCACCAAGTTCACCGAGGTCGGCTATGTCGGCCGCGACGTGGAGCAGATCGTGCGCGATCTCGTGGAGGTCGGCATTGGCCTGACCCGTGAGGCCAAGCGCAAGGACGTGCAGGCGAAAGCCCACCTCAATGCCGAGAACCGCGTGCTGGACGCCCTCGTCGGCGCCACCGCCTCGCAGGCCACCCGCGACGCCTTCCGCAAGAAGCTCCGTGCCGGCGAGCTGGACGACAAGGAAGTCGAGATCGAGGTGCAGCAGGGCACGCAGGGCATGCCCATGTTCGAGATTCCCGGCATGCCCGGTGCGCAGATGGGTGCCATCTCGCTGGGCGACATGCTGGGCAAGGCCTTCGGCGGCCGCGCCAAGCCGCGCCGCGTCACGGTGAAGGAGGCTCACCCCCTCCTCCTCACCGAGGAGGCGGACAAGCTGCTCGATCAGGACGCCATCACGCAGGAAGCCATCCACGCGGTGGAGAACAACGGCATCGTCTTCCTCGACGAGATCGACAAGATCGCCGGGCGCGAGGGCCGGTCCGGGGCGGACGTCTCCCGCGAGGGCGTGCAGCGCGACCTGCTGCCGCTCATCGAGGGCACCACGGTCTCCACCAAGCACGGGTCGGTGAAGACCGACCACATCCTGTTCATCGCCTCCGGCGCCTTCCACGTCTCCAAGCCGTCGGACCTGCTGCCCGAGCTTCAGGGCCGCCTGCCCATCCGCGTGGAGCTGGAGGCACTGACCCGCGCCGATTTCGTGCGCATCCTCACCGAGACCGAGGCAAGCCTCGTCAAGCAATCGGTGGCGCTCATGGGGACGGAAGGGGTCACGCTCGACGTCACGGCGGACGCGGTGGAGGCCATCGCCGATGCCGCGGTGGAGGTGAATTCCAACGTCGAGAACATCGGCGCCCGTCGCCTGCAGACGGTGATCGAGCGCGTGCTCGACGACCTCTCCTTCTCCGCGCCCGACCGCTCCGGCGAGACGGTGGTGGTGGATGCGGAGTATGTGCGCTCGCGCGTCGCCGACCTCGCGAAGAACGCCGATCTCAGCCGCTTCATCCTCTAAAGGCGGCTCACGACAGGCGGGTGCTCTCGCCCCAGGCCAGTTTCTTGCGGTAGAGGGTCGAGGGACTGAGGTCGAGAGCAGCGGCGGCAAGGGAGATGTTGCCGTCGAAGGCGGCGATGGCGGCCTCGATGGCGCGCCGCTCGATCACCGCCAGCGGCTCCACCCGGCCGTGCCACGCCAGGCTGTCGGACCAACCCTGGATGAACACCTCGGGGCTCCGGCCAGGGGTATCCGCCTCGGGCGCGGCAGGCTCGGCGAGAAAACCGGGCGGAATGGTGCCGCCTTCGCTCAGGATCACCACCTGCCGCATCAGGTTCTGCAATTCGCGCACATTGCCGGGGAAACGTCGGGCACGCAGCGCCTCCACCACCTCGGGCGTGAAGCGCGGCATGGGCCGGCCCTCCTCTCCGGCGAAGCGGGCCAGGAACGTCTCGGCCAGAAGCAGCACGTCGTCGCCGCGCGCCCTGAGCGGGGGCAGCGCCAGCGGCAGCACCGCCAGCCGGTAATAGAGATCTTCCCGCAGGCGGCCGGCGCGCACCTCCTCCAGCGGGTCACGGCTGGTGGCGCAGACGAGGCGCACGTCGGCCTCCCGCTCCGCCACCTCGCCCACGGGGCTGAACCGGCCGGTCTCGACGAAGTGCATCAGCCGGGCCTGGCAGGCCGGGTCCATCTGGGTGATCTCGTCCAGGTGGAGCGTGCCGCTCTGGGCGCGGTCCATGGCGCCGGCGTCCTCGCGGCCGAACAGGGCGATTTCCATCAGTTCGGGGGGAATGACGGCGCAGTTGAGAGCGACGAACGGCGCATCGCGCCGCGAGGACGCGGCATGGACCGCCGCCGCCACCAGATCCTTGCCGGTTCCGCTCTCTCCAGTCACGAACACCGCCGCGCGCGAGGCGGCAAGGCGCTCGATCTGGGCGTAGACCGCCTGCATGGCCGGCGAACGCCCGGAGAGACCGCAGAAATCGCCCCCGCGCGGCAGGGGGCGGGCCGCCCGGCGGCGGCGCTCGGGGCGGCGCGCCGGTGTCGCGGCGAGCAGGCGGTCCATCACCTCCTCGATCACGAGCGGCTTCTGCACCACGTCGTCGGCCCCCGCCCGCATGGCGGCGACAGCATCTGTCACCGAACTTTCGCTCAGCGCCACCACAAGCGTGCCGGCATATCCGCTGGCGCGTACCCGCCGCACCACATCTTCCGGGTCCTCCGTCCCGAGGAGGACGGAGGTGCAGCGGGGCAGCAGGGTCAGCGCCGAGGCGATGTCGGTCGCCTCGATCAGATCGAGGGAATCACGTCGGGCAAGCGCCGCACGCACGGCCGCACGTGCGGTCGGGTCAGGATCGCAGATCAGAAGGCGGGCCGGCCCGCCGGTACGCCGGGCGATGGAAAACTGGGACATGGACTGCGGATCGCGGGAAAAGAACATCCCTGGAAGTAGACGCCCGGCAGCGTAAAGGAAGCCTTGCCGCCCGCACAACCCATTCTCACGGTGTCACTTCCGCCCACCCGATCAGGCAGGCTCGCCAGTCAGCCCCGCGGCGGTTTGCCCGCACCAGCGTCGGCGGAGAGGCCCGCGCTTTCCAGCGCCGCGAGTGCACGCGAGGCGTGATCCTTGGAGGGCAGCAGGCGCGTCACCAGCCGGCGCACGCCATCGGCACCGTCGGAGGCCTGATGAACCATGAGGTTGACCACCTCCCGCTCTTCGCTGTGGCGCCCGAGGGCGTGAAGGCTGAGGGCGAGCGCGATGCGGTTTTCCACCGTCGGATGCAACGTCAGCTGGGGCAGCATGGCCTGCGCCGCGATCAGGTCGCCGCGCAGGAAGGCGGCGAGCGCCAGATAGGAATCCCGGAACGGGGTCGCCACCGCCCCCTCGCGGCGGGCGTTGGCAAGCAGGGCCTCGCCCTCCGCGATCCGCCCGGCGCCGATGAACACCACGCCCACCGTGGCCGCCACGTCGAAATCGAGCGGATTGAGGCGCAAGGCGCGCTCCGCGGTGGTTACCGCCTCGTCCGGCTCCCCGGCGAAAAGCTGCACCAAAGCGAGCGCGCGGGCGGCATAGGCGCTGGCGGGGGCCAGCTCCACGGCGCGCTCGGCCTCGTCCAGCATCACCTCAAGCTCGGCCTCGGACGGGGCCGGCGTGTCGTCATGCAGCGTGCGCTGGAGCTGGGTCTCGGCGCGCACCGCGTGGCCGAGAGCGAAGGCGGGGTCGCGGCGGGTGAGTTCGGCGAGGCACTCGTCCACATTGATGCCGCGCGTCTCCTGCCGGGTCTCGGCCTTCATTTCCGGCCGCGTCTCCTGGCTGTCGCTGCGCCGCTGGGCGGCCGCGGCGGCGACGCAGCCGTAGCCGGAGGCGGGAGCACGGGCGAGGGCCTGCGCCCGGGCGCGGACCTGCACCACGCCATAGCCCTCCATCACCGCGACGGCCACGTCATGGATCACCCGCTGCTCGCTCTCCGCAAGCTTTCCGGCGCCGGACAGGCCGTCCATCATGGTGGACCAGACGATGGAGCCGTCGCAGCGGTCGGTGAGGCGAACGGCGAGGGAGAAGGTGCCATCCGGCCGGCCTTCGGCGAGGCCGGCGAGGGAGAAGACCGAGCGCGGCACCTTGGCCGCACAGGCTTCGGCGACGGCACTTTCATGGATATCGGCGCCGGCGGCGCGCACCTGGGTGAAATCAAAGCGGGCGAAGGCGTCGCGCATCCGCTCCTCGATGGCGCGCAGCTCGGTCATCGGCGGTGCACCGTCGCCGGACGCCTCGAAGGTGCGGACCTCGACCAGCGGAAGCCGGATGCGGTCCGCTGTCGCGGCGGCGGTTGCCGCATCCCGCGGCGCCTTGATGTCGGCGTCCCACAGGGCGAAGCCTAGGCCGGCCGTCACCACCACCGCGAGCCCTGCCGCCAGGGCCGGCAGCAGCCGGCGGGGGCGGGTGATCTCGGCGGGGACCTCGGTCGATCCCGGCGGCACGGCGGATGTGTCGGGATCGGCCAGCGCCGCATCGTCCGGCCCGCGGGCGCGGAACTGAGGCACATAGCCGCCCTTCGGGACATCGATGATGACGGGATCATCGGCACCAACGGTCGCATAATACCGGTCAAGCGCGCGCCGAAGCCGGGTCGCCTCCACCCGGACGATGGGATCGGACTGGGGATCGAACGATGGCGGGCGGCCCAGGGCCTCGACCGCGATGGTGTAGCCCTTCAGCGCGTCTGCGCGCCCATCCAGCGTTGATTCGACCACGAACCGCAGAAAGGCGGCGAGGCGGGGCGAGGAGGCGAAATCGGCCGAGGCAAGCACGCGATCGAGGGCGGCGCGCACGCTGGCAGAGGCATCGACCGTCTCGGCCACACCTTCCACGCCGGCTTCCACCGCGCTCTCTTCGCCTGCGTCTGCAGCGCTGCTTACCACGATACCGCCCTAACCTACGGTCACGACCTTTGTCGATCAGAACCCATGCACAAGCAAGAGGGCGGGATCAAGGTGAGCGCGCTCCCTGCGGCAAGCTTCCCGCGACGGTTCCCACCGGCAATGCGGACTGCTAGCCTTGCCGCGACGCGACCGCACCCGAGGCCGCCGGCCGGCATGTGCCGGCGGCGCGCGACCCGCACTGTGCGCGCTGGCGCGTTGCAAATCGGCGCCAAAGACAAGGCGCGCGGGAGAGGAACCATCATGGCTCTGGACGATCTGGTGACGGACGGCATGCGCGCGGACAGTGTTCCGAACGACCTCGAAGCCTTCTGGATGCCGTTTACCTCCAACCGGTCGTTCAAGAAGCGACCGCGACTCGTGTCCCGCGCCAAGGACATGCACTATTACACGCCGGAGGGTCGCCCCATCCTCGACGGCTGCGCCGGCCTGTGGTGCGTCAACCCCGGCCACAACCGCGAGCCCATCGTCGAGGCCATCCGCGACGGCGCCGCCGAGATGGATTTCGGCCCGACCTTCCAATACGGCCACCCGAGCGCGTTCCGCCTCGCCACCAAGATCGCCGACCTCGCGCCCGGCGATCTTGACCATGTGTTCTTCTGCAACTCGGGCTCCGAGGCGGTGGACACGGCGCTGAAGATCGCCCTCGCCTATCAGCAGACCATCGGTCAGGGCACGCGCACCCGCCTCATCGGCCGCGAGCGCGGCTATCACGGCGTCGGCTTCGGCGGCATTTCCGTGGGCGGCATGGTGGCGAACCGTCGCACCTTCGGCACCATGCTGGCTGGCGTCGACCACCTGCGCACAACCTACGACCGGGAGAACCAGGCCTTCTCCAAGGGCGAGCCGGAATATGGCGCGCATTTCGCCGACGAGCTGGAGCGCATCGTCGGCCTGCATGACGCCTCCACCATCGCCGCCGTCATCGTCGAGCCCATGGGCGGCTCCACCGGCGTGCTGCCAGCGCCGAAGGGCTATCTCAAGCGCCTGCGCGAGATCTGCGACAAGTACGGCATCCTGCTGATCTTCGACGAGGTCATCACCGGCTACGGCCGCCTCGGATATGCCTTCGCCGCCGAGCGCTACGGCGTCATCCCGGACATGATCTGCTTCGCCAAGGGCATCACGGCCGGCGCCGTGCCCATGGGCGGCGTCATCGCCCGCAAGCCCATCCACGACGCCTTCATGAAGGGGCCGGAGCACATGGTGGAGCTGTTCCACGGCTACACCTACTCGGCGCATCCGCTGGCCTGCGCCGCCGGCCTCGCGACGCTCGACCTCTACGCGAAGGAGAACACCTTCACCCACGCTTTGGCGCTGGAGCCCTTCTTCGCCGATGCGGTCATGTCGCTGAAGGACAAGCCCGGCGTGCTCGACATCCGCACCGTGGGCATCACCGGTGCGGTGGACCTCGCCCCGCGCGCCGGCTCGCCCGGCCTGCGCGGCTACGAGGCGCTGGAGAAGGCCTTTCACGAGGAAGGCTTCATGATGCGTATCGCCGGCGACACGCTCGTCATCACCCCGCCCCTCATCATCTCCAAGGATCAGGTGGGCGAACTGGTGGAGAAGCTCGGACGGGTGATCGAAAAGACCGCCTGAAGAACGCCGCGCGCGTCCGCCGCCCCGTGGTGAGCGGCGGACGCCGACGGGCAACGCACACACCCTGGCCGCCGGTCCGCAGCGGGGTGCTGCCGACGGCCAGGCCGTGCGGGCCGCGAAGCAGGGGCGTCAAGCTCGCGGGCCGCACGTTCGCGGTCTCGATATGGAAGCGACTGGACGTGGAGATTTGCGCGCGCCTCACGCGGCCGGCACCGACCGGCCCAGCCAGCCGGCGCCAGCCGCGAGGCCGCTAGAGCCGTCCCGTGAGTGCCAGCACGATCACGATGATCAGCAGCACACCCACGATGCCGCCGGGTCCATACCCCCACCCGGAGCTGTAGCCCCACCTCGGCAGCGCGCCGATGAGCAGCAGCACGAGAATGATGATGAGGATCGTGGACATCAGCGGCCTCCCAGTCTGTCGGGCGGAGCCACGCTCCGCCTCGCGCATCTGGTAACGCCCACGAGGCCTTGCAGTTCCTTGGCTTGTGGAGGAACGCCCGACGCTCTGCGGGCGATCCGGCCGACTTGTAGAGCGCGATCCGAGCGGATTGAATCAATCCGCTCGGTAAATCCCCCTCTCACTCTTAGAAGAACGCGTGACCCCTTCAGATTGCGATGCAATCTGATGGGCGCGTGCTCTAGAGCGGCGCCGTGGCTCCGGCGAGCCAGTCGACGCTACCCTCGTCCACCAGCGGCGCGAGGGTCGCGCGGACTTCGGCGTGATAGGCATCCACCTGCGCCCGCTCGGCACCGGTGAGGAGACGAAGATCGATCAGCCGCCGATCGTAGGGGACCAGCGTGAGGGTCGAGAAGCCGAAGCAAGGCCGCTCTCCGGCCTCCACCGGACGGTCCTCCACCAGGATCAGGTTCTCGATGCGGATGCCGTAGGCGCCGGTGCGATAGAAACCCGGTTCGTTGGAGAGGATCATCCCCGCGGCCAGCGACAGGTGGCCGAGCTGGGAGATGCGTGCCGGCCCCTCGTGCACGGAAAGCCCCGCGCCGACACCGTGGCCGGTGCCGTGATCGAAATCGAGCCCGTTCTCCCACAGGAACTGCCGCGCCAGCGGATCGAGCTGGGCCCCCGTGATCCCCTTGGGAAATACCGCGCGGGTGAGGGCCAGATGGCCCTTCAGCACCAGCGTGTAGTGGCGGCGCATATCTTCCGTCGGCGTGCCGACGGCAAGGGTGCGGGTGATGTCCGTGGTGCCGTCAGGATATTGCGCGCCGGAATCGAGGAGGAACAGCTCGCCCGGATGGATCGCCCGGTTGGTCTTGCGCGTGACCCGATAATGCACGATGGCGCCATTCTCCCCTGCCCCGGCGATGGTCGGGAAGGAGATGTCGGTAAGACAGCCGGTGGCACGGCGGAAGGTCTCCAGCGCCTCCACCGCGTCGATCTCGGTCAGTTTGCCGGTCGGCGCCTCCCGGTCGAACCAGGCGAGGAAGCGCACCAGCGCCGCGCCGTCGCGCACATGGGCCGCGCGCATCCCCGCGATCTCGGCCGGGTTCTTCGAGGCCTTGATGAGGGAGATGGGGTCGGCGCCCTTGTCGGCGAGGCCGCCTGCCGTCTCGATGAGCGTGGCGAGGCGCACGGGCGCGGTGGCCTGATCGACGCGAATGCGCCGGCCCTTTCCGTCGCCCTTGCCCTCGCCTTTGGCGAAGGCGGCGAGCACGCGGTCGAGGTCGCCCACGCCGTGCAGGCGGGCATGCCCCGCGAGGGCGGCGCGCACCTCGTGGGAGAGCTTCAGCGCCTCAAGGAAAAGGTCCGGCAGTCCCGCGCGCGGGATGATGCACCAGGCGAGCGGCAGCGGCGTGTGCGCCACGTCCCCGCCGCGCATGTTGAACAGCCAAGCCGCGCCGTGCGGATCGGAGACGAGCACGCCGTCGAGCTTCTCCTCGGCGAGTTTCTCCTGCACCCGCCGGAGCTTGGTGGCGGTGTCCTCGCCGGCGACGGAGAGGTCGAGCAGGCGCACCGGTTCACGGGGCGGTGCGGGCCGATCGGGCCAGATGGGATCGAACGGGTCGGCATCCAGCGGCGCGAGGATGCCGCCCGCCGCCGCCACCGCCTTCACCAGCCGCTCGCGGCCATCGATGGTGGTGCGCCACGGATCGAAGCCGAGCCGGGCGCCACGGGGCAGATGGTCCTCGATCCACTTGTCCGGCCGCGTCTGCGACAGGGGCACCACGGTGAAGGCAGCCTCGTCCACCTGCGCCGGGGCCTGGAGGGTGTAGCGCCCGTCCACGAACAACGCCGCCTCCGTCGGCAGCACCACGCAGGTGCCGGCCGAGCCGGTGAAGCCGGTAAGGTACGCAAGCCGCTCCTCGCAGGCCGGCACATATTCGTTCTGGTGCGCATCCGCGCGCGGGATCACATAGCCGTCGAAACCGAGGCGGGCGAGCTCCGCCCGAAGCGCCGCCAGCCGCGCCGGCCCCTCGGCGCCGTCAGCGAGATCGTCGAAGGTCTGGAAGTGCGCCTTGAACGGGGGATGGCCGTGAGAGGCCGAATGAACCGGGGAATGGGCAGAAGACGGGGACGTCATGGGCGGGGCGCCGGGCAATCGTTGAAATCCCGCCGACCATAGGAGCCCCGCCGGGCGACGGCAACGCAGTGGGTATTTCGCGAAACGCCCTTGATGGGCAACCCCGCATCCGATTATGGTCGGCGCCTGCGCGGGCGTAGTTCAGTGGTAGAACGACAGCTTCCCAAGCTGTATGTCGTGGGTTCGATTCCCATCGCCCGCTCCAGTTTCGCGAGCTGTGACAAGAGCTTGGCGGGCTACCGTTGAACTCGGCGCTCCCCGTGGAGGTCTACCGCTTGTTCCGGTGAGCTGACCGCATTTGGATCGGCGCCCGTCCTGGCGGTCTCCTTCACCATAAGAAGGTCGCCCGGGATGTGCGACCACGTGAGGCCCCCGGTCCAGCATCGGCCGCAGGGTGCAGCTCCAGCTTCGACCTGCGCCGACCAGGTCGCTTGAATCGGATCTCATCGAGGATGCGGGTCAGCCGTCCACACTCTGGGGGATCGGCCATGACGCCATATCCCGGTAGCCGGCGCATCATCGAGACGATGCCCTGCGCCTTTCGGACTCTTTTCGTACCCCCGGCCTTCTTCGGTCTATTCGCCTTATCGTACCCCCCGGAAGCACGCTCGTGGCGTATGCTGTCGCCAATCGAGTTCGAACGGCGGTACAATGCCAAAGCTGAAGGCGTCTGGAAACTCGGGGCAACTCAGAGACCTGAACGGCAAAGCGCTGGCTCCATCTCGGATGTTTAGCGCAAGTTGACGTGAATCAAGCCTGTTGATTTGGGTTCCGTTGTATCAACTTAAATAAAAATTCGCTGCGATTGGGCGCGCCGCCTCGGGCGGTACGAGGTGATTTCAAGAATCATCGATTCTCGGAATTTGGTGCAGACCTCGGACCAAACTAGCCCGAATGCTTGCCGAACTTCACCAAATTTGACCGTTACTGAATCGACGAGAGCGCAACCATGAGACAAAAACTGAAGCTCGCCCTGTCTTCGCTGACGTTGATTGCGCTTTCGGTGATGCCCGGCGCTGCCCAGCAGTACAAATATGAAACCCCGATTGCGCCAGGCGTTTCCGTACCCGATAAGGTCGACACATCAATCGGCGAACTCAACTCGTCGCATGGCTACCCCGATGCGCCAACCATTCAGACGATCTACGACAATTTGGACCGCTCGCGCGCCCTGCAAGCCTATCTGCTTGGCCTACCCATAGTAAATCAAGTCGGAATGAGAGATACGCTGCGTGGATTTGGGCCGGTCAACCAGACGAACGTCATCTGGGAGAGTTTGGTCGACTCGCGGACCGTGGAACTGACGGCAAACGACAACACCGTCTACAGTTTCATTTGGCTTGACACGCACAAGGGTCCGTTAGTCGTCGAAATTCCGCCCAAGGTCTTGGGGGCTATCGATGATTTTTGGTATCGCTGGGTTGCCGACGTCGGCCTCACCGGTGAGGACAAAGGCAAGGGTGGTAAGTACCTTGTATTGCCGCCGGGATATCAGGGCGAAATTCCACCCGGCTATTTTGTCGTACGACCCAGCACATACGGCAACTGGATGCCGTTCCGATCGTTCCTTGTCGACGGTTCACCCCAGCCCGGGGTCGAATCCGTGAAGAAACATCTGAAGATTTATCAGCTCGCAGACGCTGCCAATCCGCCCGCAATGAATTTTGTCAATGTATCGGGCGTTCCGTCCAATTTTGTTGCCCCTGGTGACTATTCTTTCTGGAGTCTGCTGAACCAAGCGATCCAGGAAGAACCGAGTGAAGGAAGTGATCCAACCACGCTGGGCCTTTTTGCTTCCATCGGGATCGTCAAGGGAAAGCCGTTTGATCCCGATGCGCGGATGAAGAAGATTCTGGAGGACGCTGCGAATATCGGCGCTGTGACCGCACGCACGATCGCCTTTAAGATTCGCAGTGAAGACGCCTACTTCTATCCGAACAGTTCCTGGCGACTGCCCTTCTTCGGCGGCTACAAATTCGAAGTCGCACCGGGGGTTGCCAACCTGGATGGGGCCGCCTTCTTCTACTATATCGCCACAGGCGTGACACCGGCGATGGCATTGAAGATGGTCGGCCAGGGGTCGCAGTACCCGTGGGCAGCCCAGGACTCGAAAGGCAACCCGTTCGACGGCGCCAAAACATACAAACTGCACCTGCCTCCAAACATTCCGGTCAAGGATTTCTGGTCGGTCATCGTCTACGACAATCAGACGCGCTCCATGGTGCAGAGCGACCAGCAGTTCCCCAGCGTGAGCAGTCAGAACAAAGGCGTCAAGGTCAATGATGATGGCTCCGTGGATGTCTATTTTGGGCCACAAGCTCCCGCTGGCTTTGAACAAAACTGGGTGCAGACGCTTCCTGGCAAAGGCTGGTTTATGATCCTTCGCCTCTATGGACCGTTGGAGCCATGGTTCGACAAAACATGGCGTCCCGGAGAAATCGAGCTGCAACAATAAAATCCACCACTGCCAAGCCCCGGCTTCAACGCCGGGGCTTTTTGCTGCAGCGCGCGAATTTGGCGACGCCGGACACAATGCGCGCGCTCCGCGAAAGCGTGGAACCCGGTGAATTCGCGACCACCCGTGAGGCCATGCGGGATGCTGTTCGCGTGTGACAGCGGCAACATCTCGTATTCGCCGGGCGCCTCAAGGACGTCCGACGCGTCACCACACGATACGCCCCCGCCGTCAGCGTTCTCTCCGCCGTCTGCACCGCTTCGACCGTCAGCGACTGGTCATGAATATCGACCCCAGGATTTTCTGGATCGCGGCCGGGACGGGCTCGACGATCCGGTCGGGAAAGCGCAGGCGCAGTCTTGCGGCGGCGTCGCTGAGCGGGCCACCTCCGATCACCACGGCATCCGCGCCGTCCTGCTCGATGCAGGCGGTCGCCGCCGCGGCCAGGGCCTGGTCCTGCGCGGGAGGATCCGCCGCGAGCGAGAGGGGATCGCCATCCGGCACGCGAACGCCCGTAAACTGGCCCTGAAGGCCAAGGTCGCGGACGCCGGCCTCGATGGAGCGCACGAGATCCGGCGTCGTTGTGGCGATCCCGAAGCGGGATCCTTTCGCCGCGGCCTTGAGGATGGCCGCTTCACCGATACCAACCACGGGAACCTGCAGGAGCGCACGCAGCGCCCCCACTCCCGGATTGCCGAAGGCCGATACGATGATGGCATCTACGCGCGATGCCTCCGCGAGCCCGATGCGGACGACCTCATCGGCAGCCTCGGCAAGGGCGGCCTCGTCCACGATCATGGCGGCCCCGCTCTTGGCCGTCACCCCTCGCAGGGTGACGGCATCGGGCAGAAGGGGCCCCGCGACCGAGAGCATCATCTCGGTCGAGCGGGTCGAGGTATTGGGATTGATGAGGAGGATCGTTGTCACGGCAAGTTCCTGATACCCGGGCCGGACCTCGGCCCAGGGGAGAGGCGTCAGGCGGTCTGAAGCGGACGTTCGGCCGGCGCCGTCTCCGGCACGGCTTCCATCGACTTTCCGAAGGTCTCCGGCGCGAACTGCACGGCAATGGCGAAGATCGCGTACATGCCCGCCATCATGGTGAACATGCCGGCGACACCGGCCATGTCGAACACCCGGCCGGCAAGCAGCGGCATCCACGCGCCCGCCATGGTCCCGAGCGCGAGGATGAACGCCGTGCCGAAGCCGCGAACCCGGGTGGGGTAGTTTTCCGGCGCGAAGATCCAGATGGTCGTGTTCAGGAGCAGCACGAAAAACTGAAATGCGGCGCCGAACGCGAGGATCAGCGCGTCGGTGGTGGCCAGGAAGCCGAAGCCCAGCCCCGCCGCCACGGCGCACAGAGCGCCCGTCGTCAGCACGATCTTGCGCGGGACGCGCGCTGCCAGCACCGCCGCCGTGAGCGCGCCGAACAGGCTGCCGCTCTGCAGGATGATCGTGTACAGGAAGCTCCGCGTGATCGTATGGCCCTGCGAGACGAGGATCGTCGGCATAAGGGTCAGCACGGTGAGCTGCGCGCCGAACGTCATCCAGGACGCGATCCCCACGGCAAGGGTGCGGCGAAGAAGGCCGCGGCGGAAGATGTCGGCCACGATCGCGCCGAGCCTGGGCGTCTCGATCACCGGCTGCGAGGTGACGTGATCGGTCACCTTGACGTTCTTGGTCGAGAAGGACCCGGTCGCAAGCTGCGACAACACGCGATTGGCTTCTGCCAGCCGGCCTCGTGTGACCAGGAAGCGTGGCGTCTCCGGCACGAAGCGCCGATAGAACACGACCAGGACCGCCGGGAGCACGAGCGCGCCGAACAGCCACCTCCAGCCGTCCCCGCCCGGGAACAGGGTGAAGATCAGGAGGGCGAAGGCCGGGGCCAGCATGTTGCCGAGGCCGCCGCCCCCCACATTGATAAGCCCGACCGCCGTGCCCCGGAACTTGGAGGAGCAGAACTCGGCGAGCAGGGTGACTGCCGTCACGATCTCGCCGCCGAGCCCGAGGCCGACGATGAAACGGCCGATGGCCATCGTGGTATAGCCCGGCGCGAGCGCGCAGATCGCGGCGCCGACCGTGAACAACAGCAGGTTGACGTTCAGCATGAAGCGGCGGCCCACCCTGTCGGCCAGGACGCCGGAGCCGAGCCGCCCCATGGCGGCCGCGACGAAGGTCATCGTGTTGAGAAACCCGATGTCGGCCGCGGAGAGATGCCACTGTTCCCGCAGGAACGGGGCGATCAGCCCGACGGTATTCTGCTCGAAGACGTCGAACATCACCCCGAACAGCACCAGTAGCACGATGAGCTTGTGCGCGGTGGTCACGCCGATCTTGTCGAGCGCCGCCTCGACCTGCACCGCCGCCTCGGATGCGGGGGCGGAAAGCTGCACGTTTTCCCCAGCCATGGTCAGTCCCTTCGTTGGTCCCCAAACCCGCAGGACGGCTGCGATTGAATTTTCAATATAACCGTTCTGCAAAATTTTTTTCAGCAACTTCCATGCCAGTGCAACGATCCGCATGGTGCCACGCGGCGCTTTGGGTCATACAGGAGCTGGATCGCATGCCCGCGGCAGGCGGGCCGAACCGCGGTTCGGCTGACGGCACAAGATGATAGGAACAGGTGAGGCGCGGTGAGCACGACGATTTCGGCCAAGGACTCGCTGGTGGCGCGCATCACCCGCCACAGGGATGATCTGTCTCCGACCGAGAGGCGGCTCGCTGAATTCTTGATCGATTTCCCGGGCAATCTGCCTGCTTATACGGCAACCGAGCTTGCCAATGCCGCACGGGTCTCCAATGCGGCGGTGACCCGTTTTTTTCACCGGCTCGGGTATGACAGCTATAACGACGCGCGGCGGCAGGTGCGGCTGGAGCAGAAGGCCGGCTCGCCGCTGATGCTGCTGAGCGGCGAGAGCCATGCCAGCGACACGCTGCGCGCCCACCTCGAACTCAGCGTCCAGAACCTGTCCGAGACCTACGGCGGATTGTCCGACGAGATGATCGACCGGATCGCGCGGGCCATGCTCGCGGCAAAGCGGGTCTGGTTCGTGGGCTTCCGCAACAACCAGTCCTTCGCGGCCTATCTGCGCTGGCAGGTCTTCCGCGTCATCGAGACCAGCATCCTGCTGCCGGTTGCGGGGGAGACCATCGCCGAATATGCGGTAACGCTGAATAAAGGCGACGTCCTCATCGTCTTCGCCCTGCGGCGTTCGACGCCCGCCTCCTCCCACCTGATCACCCGGGCAGTGGAGGCCGGCGCGCAGGTCCTGTGCGTGGTGGACTCGGCCACGGAGAACCCGGGCCCGGCCACATGGCTCATCACCTGCCAGGCGCGGGCGGCCGGCCCGCTGGACAACCATGTGGCGGTGATCGGGCTTTCGCATTTTCTGGCGACCCGCGTCCTCGAACTCAGCGGCCGCGAAGGCCGGCGCCGCATGGCCGCGATCGAGGCAGCCCACGACGCCTTCGACGAGGAGCCCTAAGGCATTTGAAAAGCGCGCTGCGCCCCGACAAGGTGTTTGCCTTGCCGGCCCCCGTTCATGCCTTAAACCACGGGATGTCTTCGACCTCTAAAGGCTGGAGACACAAGCCGTGTGGCGACAGACGGAACGTCCCTGAAGTCGACCCGAGCTTCTGCGCAGTCCATGGTGATCTCTTCAGGCCATCGCATTCGCGACGTTCACCGGGGTCGGTGGGCTCAGGCATCGCCGGCTGTGCTGGAGCCCATCGGCACCACCATGCCGGCTGCAGTCGCGGAACCGGGGACCGCCTGCCAGCGGATCAGCGCCTCGCGCCCCGCCGGCGTGAGGCCGTAGATGCCGCGATCCACGCGGACAAACCAGCCATAGACATTGTCCAGAAGGATTTTTCCGGCGTTGGGCGCGAACGCACGCAGATCGCGCGGGCGTTTGGGGGTCTCCGCCATGGCCAGGGCACAGGCGAGCGCCTGCTGTCGATAGGCGGTCATGATGGGTGTACGAGAGCCGCCCCCCACCGCCGGATCGCCCAGCCGGCGCCGGTGCTCCTCCACGAGCCGCGACCTGCGGCGCGGATCCTTGCGCGGCATGGGAGACGTGGGGCTGACGAGGACCGTCACCTCGCCCCCAGACGAAACGCCGAGCATGCCGAAGCCGAGGCGCCGACACAGGTTGCGGAAGCGCGCGTCGCTTTCCCGTCCGTTGCCGCGCACCGATGTGCGCGCTGCGAGCCAGACCTCGTCACAGGCGGAGGCACGGTCCACGGCCTGGAGGACGAGCTCCAGATTGAAGCTGAGCTTCAATTCCCCAATGACCACGATCGGGATTCCGTCTCCCGCGAGCGCAACCAGGTCGCAGCCGCCGACCTCGCCTTTGACGGCAAAGCCGAGGCCTTCCAGAAACGCCTTCACGGGCAGATAAAGGGAAGTCTCCAGGATCCGCCTCCGTCAGGCCGGCCTGTGCCGGGCGGGGCCGGGAGCGCGGACCTCCGGATTGGTGGCGATCCAGATGATGTGGCGCGCCCCTCCGCGCCCGCCATTGGCCCGCACGCGCGCCTCTTCGACGCCAAACCCGGCCTTGCGAACCCGCTGGGTGAAATTCCGGTCCGGCCTCGACGACCAGACGGCCAGCACGCCGCCAGGCCGCAGCGCGGCCCTGGCCGTGTTGAGGCCGGCACTATCGTAAAGCTGGTCGTTGGCCGCGCGTGTCAGCCCCTCGGGTCCGTTGTCGACATCAAGCAGGATCGCATCGAAAGTCGCCCGGCCGGCACGGATCAGGCCGACCACATCCTCTTCGCGGATGCTGACACGCGGATCGGTCAGGCAACCCGCGAAGATCCCCGCCATGGGGCCCCGCGCCCACGCGACCACCGCCGGCACCAGTTCCGCCACGGTGACACGGGCATCGGGCCCGAGTTCGGCGAGCGCCGCGCGAAGGGTGAAACCCATTCCCAGCCCACCGATCAGCACATGCGGCCTGGGGCGGTCCCGAAGTCTGGCGCAGACCATCGTGGCGAGCGCCTCTTCCGATCCGCTGAGGCGACTGTTCATCAGCTCGATGGACCCGGCCATGATCGAGAATTCCGCGCCGCGCTGCATCAGGCGGAGGCGGCCGCCGCCATCGGGCACGTCCGCGGTGTCGAGCTGCGACCAGGGGATCACGGGTCACTCTTCGGTTGAGGATCGCATTTTGCGAGCGGCCTTATATAGGCCAAACCTCCGTCCCCTCGCTACCGGCCAGCAGACGACCACGTGCCGCCGCACGACGGGAAGGCTCGTGTCTCAAGTTGAGGGGCAAGGCGGATCTGCCGATAGCGGACACTCGACCTGGCGGCCTTGATCTCAGCCATTGAGCGCATGTTTCAATTCAACGGCTTGCACCGAACTCCCAGGCTGTATGTCGCGGGTTCGTTTCCCATCGTCCGGTCCGGGCGATCCCGCAGGCCAGCCGTGCGTCAGTCGTCCGCGACGTCGCCGGAATCGGGAAGGGTGGCTTGCAACCGTTCCGCCGCTTCCTTGAGGTTCGGCACCAGCGCCCGCGCCTTCTCCAGCGAGAAGCGCGGCAACGGGCCGTGGCAGGCCACCGCCGCCACCACCGTGCCGCGCCGGTCCTTCACCGGGACAGCAATGGCGACGAGGCCTTCCAGAAACTCCTGATCGTCCGTGCTGTAGCCATTCTTCGCGATGCGCTCCAGCTCGGCGTCGAGCGCCTCGACGGTGGTGATCGTGTTCGGCGTCTGCGCCTTCAGGTGCAGCGTCTCCAGAATGCGCCGGCGCTGCACGGGGCGCATGGCGGAGAGGAACAGCTTGCCGGAGGCGGTGCAGTGCATGGGCACGCGCGAGCCCACCTCCAGATGCAGGCGCAGCGGCCAGGCCGCTTCCACGCGGTCGAGATAGATCGCTTCCGAGCCCACGCGCGTGACGAAATTGCAGGTCTCGCCCGCCACATCCACCAGCGCTTCGAGGATGCCGCGCCGCTCGGTGCTCACCGAATTGCGCAGCATGTCGAAGCCCATGCGCAGGAAACGCGGCCCCACCGCAAAGCGCCGGCCGTCCGGCTCGCGCAGCAGATAGGATTCCGCCTCCAGCTTCTGGCACAGGCGATGGACGGTGGGTTTGGGCAGCGAGAGCCGCACGCACAGCTCGGGCACGCCGAGGGGCGTTTCGGAGCGGGCGATCTCGCCCAGAAGATCGAGCGCGCGGAGCATGGCCGAGGCGTTGTCCCGCTCCTCGGGCTTCTCCGGCTTCTCCACGCTCTCCAGCTGCTGCTTCGCTGCCTTGGCCATCTGAATCGCCAGCCTCTCGCTGCGTGCAGCCTTAGCGGCTGGCAGCGGGGTGTCAAACGGAACGCAGGTGCACACAGCGCTCCTCGCACTGCACAACATAAATCTCATTAAATGAGACGTTTCAGTTCAAAAAATGCATTGACTCATCTCATCCCTTCGTCGCATCGTCCGTTCCGCAGAGAGGAAACTGCCAATGCAAGGCGAGGAAAACTTCGACTTCGTCGTCATCGGCGCCGGGTCGTCGGGGTGTGTTCTGGCCAATCGGCTGAGCGAAGACGGCAAGAGCCGCGTCGCCCTGCTGGAAGCCGGACCGAAGGACACGAACCCCTGGATTCACGTGCCCATCGGCTATGGGAAGACCATGTGGAATGATCGCCTCAACTGGCGCTTCCACACCGAGCCGGAACCCACCATGGGCGACCGGCGCATCTACTGGCCCCGCGGCCGCGTGCTCGGCGGGTGCTCTTCCATCAACGGCCTCATCGTCATCCGCGGCCAGCAGGAGGATTACGACGGCTGGGCAACGCGCGGCGCCACCGGCTGGGGCTTCGAGGATGTGCTGCCCTATTTCCGCAAGCTGGAGGACAACCCTGCCTTCGCCGCTGATCCGCTCCACGGCACCGATGGCCCTGTGCGCATCAGCTCCATCCCGCGAAAGCACGAGCTGATCGAGGTCATTAAGGAGACCGGACGCAAGCTGGGCGTGCCGGAGACGGCGGATTTCAACGGCGCCCGGCAGGAAGGCGTCGGCTATTACCAGCTGACCACCCGCAGCGGCTTCCGCATGAGCGCGGCAAAGGCCTATCTTGCCCCTGCCAAGGGCCGCGCCAATCTCTCCATCCTCACCGAGACGCAGGCCCGCCGGGTGCTGTTCGAGAACGGCCGCGCCGTGGGCGTGGAGGTGAGCGTCGCCGGCCGGGTGAAGGTCATCCGGGCGCGGCGGGGGGTGGTGCTGTCGGCGGGCGCGGTGCAATCGCCGCACCTGCTCATGCTCTCGGGCATCGGGCCGGCGGAACACCTGAAGTCCAACGGCATAGGCGTACATGTGGACAGCCCCGGCGTGGGCGGCAACCTGCAGGATCACCTCCAGCTGCGCCTGCTCTACCGCTGCACCAAGCCCATCACCACCAACGATGCGCTGAACTCCCTGTTCGGCCGGCTCAAGATGGGGCTGGAATATCTCCTGTTCCGCGGCGGCCCGCTGGCCATCGGCATCAACCAGGGCGGCCTGTTCACGCGGGTGCTGCCGGAATCGAAAACCCCGGACATCCAGTTCCACATCGGCACCCTCTCGGCGGACATGGCCGGCGGCAAGGTGCATGACTATTCCGGCTTCACCCTCTCGGTGTGCCAGCTCAGGCCGGAGAGCACGGGCTGGGTGCGGCTCGGCTCGGGCGATCCGCTCCAGCCGCCGAAGATCACCGCCAATTATCTGGCCACCGACACCGACCGGCGCTGCGCCGTCGCCGCCATGACATTCGCCCGCAAGCTCGCCGCCACCGAGCCGCTGAAGAGCTATGTGGCGGAAGAGAAGATGCCTGGCCCGGGCGTCACCGACGACGAGGGCCTGCTCGCCTTCGCCCGCGAATATGGCGCCACCATCTTCCACCCCGCCGGCACCTGCCGGATGGGCCCCGACACCGACCGCGATGCGGTGGTGGACCCGCGCCTAAGGGTCCGTGGCGTCGATGGCCTGTGGGTGGTGGATTGCTCCGTGATGCCGAGCCTCGTGTCCGGCAACACCAATATTCCCGCGATCATGATCGGAGAAAAAGCCGCCGACATGATCCGCGAGGACGTGATGAACAACAGGAATGGGCGAGACAACGCCCCAAATCAAATCAATGACGGGAGGACACAACAATGGCTGGGCAAGCAGGAGCTTCAAGTCGCGAGCTGAGGCGCGTGGTCGGCGCCAGCGTCATCGGCGCGACCATCGAGTGGTATGACTTCTTCCTGTACGGCATCGTCGCCGGCATCGTCTTCAACAAGCTGTTCTTTCCGGGCGACGATCCGGTCGTCTCCATCCTGCTCGCCTACACCACCTTCGCGGTGGGCTTCGTGGCGCGGCCGGTGGGCGGGCTCATCTTCGGCCATTTCGGCGACAAGCTGGGCCGCAAGAGCATGCTCATCATCACGCTGATGATCATGGGCGTGGCGACGGTGGCCATCGGCCTCCTGCCCACCTATGCGCAGATCGGCGTCGCCGCGCCCATCCTGCTGCTGCTCCTGCGCATCGCCCAGGGCATCGGCATCGGCGGCGAGTGGGGCGGCGCGGTGCTGATGGCGTATGAATACGCGCCGGAGGACAAGCGCGGCTTCTTCGCCTCCATCCCGCAGATCGGCCTTGCGCTCGGCCTGTGCCTCGCTTCGGGCGTCACCGCCATCGTCTCCATGCTGCCGGACGAGCAGTTCATGAGCTGGGGCTGGCGCGTGGGCTTCATCGGTTCCATCGTGCTCATCATCGTCGGCATGTACATCCGGCTGAAGGTGCAGGAGACGCCGGAATTCGAGCAGGTGAAGGCGGCCAACAAGGCGGAGGCCATCCCCTTCCTCACCATGCTCAGGGAGTATCCGCGCAACGTGCTGCTGGGCATGGGCGTGCGCTACATCGACGGCGTGTTCTTCAACGTCTTCGCGGTGTTCTCCATCGTCTATCTCGCGAACTACGTGAAGGTACCCCGCACGACGGCGCTCTGGCTGGTGACGCTCGCGGCGTTCGTGATGGTGTTCACCATCCCCATGTTCGGCAAGCTGTCCGACAAGTGGGGCCGCCCGCGCACCTATGCGATCGGCTCGGCGCTGCTGGCGCTGGTGGCATATCCGGCCTTCTGGCTGTTTTCCACCGGCTCCCTGCCGCTGATCGCCCTCGGCATCGTGTTCCCGTTCGGCGTGCTCTACGCCATGTGCTACGGGCCTGAAGCCGCGCTGTTCTCGGACCTGTTCGACGCCCGGGTGCGCTACACCGGCATCTCGTTCGTCTACCAGTTCTCCGGCATCGTCGCGAGCGGCATCACCCCCATCATCGCCACATATCTGCTCGCCCGCGGCGACGGACAGCCCTGGCAGGTGTGCGCCTACGTGGTGTTCGCGGCGCTGGTCTCCATGCTCTCGGCGCTGGCGATCCGGGTGCCGGCCCCCGGCACCCAGTTATCGAAGGCCACGCGCGCCTCGACCGAAACGGTACGCCAGCCAGCGCGCTGACGGGTTTCCGATCCGGAGGCGGCGCGCGGCCGCCGCCTCCCTCCCCCCGAATTGCAAGATCTCCAAGGTTCCAAGAGGATTTTTTCGTCATGAAGATGACCACCGAAGAGGCGTTCATCAAAGTCCTGCAGGCGCACGGCATCAACGAGGCCTTCGGCATCATCGGCTCGGCCATGATGCCGGTGTCCGACCTCTTCCCCAAGGCCGGCATCCGCTTCTGGGATTGCGCCCACGAGACCAATGCGGGCCTGATCTGCGACGGCTACACCCGCGCCACCGGCCGCATGGCCATGGCCATCGCCCAGAACGGACCGGGCGTGACGGGCTTCGTCACCGCCATGAAGACCGCCTACTGGAACCACACCCCCATGCTGCTGGTGACGCCGCAGGCGGCCAACAAGACCATCGGGCAGGGCGGGTTCCAGGAAGTCTCGCAGATGGCCATGTTCCAGGACATGGTCTGCTATCAGGAGGAGGTGCGCGACCCCTCCCGCGTGGCCGAAGTGCTCAACCGCGTGATCGAGAAGGCCTGGCGCGCCTGCGCCCCGGCGCAGATCAACGTGCCCCGCGATTTCTGGACCCAGGTGATCGACATCGAGCTGCCGCAGATCGTGCGCCTCGAGCGTCCCGCCGGCGGCCGCAACGCCATCGCCGAGGCGGCGCAGATCCTGTCCGAGGCGAAGTTCCCGGTGATCCTGAACGGCGCGGGCGTGGTCATCGGCAACGCCATCGGCGAGGCCATGACACTGGCCGAACGGCTCGATGCCCCCGTGTGCGCCGGCTACCAGCACAACGACGCCGCCCCCGGCAGCCATCCGCTCGCCGTCGGCCCGCTCGGCTACAACGGCTCCAAGGCCGCCATGGAGCTGATCGCGCAGGCCGACGTGGTGCTGGCGCTCGGCACCCGGCTCAACCCCTTCTCCACTTTGCCCGGCTACGGCATCGACTACTGGCCGAAGCAGGCGAAGATCATCCAGGTGGACATCAACCCGGACCGCATCGGCCTCACCAAGAAGATCACCGTGGGCATCTGCGGCGACGCCAAGGAAGTGGCGGGCCAGTTGCTCGGCCAGCTCGCCCCCGGCGCCGGCGATGCCGGACGGGCGGAGCGCCGCGCGCTGATCCACCAGACCCGCTCGCGCTGGCTCCAGCAGCTCGCCTCCATGGACCATGAGGACGACGATCCCGGCACCCGCTGGAACGAAGACGCCCGCGCCCGCGACAAGGGCCGCATGTCGCCCCGTCAGGCGTGGCGGGCGATCCAGTCGGCGCTGCCGAAGGACGTCATCATGTCCACGGACATCGGCAACAACTGCGCCATCGGCAATGCCTATCCGAGCTTCGAGATCGGGCGGAAATATCTCGCGCCCGGCATGTTCGGTCCGTGCGGCTACGCCTTCCCGGCCATCATCGGCGCCAAGATCGGCTGCCCGGACGTGCCGGTGTTCGGCTTTGCCGGAGACGGCGCGTTCGGCATCTCCATCAACGAGATGACCTCCATCGGCCGCGAGGAATGGCCGCCGGTGACCATGGTGGTGTTCCGCAATTTCCAGTGGGGCGCCGAGAAGCGCAACACGACGCTCTGGTACGACAACAACTTCGTCGGCACCGAGCTGGACCCCAAGCTCTCCTACGCGAAGATCGCCGAGGGCTGCGGCTTCAAGGGGGTGCGCGTGGACACGCCGGAAAGCCTCAGGGAGGCCATCCACACCGCCGCCGAGGAGCAGAAGAAGGGCATCACCACCTTCATCGAGGTGGTGCTGAACCAGGAGCTCGGCGAGCCCTTCCGCCGGGATGCCATGAAGAAGCCGGTGCCGGTGGCTGGCATCGCGCGCGCCGACATGCGCGAGCAGATCGCGCGCTGACTGAGAACCGGGCGGGGATGGCCCCTCCGCACGCCCCGCCCGGCCTTTTCTGCCCCAACCAGAGATGACGGCCATGCTCGCCCTCGACCGCATCATCGACGCCGCGCGTGCCGCCCCCCGCAGCATCGTCCTGCCGGAGGGGAGCGACCCGCGCATTGCCGCCGGCGCCCGACGCGCCGCGCGGGAAGGGATCGCCCGGCCGATCCTCCTCGGTGCCCGCGAGGAGGTGATGGCGGCCCTCGATGGTGATGTGCGGGGCATCGCCATCGAGGATCCCGCCACATCGCCGCGTTTCCAGGCCTATGCAGAGGCGCTGCACCTGCTGCGCCACGCCAAGGGCATGGACCTCGCCGCCGCCCGGCGGCGCATGCGCGAGCCGCTCGCCTTCGCCGCCATGATGGTCCGGCAGGGGGATGCCGACGGCACGGTCGGCGGCGCGGTGGCCACCACGGCCGAAACGGTGCGCGCCGCGCTCCAGATCATCGGCCTGGCACCGGGGGCGAAGATCGTCTCCAGCTTCTTCCTGATGATCCTGTGCGAGGACTATCACGAGCAGAAGGGGGCCTATGTGTTCTCCGACTGCGGCCTCGTCATCGATCCCGACGCGGCGGAACTCGCGGACATCGCCCGTGCCGCCGCCCATTCATATACCGCCATGACCGGCGAGGCGCCCCGCGTCGCCATGCTCTCCTTCTCCACCAACGGCAGCGCCCGGCACCAGCGGGTGGACAAGGTGGTGGAGGCGGTGCGCCTTGTGCGGCAGGCGGAGCCGGATCTGGTGATCGAGGGGGAATTGCAGTTCGACGCCGCCTTCGTCGCCACGGTCGGCGCGGCCAAGACGGCGCCGGGATCGAAGATCCGGGGGGATGCGAACGTGTTCGTCTTCCCCAATCTGGATGCCGCCAATATCGGCTACAAGATCGCCCAGCGCATCGGCGGGGCGAAGGCCATCGGCCCGGTGCTTCAGGGGCTGGCGAAACCCGCCAACGATCTCTCGCGCGGCTGCTCGCAGGACGACGTGTTCCACATGATCGCGCTCACCTGCGCCCAGGCCGGCCGCACGCTTCCGGTCGCGATGTCTGGAAAGATTGAGGGCGTCTGGCAGAACTCACGGCCCGCCGCAGCCAGCCTCGGTGAGACGCGGGCCGGCTGAAAGGGCGGATCAGTTGCCCATCTGGAGCATGGACTCGGACGCCGCATAGGCCTCGCCCCACTGGGCGAGCGTCTTGGAGACGGCCGACATCGAGATCGGCTGCCCGGCCGCGCGCGGTGCCGCGGCCGCGAACAGCGCTGCCACCAGCACGAGCGGCAGGAAGACCTTTCGCAGTTCGTCTTGGGTGTTCATCTGGGTCACGAGCGTGGTTTCAAGTGCCCAGTATATCCCCAGCCGCATCCCTCGCCAAATGCGGCGCAACATCGCGCTCTGCTGCGCCGCACAATGGCGGAGAAAATCGAGCGGTGCCAAGCCGTAAGGTGGCGCCACCCCTTCCATTTGACGTTCCGTCAGCTTCCGGGCTTGCCGTGCACGTTGGGCAGGAACAGGTCCTTCCAGCTCTGCGCCGTGGCGGCGATCATGCCGGTACGGGTCATGAAGTCCGCATATTTCTGGATCGCCTGCGGCGTGGTGGTGAAGGTCACCTGCGGGTCGTTCAGGATGCCCTCGATGAGCGCCACTTCGCTGCCGTCGGCGGCGAGGCGAACATAGTCCCGTGCGGCAGCCGACTTGTCGCGATTGATGATGGCGATGGCCTCTTCGAGCGCCGCGAAGAAGGCGGCATAGATTTTCGGATTTTCATTGGCGAAGCGCGTCGTCGTCCACACCACGTTGAAGGTGGAAGGCTGGCCCAGCACATCGAAGGTGTTGAGCACCGTGTGCACGCCGGGCTTCCTGAGTTCCAGCTCCTGGATGGGCGCGGCGGTGAAATGGGCCGTCACCTCGTTGCCGGCCAGCAGCGCCGCCATGCCATCGGGATGAGAAAGGGTGACGGTCAGCTTGTCGAGATCATTGCGGTGGTCCGGGCCCAGCTCCTTCTCCGCCGCCATTTGCAGGAACATGGCCTGCACCGACACCTTCACCGCCGGCAGGGCAATCTTGTCCTTCGCCGTGAAGTCCTTCAGCGAGCGCACATTGGGGTTGGACGTATTGAGCAGGAGCGGCATGGAATTCATGGCCGCCGCCGCCTTGATCGGATTCGCGCTGTCCTTGGTCTTGGCCCACAGCAGCACCAGAGGCGGCACGCCGCCGGCGGCGAACTGGATAGCGCCGGACAGCAGGGCATCGTTCATCGCCGCGCCACCGGCGAGCTTGATGTAGCGGGTTTTCAGGTTCGGCACGCCGCGCGCCGCCGCCTCCTTTTCCAGCAGGCCGCGGTCTTCCATAATCATCAGCGGCAGATGGCCGAGGCTCGGCTGGCGGGCGATGGTCACGTTGTCCACTTCCGCCACCGCGGCTGACGTCATTGCGGCGAGCAGCACGAGCGCGCCCGCCAGCTTCCGTTTGAATGCGATCATCCTTGAGCCCTCTGTCTGCGTTTCCTCGCCCGTCTTGCGGGCGTCGCCGGGTCTGATGCCCGGATCGAGTCTTGGGCGGCTTCAAGTTCAGCCGCGCCGGATCACCGGAGCGGGAACGCCCTCGATCATCACGTTGATTGCTGCGGGGAGCCCGCTCGCGTGGGCCTCGGCGAGGGCATCCGGTAGGTCGGCGGCGTCGGTGACGAGGGCGCCATATCCGCCCAGCGCCCGCACCACCTCGTCGTAGCGGGTCGGCAGCAGGTCGCAGTAGCGGGTCCGCCCGGCGCCATAGGTGCGCAGCTGGATCTGGTGCTCCGCGTTCCAGCGGGCATCGTTTCCGATCACCGCGATGAAGGGCGCCCCAACGCGCAGGGCGGTGTCGAACTCCGCCATGTGGAAGCCGAAGGTGCCGTCCCCCATCACCGCCACCACCGGCGCCTCCGGCCGGGCGAGCCGGGCGGCGATGGCGAAGGGAATGGAGGCGCCGATGGTGCCGGAAACGCCGTTGATGATGCGGTTCTGCGTCTTGACGATGGCTTGCGGCCATTGGCCGATCTCGCCGCCGTCGCACACCAGCGTCCCGTCGGGATGGCCGGCGAGGAAGTCACGCACCGCGGCGCACAGCTCCACCGGATGGATACGGCCCGAGGAAGCCCGCGCATTCGCCCAGGCGGCCGGCAGGAAGGCCAGCGCCTCGCGCGCCCGCGCCAGCCAGGATGCACGGGGCGCCGAAGCGGCCGGCGGAGATGCGGCGAGGGCGGCGAGCACGCTGCCGGCCTCCCCTTCCGCGCGCTCCACAAGGAGCGGACCTTTCGCCTTGGCGGCACGCGCCAGAAGGTCCGGGTCCGCATCCACCACCGCAAAGCGGCAGGACGCCGCCACCGCGGGCGGGGCGCCGAACTTGAGGGTGAAATCCAGCGCCTTGCCGAGCAGCACCACGAGGTCTGCCTCGGCCAGCAACTCGGCAAAAGCGCCGAGGCCGGGATCGTTCACCCCGCGCGGGCTCTCCATGCCGATCACAGGAACGCCCGTGGCGGCTTCCAGCCGCGCCATGGCACCCCGTCCACGCGGCGTACACAAGGCAGGGCCGCACAGGATGAGCGGCCGGTCCGCGCTCTCAAGCAGCGCCGCGAGGCGCCCTGCGATGACGTCCGCGTCTGGCGCAGTCGGCGGCTCAATCGTCACGGCCGGCTCCGATGTGGCCAGCCGCTGCTCCAGCAAATCCACCGGCAGCGCGAGATGAACGGGGCCGGGTCGCCCCTCCCGCGCGAGGCGGATGGCCCGCGCGATGTCGGTGCCGAGCGCTTGGGCGCTCTCCACCATCCACGAGGCCTTGGTCATGGGCCGCGCGACGGCCGCCTGATCCATCTCCTGAAAGGCGCCACGGCCCAGTTCGCCGATGCCGGCCTGGCCGGACAGCAGAAGCACCGGGGATTCAGCCCCGAGGGCCATGAACAAAGCGGCCGCGCCATTGGACAGACCCTGCCCGCCGGTGACGAGCGCCACACCCACCTCACCGGTCAGGCGCGCATGGGCATCCGCCATGTGCACCGCTGCCGCTTCCTGGCGCACGTGGACAAGGGCGATATCCGTCTCCAGCAGCGCATCATAGACGGGCATGATGTGGTTGCCGGACAAAGAGAAAATGCGCTTCACACCATGCGCCTCAAGCGCGCGGACAACGACGTCCGCGCCGCGCGGGGCGAGGTCCTTCCCTGCGGCGGGGCGAGCGGCGGCAGTGGGGGCGGGTGCGGGGCTCATGCGACGTCCTTCAGCAGGCTCTGGCCGGGCGCGACGCGGGTGAAGGCCACCGCGGCCGTGGAGATGTCGAGGCGGCCCGCCTCCTGCCGCACCAGCGTGTAGCGCGAGGTATCAAGGTCCGACGTCTCGGGAAAGTCCTCGCGGAAATGGGCGCCCCGGCTGTCCTCGCGGGCGAGCGCCGCGGCGGTGATGGCCTGGCTGACAAGCACCAGATTCTCGAGGTTCAGCCGATCCATCCAGGTGAGGTTGTAGCGGCGGTCCCCGTCCGGCGCGCCGGCGCGGGAAACAGCATCGGCGAGGGTGTCCAGCGTCTCCTGCGCGCGCTTCAGCCCCTGCGCCGTGCGCAGGATGCCCACGTCGTCCCACATCGCCTCGTAGAGCGCCTCGCGGATGGCGGGCAGGTCCCGCGCGTCGCGGCCCAGCGGAGAGAAGGCGCGCTCCAGCGCGTGCTCCATGGCCGCCGGGTCAGGATCGGCAAAGGTACGCCCGCGCTCCACCTCCCGCGCCATGGCGTCACCGGCGATGCCGCCGAACACGGTGGAGTTGGCCACGCCGTTGCCGCCGAGGCGGTTGGCGCCGTGCACGCCGCCCGTATCCTCCCCGGCCGCGTAGAGACGGGGCATGGCGGTGCCGCAGTTGCCGCCGAACACCACGCCGCCCATCATGTAGTGGGCGGTCGGGATCACCTCCACCCGTCCTCCGGCAAGGTCGAAGCCGCAGTCGGCGCAGCGTTCCACCATGCCCTTGAAGGTCTTGCGCACATGGTCGGGGCCGAGATGCCCCATCTCGATGTGCACGCCGCCATGGGCAGTGGCATAGCCGTCGCGGATGCGGCGCATGATGGAGCGGCTGACGATGTCGCGGGTGGCCCGCTCGCCGCGCGGGTCATAGAGGTGCATGAACCGCGCACCGGTGCGGTCGGTGAGCCAGCCGCCGGCGCCGCGCAGCCCCTCCTCCAGCACGGTGCCCGTCATGCGCGTGCCGGGGCCGGCGAGGAGGCCGGTGGGGTGGAACTGCACCATCTCCATGTCGCGCAGGGCGAGGCCGGCACGCAGGGCCATGGCGAGCCCGTCGCAGGACTTGTCGCCGGAAGGGGTGTGATACTTGTACATGGTCGGGCCGCCGCCGGTGGCGAGCAGCACCGCGCGCGCCTTCACCAGCACCGGAACGCCGGTGCGCATGTCCACCATGAGCACCCCGGCGAGGCCGGAGCCGTCCGCGGCGGGGATGAGGTCGAGGGCGCGGTGGTCCTCCATGCGGTTCACGTCGCGCCGCCACACCTGTTCCATGAGGCGGTTGATGATCTCGATGCCGGTGAGGTCGCCCTTGTGCACCGTGCGGTCGAAGGTCTGGCCGGCGAAGGCCTTCTGGTGGACGCTGCCATCCGGATTGCGGTCGAAGAAGCAGCCGAGCTCGCTCTCCAGCTCGCGGATGCGCACCTGCGCCTCGGTCACCAGCGTCCAGGCGAGGTCCTGGTCGTTGAGCCACTTGCCGCCTTCCACCGTGTCCATGAAATGGCGCTCGACACTGTCGCCGGGCGCCAGAGCCACGTTGTAGCCGCCCTGCACCATGCGCGTGCAGCCGCACTTGCCGATGAGGCCCTTCACCGCCACCGTCACGTCGAGGTCGGGCGCTGCCTTCTTGGTGTGGAGCGCAGCGAACAGGCCGGCTCCACCCGAGCCGAGGATGAGGACGTCCGTCTCCCGGATCGCGACGGCGGGGGTCATTCGGAGGCTCCGATGCCGGCCAGCACAGCGTCGCGGCGACTGGCGACATCCGCCTGCACCTGGGCGAAGAGCGAGCCGCCATGGGCATCCATGCCCACCAGCAGCGGCCCGAAATCGCGGATGCGGAATTTCCAGAGGCTCTCGGGGTGGAGATCGTCCATGTCCACGTCCTCGATCTCCTCGATCCACGTGGTCTCCAGCGCCGCCGCCCCGCCGACGATGGCGAGATAGGCGCCGCCCAGCTCGCGGAAGGCCTCCAGCGTCGCCGGCCCCATACCACCCTTGCCGACGATGAGGCGCACCCCTTCCCGCTCCATGAGCGGGCGGGTGAAGCGCTCCATGCGCATGGAGGTGGTGGTGCCGATGCAGAAGGGGGTGTAGCCGGCGGGTGCGGCGGGGGATTTCTCCACCCGGTGCACGTTGGGCGCGGTGTGGATCACCGCGTGTCCCTTGAGATCGAGGCGGGTGGTGCGGCCGCGATCGAACATGTGGATCTGAGTTGCGTCGCGGATGCCGAACAGGGTGCGCTGGAGCGTCACCGTATCGCCGACCTTCAGGACGCGGACCTGATCGGCATCAACCGGCATTTCAAGAACATGGTGGGCCATCGGGGTGCTCCGGATCAGCTGAAGGCGATGCCGCCGGGGGTGAGGGTGGCCCGCGCGCGGCGGGCGGAATGGCACTGGATGTTCACCGCCACCGGGTTCTGGGTGATGTGGGTGGCGGCGACTTCCACATGGACGGCGAAGGACGTGGATCGCCCGCCGAGGCCCTGGGGCCCGATGCCCAGCTCGTTCACCGCGCGGGACAGCTCGGCCTCGATCTTCGCGCCTTCCGCATCGTCGCACACCGTGCGCAGGGGCCGCGTGGCGGCGATCTTTGCGAGGTGCATGCATAGGTCCGAGGTGCCGCCGATGCCGACGCCGACGATGGTGGGCGGGCACACCCGGCCGCCCAGCTCGATCACCCGGTCCACCACGAAGCGCTTCACGGCGGTGATGCCGTCCGAGGGCAGCAGCATCTTGAGGAACGAACCGTTTTCCGAGCCCGAGCCCTTGGGGATCATCTCGATGGAGACGGTCTCCTCCCGGTCGTCGAAGTCGATGTGGATCACCGGCACGCGGATGCCGCAGGAATTCTGGTCGTTCTTGCGGGTGATGGGATGCACCACCGACGAGCGCAGGGAGTTTTCCCTGGTCGAGCGCGCCGCGCCGCGGCGCACGGCCTCCTTCAGCCCTGCCCCGTCGAAGGTCACGTTGCGGCCGATGGTGATGTTGTAGATGGGGATGCCGGTGTCCTGGCACAGGATGTTCCGGGTGCGCTCGGCGACCTTGATGTTCTCCACCATGGTGCCGAGGATGGCCTGGCCGGTCGCGTCCGTCTCCGTGCGCAGGAGCTCCGAGAAGCCGGCCTTGATGTCCGGCGGCAGCAACTGTAGCGCGCGCAAATAGAGGTCGGCGCAGATCTTTTCGACTTCGTCGAGGTTGAGGTCCATGGGGTGCTCCTAGAAGACCAGCGCCAGACCCGAGAGCAGGATCATCAGCGACAGCATCTGCTTGAATGCCTTCTCGTTCAGTCGGCCGTAGATCTGGAGGCCGAGCACGGCGCCGATGGCGAGCGGCGGCAAGGCGAGGATGATGAGCAGCCAGGAGCGCCCGTCGATGCCCACCACCCCCACGGCTGCCAGCGTCACCACGTGCGCGAACAGGATGAAGGGCTGGTACACCCCGCGCGCCACCTCCTTCGGCCAGCCGCGCAGCTGGGTCCAGATGGTGGGGACGACCCCCGAATAGCCACCGAGGCCACCGAGGATGCCGCCCACGAAGCCGATGCCCGCATTGGCCCACCGGCCACCTCCTCCGATCACCGGAAGGCGCGGGGCGAGGAGCGCGTAGAGGGCATAGGCGGCCATGCCGAGGCCCAGAACGAGCTTCAGCGGGGCGGGGTTCACCGCCGTGAGCACCAGCACCCCGAGCGGCACCCCCACCAGCGCACCGACGAGGAAGGGGGCGAGGCGCACCCCGTCGATGGATCGGCGAATGGGCCAAACCAGCGTGAGATGGAGGATGCTGCCGCAGGCGACGATGAGCGCGGTGGTCTGGATCGGATCGAGCGCGTGCAGCCAGATGGCGGATGCGGCGAGGGCGAAGGCAAACCCTGCCCCGCCAGCCGCCAGCGCACCGAGAAAGGCGCCGGCCCAGAGAACGGAAAGGGTCGCGAGCGGAATGCCGAGCATGCTCACCACCCGCTCAGCAGGAAGAGGAGCCCCACGGCGAGCCCTGTCGCGATGGCACCCGCCACCACCCCGGCGGTGTGGCCACGGAAGGAGAACCACTCGATAGCCAGCACCCGGAGGCCAAGGGCCATGTGCACGGCAAGGGCGCTCACGAGGCCCCATTCGGCGATTTTCACCAGCGGGCTGTGGGTGACGGCCAGGAAGCTGTCGAGCGCGCCAGCCCCCGAAAGCGCCGTTCCAAGCGCGATGAAATGCATGGGCAGAAACACCGCCAGCGCCACACCCGACAGGCGATGGAGCAGCGCCGCGATGAAGCCCGGTTTCAGGTGGGCAGCCTCGCGCAGGCCGGGGCGGGTCGTGGAGGTGAGGGTGGACGGCTTCACGGCACCAGTCCTCCCGGCTGGTAGACCGCCAGCGCCGCGCGCAGCCCCAACACCAGGATGGCGGCCGAGAAGGCGAACATGGCCATGTCGAGCGAGCGCGAGCGCCAGCCGGTCCATTCACGGATCACGCTGCGCAGGCCGATGGGGGCGTGAATGGCGGCGGCGCAGACGAACACACAGTAGAATGCGAGGAACCAGCCGTTGCCCGCCGTGCGCGACAGGATTTCCGCCGCGCTGAGCCCGCCGCGAACGGCGTGCACCATGGTGGCGAGGTGCACCGCCACCGCGAGCGCCAGCACCGCGGCCGTGCCGCGCTGGGCCATGTAGAGAAGGGGATTCATGACTTCACCAGCAGCGCGAGGAGGCGGCCGATCGGCGAGGGCGCGGTGGCGCGCTTGAGGCCGGCGATGGCGTAGGTGGGCGCCAGATCCTTGGGGCAGAACTCGGTGCAGCTCATGTGGCTGTGGCAGGAGTGGCAGCCCACGTCCCCGGACACCGCGGCGAGCCGCGCCGCATTGCCCCGGTCGCGCTCGTCATTGACCAGCGTCCAGGCGCGGTTGAGGGCGGCGGGGCCGAGATAGTCCTTGTTCCAGGCCACCACGTCGCAGGCGGAATAGCACACGCCGCAATTGATGCATTCGACGCCGGCGTCGGCGGCCTTGCGCTTCGGGCTGTCGGGCCGCACCGGTGCGAAATCCGCGGGCGGCGCCTCGCCCGGCTCGAAGGCGCCGTGGGCGTCGCGCCATTTCTCGAAGAAGGGGACCATGTCGACCGTCAGGTCCTTCACGATCGGCAGGTTGCGCAGGGGCTCCAGCACGAGAATGTCACCGTCCAGAGCCTCGGAAACCCGGGTGCGGCAGGTCCAGCGCGGCCGCCCGTTCACCACCATCGCGCAGGAGCCGCACATGCCGACCCGGCAAGCGAAGCGGTAGGAGAGCGTCGGGTCCTGCGCGCGCTGGATCTCCGTCACCACGTCGAGAACGGTCTGGCTGGCGCGGCGCGGCACCACGAAGTCCTCGAAGGCGCCGTCGGCCTGGCCCCGCCACACGCGGACGCGCAGGGTCTCCTCGGCCGGCGCTGCCGCCGGCCGCCCGTTCTGGCTCGTGCTCGTCATGTCGTTCGTCCTGAAGGCTTCTTGAGACGCCGCAGGCTGCCGCCCGCGACGGGAAGGCACGCGATGGCCGCGCGCCCGGCCAAGGAGATCTTCAGCCCCCCGCCGCACCGTGGATGGCGGGGAAGAAGATGTCCTTCCAGTCCTTGGTGGTGGCGCCGACGAGGCCGGCCCGGTGCATGTAATCGAGATAGGACAGCACCTTCTTCGGGGTGGTGGTCCACTCGTTCTCCGGCGACTTGATGATGGCCACCGCCTCGTCCACGCTCATCTTGGAGCCCTCGGCCTTGATCCACAGCGCGGCCATGGCGGCAGGATCCTTGCGGATCAGCGCATTGGCCTCCTCCAACGCGGCGAGGACGGCGGCGAGGGCCTTGGGGTTCTCGGTGGCGAACTTCTCGGTGGCCCAGATGACGTTGAAGGTGTGCGGCCCGCCGAGCACCTGATAGCTGTCCAGCACCTTGTGGGCGCGCGGGTCCTTCAGCTCCAGCTCCTGGAAGGGGGAAGAGCCGAAATGCGCGGTGACCTCGGACTTGCCGCCCATCATGGTGAGCTGGGCATCCGGGTGGCCCATCGAGACGGTGAGGGAATCCAGCTTGTTCTGCTGGCCCGTGCCGAAGGCCTGCTCGGCGGCCATCTGCAGCGTCACCGCCTGGATGGAGGTCTTCACCGCCGGCAGGGCGATCTTGTCGGCGGAGGTGAAGTCCTTGATGGTCTTCACGTTCGGGTTCACCGAGACGAGGTAGAGCGGCATGGCGTTCAGCGCTGCGATGCCCTTCACCTTGAGATTGCCGCGCGTGCGGGCCCAGATGGTGAGCATCGGCCCAACGCCGCCGGCGGCGATATCCAGATTGCCGGAGATGAGGGCCTCGTTCATGCCCGAGCCGCCGGTGAAGCGCAGCCATTCGGTCTTCAGCGCGAAGCCCTTGGCGCTCGCCTGCTTCTCGATGAGGTTCAGCTCCTCCATCACCGTCATCGGCAGATAGGAGATGCCGAACTGCTTGGCGAGGCGGACCGTTCCGGTTTCCGCACGCGCCGTCCCTGCGGCGAGCGACAGCGGAACGAGGGCAAGCGCTGCGGCGGCGAACACAGCCGCGCGTTTGAAGAAGAGACCCATTGCGTTCTCCCTGGTGGCAAGCTCCCTGGCGCCTCGCAGCCGGCACGCCTGGGGCTGCCTTGGCCGCGCGCTCAAGGCGTGCGGTCTTGTTTTCGTTTCGGGATCAAAGGCCGATGGACATGTCCGCTCGGCTTCGATCCGGCGCGCGACCATTTTCCGATTGAGTGTCGGCAGGGGCAGAGTACCCTCGGCAAGACAGGTGTCAATAGTCTTAGGTCATATATATGACATCGGAATCCGCCACCCCCACCAGCGCCCGTTCCGCCGCCATCGAGGCGCGGCCGCTCTACCAGCAGACGCGCGACCTGCTGCTGAAGCGCATCATCGATGGCGTCTGGAAGCCCGGCGGCTACCTGCCGAGCGAGCAGCAGCTCTGCGGCGAGCTGGGCGTGTCCATCGGCACCATCCGCAAGGCCACCGAGGAACTGGTGATCCACGGGCTTCTGGAGCGCCAGCACGGACGCGGCACGCGGGTGGTGCCCCACTCCAGCGCCAAGTCGCGCTTTCGCTTCCTGCGGTTCGTGCATGGGGATGGACGCCCGCTCGATCCGGTGGCGCATCTCCTCACCCAGACCGTTCGCGCGGCCAGCGCCGAAGAGCGCCGGCAGCTCGATCTCGACGCCAATGGCAAGGTGCTGGCGCTCACGCGCATCCGCAGCGAGAAGGGCCAGCCGCTGGTCTACGAGCGCCTGGCGCTGCCGGCGCAGACCTTCGCCGCGCTGGGGCTGGAGACTGGCGAGGATATCGTGGAGGAGGTCTACGTCTTCTATCAGGAGCGCTGCGGCGTCACCATCATGCGCACCGAAGACGAGGTGGGCATGGCGGTGGCGGATGCCACCATGGCGCAGCATCTCGGCATCGCGACGGGCGCCCCGGTTCTGGAGGTGCGGCGCGTCGCCCACGCGCTCGATGGGCGGCGCGTGGAATATCGCGAGAGCTTCACCGCCCACCTCAAGTACAGGACCGCCCTTGAGTAAGGGCGGTCCAAGCTTCACACCTACCGAAACCGCTCAGGCCTGCATGCCCCAGCGCTGGATGGTGTGGCGCTCGATGGTCTGGAAGATCAGGTTTTCCACCACGAGGCCGATGAGGATGACTGTGAGCAGACCGGCGAACACGTTGGCTATATCCAGCATGTTCTTGTTCTCGAAGATGAACCAGCCGAGACCGCCGGACCCCGACGACACGCCGAACACCAGCTCCGCCGCGATCAGCGTGCGCCATGCGAACGCCCAGCCGATCTTCAGCCCCGTGAGGATGGAGGGAAACGCCGCCGGGATGAGGATGGTGGCGATGAAGCGCGGCCCCCTCAGCCCGTAGTTCCGACCCACCATCTTCAGCGTCCGGCTCACCGAGAGAAAGCCGGAATGGGTGTTGAGGGCGATGGCCCACGTCACCGAATGCACCAGAACGAAGACCAGGCTGGCGGTGCCGAGCCCGAACCAGATCAGCGCCAGCGGCAAGAGCGCGATGGCCGGCAGCGGATTGAACATGGAGGTCATGGTCTCCAGGAAATCCGTGCCGATGCGCGAGGCGATGGCGAGCGCCGTCAGCACTGCCGCCAGCGTGATGCCGATGGCGTATCCCATCAGCAGCACCCGCAGCGACCCCCACGCGCGTTCCGGCAGCACGCCGTTCATCACGTTGGCGAAGAAGGCGGAGACGGTGGCGCTGAAGGTGGGAAAGAGCAGGTCGTTGTTGAGGACGCGCCCGTAGATTTCCCAGGCCAATGCCAGCGCGGCGAGAATGATGAGCTTGCGGAAGAAGCTCCAGTTGTAGAGCAGCTCCCAGGTGGAAAGCGGCTTTTCCACCACCGTCATGGCGTCGGCCGGCATGTCCTCGCGATAGATTTCCGGACGCGGCTCGGTGATGGGAATGACCTTCAGGGTGGCGACCTCAGGCATCGATGATCTCCTTCGCCTCGTCGGCGAACAGCATGTGCTGGATGCGCTGCTCGAGAAGCGCGGCGTCCTTGGGATCGGTGGTGCTGTTGATCTCCGCCTTCACCCGGCCGGGATGGGGCGAGAGCAGGAGGATGCGGTTGCCGATCTTGATGGCCTCGGCAATGGAATGGGTGACGAACAGCACGGTGAAGCGCGTGTCCGCCCACAATTGCAGCAGCTCGTCCTGCATCTTCCGGCGCGTCAGCGCATCCAGCGCAGCGAAGGGCTCGTCCATCAAGAGGATGTCCGGTTCCATGGCCATGCCGCGGGCGATGGCCACGCGCTGCTTCATGCCGCCGGAGAGCATGTGCGGATAGGTGTCCGCGAACTTGGTGAGGTTGACCTTCTCGATGTAGTGCATGGCCCGCTCGTCCGCCTCCTTGCCCTTCAGCTTGCGGGCGGCGGTGAGGGCGAAGGCCACGTTCTGGCGCACGGTCTTCCAGGGCAGCAGCTGGTCGAATTCCTGGAACACCATCATGCGGTCCGGCCCGGGGGCGCGGATCACCTGCCCCTTGAGGCGCATCTCGCCCTCCGTGGGCGTGATGTAGCCGCCGACGGCCTTCTGCAGGGTGGATTTCCCGCAGCCGGACGGCCCCAAGAGGATGAAGCGGTCGCCCTCGAGAACGTTGAAATCCACCCTGTAGGTGGCGGTGACGAGTAGATTCGGCGTCTTGTACTGCAGCGTTACGCCACTCACCTCCAGAAGAGGTTTCTGCGAACCCATGCATCCCTCCCTTGGGACCTGTCGCCGCGGCCTTTATTGGCCGTTCTGGCGAGGCGTCGTTTCTGCTCCCGGTCTTCATGGGGCCTGACCACCCTTGGCGGGGCGGCAGGCCTTGTCGTGTCTGTTGGGATCCCGCGGTCGGGGCGAGCGAAATGGCGCATCCGCCCCGCCGTTCTTCGGCTCTTCCTGCTGGCCGCGGACGCCTGTCGCGCCGCCTCAGGTGTGATGACGATAGACAAGGCCGGTAGGCCTGTAAAGGTCATCTACTATCATATATAAGACATAAGTTTTGTCGCGCCACGCCCACGGCCGCCTCACGCCGCAAGATCCAACAGGATCAATGATTTGTGAAAATCAGGTCAGGTCGGAGAGATAGTGGAAACCGGCTGTCAGGCAGAAGCTGATGCGCCATTCCACCGGCGTGCCGTCGAGCGAATAGGCGAGGCGGTCGATCAGCAGCACCGGCGCGCCGGGCTCCACATTGAGCATCGCCGCAGTGTCGGAATCCGCGCCGACGGCCTTCAGCTGCTCCCGCGCCCGCGCCACGGTGATGCCGTAGCGCTGCGCGTAGAGGCCGTAGAGATTGTTCGGCACGGGCGCATCGGCGAGGCCTGGGAACATCTGGTCGGGCAGGATCAGGCTCTCGATGATGAGCGGCGCGCCATCGAACGTGCGCAGGCGGCGGATGCGCAGGACGCGCCCGTTGCGCGGCAAGGCAAGGGCGCCGCATTCGGCGACCGTGCCCTTGGCTCTCTCGATGCCGAGCACCCGGCTTTCGGGAAAGTGGCGCTCCCCGTCATCCCCCACCAGCTTGAAGAACTGGAACAGGATGCGCTCCTCGTCGTGGCGGGCGACAAAGGTGCCGCGGCCCTGCCGGCGCACGACGATGTTCTCCGCCGCCATCTCGTCCAACGCCTTGCGCACCGTGCCCTGGCTGACCCCGAGTTCCGCGGCGAGCTGGATCTCGCTGGGCAGGGGCTCTCCGGGCGCCCACACGCCATCCACCATGCGGCGGATCAGGGTCTCGCGGACCTGCCGGTAGAGCGGCTTGGATTCGAGTCCCTCCCCCTCGCCGCGATGGGCGGCGCCGGCCGGGCTTCTCTCCTGCGCCCTGCGGGGCTCGGCCCCGGCGGCAATGCTTGGCTTGCTCACGATGGTCTTGCCCCCTGGTCCGGCGCGTCCGTCTCCGACGCTTATAGGTGCGGCTGGCCCGGCTTGCATCTCCCCCCGTGGAGCTTGCAACACCCGTCAGTCTCATATCTTATATATGATAACGGAATAGAAGCGCATGCAATGCCCTCGTTCCGCGCCCCGAACGACAATATCCGAAAACGACAACCGGAAACGCCCATGCCCGACATCGTCGTCACCGAGTTCATGGACGAGGCGGCGCTCGCCGCGCTGCGCGGCCGTCACAAGGTCCATTACGACCCGGCGCTGGTGGACCAGCCCGACGCCCTGCACGCCCTCCTCAAGGATGCGCGCGCCCTCATCGTCCGCAACCGCACGCAGGTGCGCGGAGCGCTGCTCGCGGCGGCGCCCCGGCTGGAGGTGGTGGGGCGGCTCGGTGTCGGCCTCGACAATATCGACGTGGAGGCCTGCCGCGCCCGTGGCATCGCCGTGCGTCCGGCCACCGGCGCCAACGATCTGGCGGTGGCCGAATATGTCATCTGCGGCGTGATGATGCTGCTGCGCGGCGCCTACCACGCCTCCGCCGAGGTCGCGGGCGGCGCCTGGCCACGCACGCGCCTCATGGGGCGGGAAACCTCCGGCAGCATCCTCGGCCTCGTCGGCTTCGGCGCCATCGCGCGGGAGACGGCGCGGCGCGCCGTGGCCCTGGGCATGGACGTGATCGCCCACGATCCCTTCCTCGATGCCGGCAATCCCGCCTTCGCCGCGAACGGCGCGCGCCCGGCCTCGCTCGACGCAGTGCTGCGGGACGCCGATGCGGTGAGCCTCCACGTGCCGCTGACCGCCGAAACGCGCGGCCTCATCGGCGCCGACGCCCTCGCCCGCATGCGGCCGGATGCGGTGCTCATCAATGCCGCACGCGGCGGCGTGGTGGACGAGGCGGCGCTGGCCGAAGCGCTGAAAGCGGGTCGGCTCGCCGGCGCCATGCTGGACGTGTTCGAGACGGAGCCCCTGCCCGGCGGCGGCCCGCTTGAGGGCGTGCCCAACCTCATCCTCACCCCGCACATTGCGGGCGTCACCGTGGAATCCAACGTGCGAGTCAGCGAGGCGGTGGCCGTCGCGGTGGCGCAGGTGCTTCAGGAGAAGGCGGCATGAGCGAGCAACTCTCCCTCCACGCGGCCCGCGCCCTCGCCCGCGCGGTGCTGATCGCGGCCGGCGCCGGCCGCACGGCGGCGGATGCGACCGCCGAGGCCCTGGTGGCGGCGGACGCGGACGGCATCGCCAGCCACGGCCTCTCCCGCCTGCCGGCCTATGCGGACCAGATCCGCTCCGGCAAGGTGAAGGGACAGGCGGAGCCGGCGCTCGAATGGACCTCCGTCTCCACCCTGCGGGTGGATGCCCGCGAAGGCCTCGCCTTTCCCGCCATCGCCGCCGGGCTCGATGCCGCCGCCGGCCGCATCGCCGAGAGCGGCATCGTCGCGGTATCGGTGTTCGCCTCGCACCATGCGGGCGTCATGGGCCATCACGTGGAGCAGATGGCGGAGCGGGGGCTGGCCGCCCTCGCCTTCTCCAACTCGCCGCAGGCCATCGCGCCGTGGGGCGGTCAGGCCGGGGTGTTCGGCACCAATCCCATCGCCTTTGCCACCCCGCGCAAGGATGCAGCCCCCCTCGTCATCGACGCCTCCCTGAGCAAGGTGGCGCGCGGCAAGATCATGGTCGCCGCCCAGCGCGGCAATGCCATTCCCGACGACTGGGCGCTCGATGCGCAGGGCAACCCCACCACCGATCCCAAGGCTGCGCTGGCCGGCACCATGCTGCCCATCGGCGATGCCAAGGGAGCGGCGCTGGTGCTGATGGTGGAGATCCTCGCCGCCGCCCTCACCGGCGGCCAGTTCGGCTTCGAGGCGGCGTCTTTCTTCACCGCGGAGGGCCCCTCCCCCGCCATCGGCCACCTGTTCCTGGTGATGGACCCGGTGCGGTTGGGCGGGCCGGATTATCTCGTGAGGCTGGAGCTGCTCCTCGGCGCCATCCTGGGGCAGGAGGGAACGCGCCTGCCCGGCGAGCGGCGGCTGAAGGCACGGGCCGTGAGCGAGGCCGAGGGCATCACCATCCCCGCCGACCTGCTGGAAGATCTGCAGCGCCGCTCCGCCGCCTGAGACCGGGAAACAGAAAAGGGCCGCCGGCATATCCTGCCGGTGGCCCTTTTTGTGAGCGGAGAAGGCAGCCGCTCCCGGCCGCCCTGCCCTCACGCGCTGCGGTAGAGCTTGGTCATCACGAACTCGCGGTGGCCGAGGGATTCAGCCGCCGTGAGGCGCCCGTTGGCGGTGCGCACGATCATGTCGATGAGCGCGTCGCCGGCCTCCGGAATGGTCATCTCCCGACGCAGCACGCCCGACACGTCCACGTCGATATGCTCGCCCATGGTGCGGATGGTGCGCGGGTTGCCCGAGATCTTGATGACCGGGACGATGGGGTTACCGATCACGTTGCCCTGCCCGGTGGGGAAGGTGTGGATCACGTAGCCCGCCGCCGCCATCAGCGTCACGCATTCGGCCGCCGCGGAGGAAGTGTCCATGTAATAGAGGCCGGGGCCCTTGGCGGGAGCCTCGGCCGGCTCGAGGGCGTCGATGTAGCGGCACTCGCGGCCGATCTTCTCGAGATTGCCCAGCGCCTTCTCCTCGATGGTGGTGAGGCCGCCGGCGATGTTGCCCTTGGTGGGCTGGCTGTCGGAGAGATCGTCGGTCTTGTGGGCCTCGATCACGTCGTCCTGGTAGGACTTCCACATCTTGAACCACTTCTCGGCCACTTCCGGGGTGGCCGCGCGCTCCTTGCACAGGTGCTCGGCGCCGGTGATTTCCGAGGTCTCGCCGAACACGCCGTAGATGCCGTGCGGGATCAGCTTGTCGTACATGTTGCCCACGGTGGGGCAGGAGGACAGGCCCGTGGTGGTGTCGCTCTCACCGCACTTGGTGGAGATCCACAGGTCGGAGAGGGGGCAGTCCTCCTGCGGCAGCTCGTTGGCCCACTGCACGAAGCGCTTGGCCTCGTAGGAGGCCTTGGCCACGGTGGCGATGTCGCCGTTGAGCTCGATGCCGAAGCCCACCACCGGCTTGCCGGTCTTGGCGATGCCCTCGACCACCCGGTTGGTCCACTGGTCCTCGATGCCGATCACCACCACGGCGGCGACGTTCGGGTTGGAGCCGATGCCGATGAGGGTGCGGAAGTGGATTTCCAGATCCTCACCGAACTGCAGGCGGCCATAAGCGTGGGGCAGCGCCATGGTGCCCTTCACGTGGGCGGCTACCGCCTCGCAGGCGGCGTTGGAGAGGTCGTCGAGGGGCAGGATGACGACGTGGTTGCGCACGCCCACCCGGCCGTTCTCGCGGCGCCAGCCGCGGACGGTGGCGTTGGCATAGTCGGCCGAGGCGAGCGCCTTGGGAGTCGCCTTGGTGATGAGCTGGTCGGGCGCGCCGCCGCGGAAGGGGTTGGGCGCGGTCTGGGCGTGGAACATGGCGATGTTGGACATTTCTTCCCTCACCAGCGCTTGGTCTTGGCATTGTGGATGTGGACGTGCTCGCCCTTGGCGATGTCGGCCTTGGCGATGCCGATGTCCTGGCCGTACTTCCAGATGGTGTCCCCGGCCTTGATGTCCGTGAGGGCGACCTTGTGGCCGATAGGCACGTCCATCTTGGAGGTGAGGTGGAACGCCGAATTGTCGTGCGTCACCACGCACAGCATGTCGGTGCCGGCCTTCAGGCCTTCCACCACGACGACACCCACGGTGTCCTTCTTCTCGTGAACCAACAGTTGCGGCGCACTCACGCTTGCCTCCTCCTTGTCGTCTCGGCCGGCCTGTGTCGGCCAAGTCTTATATAAGATATAGTACATAAAACTGCGAACAAAACCCTGTCAAGCGGCCCGTCGGGTCCCGGCGTTCTTTCTGGTTTTTCGAATGAAGAGCAGGTCTGGCCGCGCGGCACCGGCGCCTGCGCCGGTACCGCAGACGGGGACAGGATCGAGGGATGAGGAAAGCGCCCCGGACCGGCCGGGGCGCGTCGGCGGTCAGAGCCGCAGGACGATCTTCGCCGCGCCGGTGCGGCCGGCATCGATGTCGGCGAAGGCGGAAATGGCCTCCGCGAATCCGCGTTCCTCGATCCAGCCGAGGCCGCCAAGGCGCCCCGAGGAGAGCGCGTCCACCGTCGCTCGGAAGTCGGCGGGCGTGTAGCAATAGGTGCCGGAGACGATGATCTCCTGAAGCGTGATGCGGCGGATGTCGAGCCCCTCCGTGCCGGGCAGAAGCCCCGCATGGACAATGACGCCCCCCGGCCGCACGAGCCGGCAGGCCGCCGCGCGGGTCGCGACCGCGCCCACCGCATCGATCACGAGATCAATGCTGCCATCCTTCGGCTCTCCGCCCTCCTCCGGCGCGTAGCAGCGGAAGCGGCCGGCGCGCTCCACCGTGGCCCGCCGCGCCGCATTGGGCTCGGCGACGAAGATCTCGGCGGCTCCCTGCATGGCCATCACAAGCGCCGCCGCAAGGCCGATGGCCCCTCCCCCGAGCACGAGGCAGCGGGCGGCGGACAGGGGCATGCCCAGAAGGCGCGCGCCCTGGTTCACCGCGTGGTAGCTCACCGCCACCGGCTCGGCGAGCGCGGCGTGGGCGACGGGGAAATCGTCGGGGATGGGCACCAGATTGCGCTCCGGCACCCGCACCAGCTCCGCAAACGCGCCGGGGCGCGGCGGCATGGAGAGGATCTGCCGGTCGGAGCACAGGTGCGCGCGCCCCGCCTCGCAGGCCGAGCAGGTGCCGCAGGTGACAAGCGGATTGACGGCGACGCGCTGTCCCGCCCGTGGCCCGGAGGCGATGCGCCCCGCCGCCTCGTGGCCCAGCACCAGCGGCGCCGGGCGCCGCGTGTCGTGCCCGTGATAGGCGTGCATGTCCGAGCCACAGATTCCCACCGCCTCTACCCGCACCAGCACCTCATCGTTGGCGGGCAGGGGCTCGGGCTCGCTGCGGAACTCCAGCCGGTGGGGGCCGGTATAGACCAGAGCTTTCATGATCGGGCTTTCATCTCGGGGCGCTATTTGGCGGTGAAGCCGCCGTCCACCGCCAGCACCTGGCCGGTGACGTAGGCCCCGGCGTCGGAGGCGAGGAAAACGGCGGGACCCACCAGATCCTCCAGCCGCCCGTTGCGGCCAATGGCGGTCTGGGCCGCATTGTGAGCGGCGCGCGCCGCGTCCTCGAACACCGCCTGGGTGAGCGCGGTGGGGAAGAAGCCGGGGGCGATGGCATTGGCGGTGATGCCATGGCGCGACCATTCCTCCGCCATGGCCCGCGTGAGCTGGGCGACGGCCCCCTTCGCCGCGCCATAGGGCGCGGAATTGGGAAAGGCGCGGAAGGATTGCAGCGACGCGATGTTGAGAACGCGCCCCCACCCCCGCCCCGCCATGGCCGGCGCGAGCTTCTGCACCAGTATGAACGGCGCGCGCACATGCACGGCCATGTGCAGGTCGAAGGCCTCCCGCGTCACCGCGCCGAACGGCTGGCGCAGGTTCATGCCGGCGGCATTGACGAGGATGTCGATGCCGTCGCCGGCCGCTTCGGCCAGACGCTCCGCCCCGTCGTCCGCCGCAAGGTCGGCGACGATGGCGCGGGCGGCGATGCCGTTGCGGGCGAGGTCGGCGCAGGCGGCGTCC